>NZ_CP019038.1:6675145-6987670 GCF_001941825.1 Massilia putida
TTCTGCAGGCTCCACGTGATCGCGATGAGCGCCTTGTCGCCCGCGTGGTGGCCCAGCAGCTCGTTGAGGCGCTTGAACTTGTCGATGTTGATGGTCGCGATGAGCGTGTGCTGGCCGTTTTTCTTCCACTTGTCGAGATTCTCGGCGATGGCCTGCACGAGCGCCTGGCGCGTCGCAAGGCCCGTCAGCGCGTCGTGCGTGAGCAGGAACTCGACCTGGCCGGCGGCCGCGGCGAGGTCGGGATTCGCGCTGTCGACGTAGACGTGCGAATGCAGCGACTGCGCGGCCGTGGCCAGCTGGCGGAAGTGGATCAGCTGCTCGGTCATGCGCGCGAGGTCGCGCAGGATGTCGAGTTCTTCGTCGGACAGCGTGCGCGGCACGCGGTCGAGGACGCACAGGGTCCCCAGCGGCAACCGGTCGATCGAGTACAGCTGCACCCCCGCGTAGAACCGGATATACGGCGGGTTCACGACCATCGGGTTGTCCGCGAAGCGCACGTCCTTCGTCGCGTCGGGGACGATCAGCGGCTCGTGGTCGAGGATCGCGTGGCCGCAGAACGAGATCTCGCGCGACGTGCCCGTCATGTCGGTGCCGCAGCGCGACTTGAACCATTGGTCCTCCTTGTCGACCAGCGATACGAGCGCGATCGGCATCTTCAACAAGCGGCTGGCCATGCGGGTGATGCGGTCGAAGGCGTCCTCGGGGGCGCTGTGGAGGAGGCGGGTGGCGTGCAGCGCCGTCAGCCGGCGCGCTTCGTCGAGCGGTATGGATGGGGTCTGCATAGGTGTCTTGTTCCGGATGTTTTATGACACATTCTGCCACGGACAGGAAAGCTGAGGCACGAGCTTGGTGCGGTGTTGACTTCGGGAACTCTTATTCCGAACGGAACCGCTCCACGAGCCAGTCCGTGAACACGCGCACGCGCGCCGACAGCTGGCGCGCCTGCGGATACAGCACGGAGACGGGGATCGTCGGCGGCGGGCTGTCCTCGAGCACTTCGACGAGCTGCCCGTGCGCGAGCGGTTCGGCGATGCGGTAGCGCGGCACCTGCACGAGGCCCAGGCCGGCGAGGGCGGCCGCCGTGTAGGCTTCCGTGCCGGTGACGGAGACGACGCCGGGCGGCGTCGCCAGTTTCAGGCCGGTGTCGGTCATGAATTCCAGCGGATACGGCCGGCCCGTCGCCGTCGACACGTAGTGGACGGCCTGGTGGCGCACGAGGTCCGCGAGCGCGGCGGGCGTGCCGAAGCGGTCGAGATAGGCGGGACTTGCCACCGTCACCTGTTCCAGGTCGGCCGCGCGCCGCGCGACCATCGACGAGTCGTGCAGCTGGCCCGCGCGCAAGACGCAGTCGACGCCTTCGCGCACCAGATCGACGAGGCGGTCGTCCTCGCCCACGTGCAGCTGGATGCGCGGGTAGCGCGCGAGGAAGGCGGGCAGCGCGGGAAAGACGAAGTACCGCGCCAGCGTCGGTTGCAGGTTCACGCGCAACAGGCCGGCCGGCTCGCTGCCGCGGAACGCATCTTCCGCTTCATCGAGGTCGGCCAGCAGGCGCACGCACCGTTCGTAGTACGCGGCACCGTCCTGCGTGGGCGCGACGGCGCGCGTGGTCCGTTCCAGCAGCCGCGTGCCGAGGCGGTTTTCCAGCCGCTTGATGGCGTTGGTGGCGGTGGCGCGCGGAATCAGGAGGTCCTCGGCGGCCTGCGTGAAGCTGCGGCGTTCGACGATGCGGACGAAAATCTGCATCTCCTGAAACCGGTCCATCTGCGTCGACATGCGTGCCACCTCCTGACGTTGACCCCCGATTATACGGTGGGGCGAAGCAGGTCGGCGATGCCGATGCGGCGCGCGAAATCCACGCGCACGGCTTCCGCCACCTCCAGCACTTCGCGCGCGCCGTCGCCGACGAAATCGACCACCGTGCGGAACGGCCGCTGTCCGCGCGGCAGGCCGACGATGCGCACCAGTTCATCAGCCACCGCCTGCGGATCCGCGTCAGGCGGCGTCAAGGCGTCGAGGCGTTCGCCCACCTGGTCCAGCAGCCCGTCGTAGCGGGCGTATTCGGCCGCACGCGCCGCGTCGGCCGGCTTGCCGGCGCTGGGGAAGTGATCGGTGCCGCGCGTGAACGCGCCGGGCACCATGATCGCCGTCTCGATGCCGAAGCGCGCCACTTCGTACGACAGCGACACCGCGAGCGAATCCATCGCCGCCTTCGCCGCGCCGTACGGGCCGAGGAACGGCGGGAAGCCGCCCTTCGTCGTCGTGCTCGAGATCCACAGCAAGAGGCCCGCTTCCCGGCTGCGCAGCCGGGGCAGGGCGGCCCGCAGCACGCGCTGGGCGCCGAGGACGTTCGTGTCCAGCACTTGCGCGACTTCTTCCGCCGTGAAGGCTTCCGCCGGCCCGACGACGAGGTGGCCGGCGTTCTGCACGACGACGTCCAGCCGGCCCTGTTCCGCGACGACGGTCGCCACGGCCGCGTCGCACGATGCCTGCGACAGCACGTCCAGTTCGAGCGGCCGCAGGTCGGCGCCGTGCGTTCTCGCCCAGTCGCGCGCTTCATGGGCGCGGGCCTTGTTGCGGCCATCGACGTCGCGCATCGTCGCATAGACCGTGTGGCCGGCCAGGGCCAGCGCCCGCGCCGACAGCTTGCCGATGCCGCTGCCGGCGCCCGTGATGAGGATGATGGCCTTGTCCATGTCGGTCCCCTTGTCCTTACGCCATGCCGCCGTTGGCGCGCAGCACCTGGCCGTTGACCCAGCCGCCGTCCGCACCCACCAGGAACGACACGACGCCGGCGATGTCGTCCGGCTGGCCCAGGCGTTCCAGCGGCGCGGTGTTGGCGATCTGGCGGATCTGCTCGTCCGTCTTCCCGTTCAGGAACAGCTCCGTCGCGACGGGGCCCGGCGCCACGGCATTGCACGTGATGCCGCGGCCGCGCAGCTCTTTCGCGAACACGCGGGTCAGCGCTTCGACGGCCCCCTTGCTGGCGACGTACACGCCATAGGTCGGCGGCGCCATGTGCAGCACGCTCGTCGAAAAATTGACGATGCGCCCGCCGTCGTTCAGGCGCGTGGCCGCCTCGCGCATCGTGTTGAACGTGCCGGTGACGTTGATGGCCATCGTGCGTTCGAACTGTTCGTCGGTCGTTTCGGCGATCGTCACGTACGGCAGAATGCCGGCATTGTTGACGAGGACGTCGACGCGGCCGAGCGTGGCCTCGACCGTCGCGAACATCGCTTTCACGTCGGCCGCGCTGGCGACGTCGGCGCGCACGGCGAAGGCGCGGCCGCCGGCCTGCTCGATCGCGGCGACGGTGGCGTTGGCGGCCGCTTCATTGCCGGCGTAGTTGACGGCGACGGCGAATCCGTCGGCGGCGAGGCGTTTGGCGACGGCGGCGCCGATGCCGCGCGAGGCGCCGGTGACCAGTGCGACGCGGGTGGGTTGGGTGTTCATGGTGACCTCCTTGTTGGTTGACAGTGAGGTCATGATGATTGATTTCGGCGAGAAGATAATCTACTGGAGTATGGCTTGAGAATTCCATTTCCATTAACAATGGCACGGGCACGGCACCATTATCCGCAATACGGATGACTGTCATTCGAACAATAAATTTTCCAACTATGTTGCAGCGCACTATATTGGATTCGTACCAGCGCTATTTTCTACCCAACCTACCGGAGCTCATCATGATCGGGAAACGTCACGTTGTTGCTATCGCTTCTGTCCTGTCGTTCGCCGCGTTCGCCGCCCACGCCGCCGAACCCGCCGCGCGCCTGAAACCCGCCAGCTGCAGCACGCCCGTCTACACGACGGACTGGAAGGATGAAGAGCTCCAGGGTACCGTGCGCCTGGCCGTGCTGGTCGATGCCGACGGCTCGGTCAAACAAGCCAAGGTGGTCGAGTCCAGCGGCCACCGCGCGCTGGACAAGGCCTCGCTGCGTGCCAGCTATACGTGCAAATTCGGCACAGCGGCAGGCACTGCAGCAAAAGAGGGCGACGGCGTGCCCGGCTGGTCCACCGTGCAATACAAATGGATCACGGACTGATCCCGATCCACGGCTGCCGGCCCGCCGGCAGCTCGTTCGAAAAAATCGATGAAAGGCGTGTGATTTTCTCGTTTTTTTATCGTCGGACGGCCGAGCATAATGACTCCATCGCAGCGAACAAGGCTTTCGAAATGTCCGATGCGGATATCGACAACCGATGATGTTGGAGATCACCACGACCAACGCCAAGCTCGCGTCCTGACTCCGCAAAACTCGCAACTGATCATCATCGACCACCAGCCGCAGATGGCCTTCGGCGTGTAGTCGATCGACCGCCAGACCCTGAAGAACAACGTGGTCGGCCTGGCCAAGGCGGCCAGGGCATTCGACATCCCGACCGTGATCACCACCGTCGAGGGCGACTCTTTCTCCGGCCGGACTTATCCTGAAATCCTGGACGTTTTCCCGGGCAAAGCCATCCTCGAACGCACGTCGATGAATTCCTGGGACGACCGCAAGGTGCGCGACGCGCTGGCCGCGAACGGCCGTAAGAAGGTCATCGTCGCCGGCCTGTGGACCGAGGTGTGCAACACGACCTTCGCGCTGTCCGCGATGCTGGAAGGCGAGTACGAGATCTATATGGTGGCCGATGCTCGGGCGGCACGTCGAAGGATGCGCACGACTTCGCGATGCAGCGCATGGTGCAGGCCGGCGTCGTGCCCGTGACGTGGCAGCAGGTCCTGCTCGAATGGCAGCGCGACTGGGCGCACCGCGATACCTACGATGCCGTCATGCAGATGGTTACCGAACACTCGGGCGCGTACGGCATGGGCGTCGACTACGCTTACACGATGGTGCACAAGGCAGGGGCGCGCAACCGCGGCGACAACCCCGTGCTGGCCCCGGTCCCGGCACCGGTACGCTGAGCCTGGCCGTCCAGGATCGGCGATCGAGATCGTCACGCCGGCCACGCGCACGATTGGCCTGCGCCACGACCTTAGGTTAACATTTCCTGTACGGGCACCAGCGGAGACCATCATGAAAGCGATCATCACGGGCCACACCAGGGGCCTCGGCGCCGCGCTGGCCGGCAACCTGCTGGCGCGCGGCGTACCCGTGCTCGGCCTCGCGCGCACCCGAGCGCCCGGGCTGGCGGACGCGTATCCCGACCTCCTCGAGGAGATCGAACTCGACCTCGCCGACAGCGTCGCGCTGTCCGGCTGGCTGGCGGGCGGCGCCCTCGGCGATTACCTGGACGGCACGGGCGCCGTCCTGCTGCTCAACAATGCGGGCATGGTCAGCCCCGTCGGCCCCTTGGACGCCCAGGATCCGCAGGCCGTGCTGCGGGCCGTGCAGCTGAACGTGGCGGCGCCGATGGCATTGGCGGCGGCGGTCGTGCGCGCCAGCGACGGCGCGCAGCGGCGCATCCTGCACATTTCCAGCGGCGCGGGCCGCAACGCTTACCCGGGCTGGAGCGTCTACTGCGCCACCAAGGCCGCGCTGGACCACCACGCGCGCGCCGTCGCGCTGGACCGCGAACGGGGCGTGCGCATCTGCAGCCTGGCGCCCGGCGTCATCGACACGGGCATGCAGGCCGAAATCCGCGCCGTGCCCGAGGATCGCTTCCCCATGCGCCAGCGCTTCGTCGACCTCAAGAAGACGGGCGCGCTCCTCGACCCGGACGAATGCGCCGAGCACCTGGTCGACTACCTGCTCGGCGCCGGCTTCGGCGCCGAGGTGATCGCCGACCTGCGCACGCTGTCCTGACGCTTACGCTGCCTCCGCGCGCGGAATCTGCAGCCCTTCGGCGACGGCCGGGCGGGCGCGGAACGCTTCCAGCACGCGGCCCACTTCCGGGAAGCGGTCGAAGCCGACGATCTCGCCCGCGTCGTAGAAACCGACCAGGTTGTTCACCCACGGGAAGGTCGCGATGTCGGCGATCGTGTACTCGTCGCCCATGATCCAGTCGCGGCCCTTCAGGTGCACGTCCAGCACGCCCAGCAGGCGCTTCACCTCGTGCACATAGCGGTCGCGCGGGCGCTTGTCCTCGTACTCGCGGCCGGCGAACTTGTGGAAGAACCCCAGCTGGCCGAACATCGGACCGATGCCGCCCATCTGGAACATCAGCCACTGGATGGTCTCGTAGCGCCGGGCCGGATCCGCGGGCAGCAGCTGGCCGGTCTTCTCCGCCAGGTACAGCAGGATCGCGCCGGACTCGAACAGCGCCAGCGGCTTGCCGCCCGGGCCGTTCGGGTCGATGATCGCGGGGATCTTGTTGTTCGGGTTCAGCGACATGAATTCCGGCGTGGTCTGCTCGTTCTTGTCGAACGCGATGCGGTGTACCTCATACGGCAGCTTGACCTCTTCGAGCATGATCGACACCTTGACGCCGTTCGGCGTGGGCAGCGAATACAGCTGCAGGCGGTCGGGGTACTGTGCGGGCCATCGTTGCGTGATGAGGAATTGGTTCAGGTCGGTCACTGCGGTTCTCCTGTCGATTGGACTGCGTTGATTGTACTCAAGATAGGCTGTTCCGCCGGGTGGGAGCATACATCTTGGCCTTGGGCAACGATGGGGAGCCATGGACGAGCTGCTGCGCTACTACGAGGAAGAGCTGGGACTGTTCGGCCAGTTCGCGCGCGAATTCCGCGCCCGCTACCCGAAGCTGGCCGGCGACCTGCACGTGAGCGGCGAGACGTGGGACGATCCCGGCGTGGCGCGTCTCATCCAATCCGTCGCGTTGCTGTCCGCCCGCATCAACAAGCGTCTCGACGACGACTATCCCAAGTTCACGGAAGCCTTGCTGGACAGCCTGTATCCCCATTACCTGCGACCGCTGCCGTCGTATTCCGTCGTGCAGGTGGGCTGCCGGACGCCCGCCGAGGTGCCGGACAACCCGTCCGTGCTCGCGCGCGGCACGATGCTCCGGACCAGTGCAGGCACGGACGCGCCGTGCCTGTTCCGCACCGTCTACGATGTGCTGCTGGCGCCGCTCGCGGTGGCGCGGCTCGCGTTCGTCCCGCTGCTCGACGTGCCGCGCGCGCTGCGCGCGCCGCGCGGGGCGGCCAGCGGCATCAGCCTCGCCATCGAGGTGACGCGCGCCGGGCTCGGGTTCGAGCGCCTGCCGGCGGCGCTGCGGTTGTTCGCCGACGGCGAGGCATCGACGCGCGCCGCGCTCATCGATGCGCTGTTCCTGCGCGCTGCCTTCGCCTGGCTGCAGCCGGAAGGCGACAAGGGATGGCTGCCGCTGGACCGCGTGCCGTTGCGGTTGGCGGGCCTGGCCGATGACGACGCGATGCTGCCGTATCCCGCGCGCTCGCATCCGGCGCCGCGCCTGCTGACGGAGTATTTCTGTTACCCGGAAAAATTCAACTTCATCGACGTCGACCTGGCCGCGCTGCGCGACCTGCTGCCGCCGCGCTGCCGCCGTTTCACCCTGCACGTGGCGCTGTCCGGCATCGCCCCCGATTCCGATGCGGCCCGCCTGCTGGCCGGACTGGACGCGCGCAACCTGCTGCCCGGCTGCACCCCCGTCATCAATCTGTTTCCCAAGGCCGGCGCACCGTTGCAACTCGCCTACACGAGCGCCGACTACCCGCTGCTGGCCGATTGGGCCCACGCGGGGGCGTACGAGATCCACAGCGTGGATGCGGTCCGTCTCGTGCGCGAGGGCGCGGTGACGCCGTTCGCGCCCCTGTACGCGCCCGGCGGCGATGGCAGCGCGAACGGCACGCACCACTGGATCGCGCGCCGCGACCATGCGACGGCGAGCATCAGCCCAGGCCACGAGATGCGCATCGCCCTCGTCGACGGCGATTTCCGCCCGCTCGACGCGGCCGGCGCGACCCTGTCCACCGAACTGACCTGCAGCAACCGCGATGTGCCGTCGCGCCTGCCGTACGGCCAGCCGCAGGGCGACTTGCGCAGCGATGAGCTGTCGGCCCTGGCCCCGGTGCGCATGTTGCGCAAACCGACGCCCAGCCGCCGCTTCGCCGGCGCGCGCGGCACGCACTGGCGCCTGATCGCCCATCTGGCGCTGAACCATGCCGGGCTGGCGATGGCCGGCCTGATTGATTTCCGCAAGATGCTCGCGCTGTACGATCTGCCGCGCTCTCCGGTGGCGCAGCGCCAGATCGCCGGCATCGTCGGGCTGGAGCACGGTACGGTGCGCGCGTGGATCGGCGCGGCGCCCGTGGCCAGCCTCACGCCCGGCATCGGCATCCGGCTCACCGTCGACGAAGACGCCTTCGCCGGCACCGGCCTGTATCCGTTCGTGCAGGTGCTCGACCATTATTTTGCCCTGCACGGCCAGCTCAATTGCTTCACCCGGCTGGAGGTCGTGTCGCACCAGACCGGCCGCGAAATCCTCGCCTGCGCTCCGCGGACGAGCGGCGGCGGATGGACCTGATCGCCCGCCTGCTGGCCGAGCCCCAGCGCTTCGACTTCGTCCAGGCCGTGCGCCTGCTGCTGCTGGCGCTGCAAGGGCAGGGCATTCCCGCGCACCGCGCGCTCGCCCGCCACCTGCGCTTTACCAACAGCGTCGCGCTGGCGTTCCCGCCCAGCCAGGTCGAGGCGGCCGCGCGCGAGCCGGACGGCTATCGCCTCACGCCCAGCTTCATGGGCCTGCTGGGCGCGCACGGGGCGCTGCCGCTGCACGTGACGGAGCGCATCCTCGCGCTGCCGGCGGACGGGCCGGAGGCGCGAGCCACCCGCGCGTTCCTCGACATGTTCAGCACGCGCATGCTCGCGCTGTGGTATCGGGCGTGGCAGAAATACCGGGTCGAACACCTCGTGGCCGGCCCGCGCGACGGATACCTGCCGCTGCTGCTGGCGCTGGCCGGCGTGCCGGCCGGGGGCACGTTCGCGGCCGACGGCGTGCCCGATACCGCGCTGGCGGCGTTCGCCGGCGTGCTGCGCCGGCGGCCCGTGCCGGCGGCCGTGCTGAGCCGGGTACTGGCCAGCCACTTCGGCGTGGCCGTCGGTGTGCAGGAAGGCATCGGCCGCTGGGACCGGCTCGCGTCCTGCGAGCAGAGCGTCCTCGGCGCCAACGTATTGCTAGGCCGCCGGGCGCTGCTGGGCGCGCGCAGCTGGCGCCCGGACCTGCGCGTGCGCGTGCGCATCGGCCCCCTCGACCGCGCCCGCTACGACCATTTCCTGCCCGGCGCGCCGGGCGCCCGCGCGCTGCGCAGGCTGTTGGGCCTGTTCGCCATACCGACGCTCGCCTACGACATCGTGCCCGTGCTGCGCCGGGCGGATCTGGGCCCCGTGCAACTGACGCCATGCGGCCGCCGGCTCGGCCTGGACAGCTATCTGCTGAGCGCACCCGCCACGGCCGACCGCGCGGACCTCTGCTACGAACTCCGCCCGCTCGATCCGCTGCCGCCGCTGCCCGCCGTAAAATCCTCTTGACCTTCCCATCGTGGGAAGGCATATCCTGTGCTGGCAATCACAGGAGAAGACGATATGGCACTCGACATCGACGTCGAAGGAATGACGTGCGCATCGTGCGTGGCGCGCGTGGAAAAGGCGCTCAAGGCCGTGCCGGGCGTGCGCGACGCGAGCGTGAACCTGGCCACGGAACGGGCGGCCGTGCAGGGCGATGGACTCGATGTGGCGGCCATCGTGGCCGCCGTCGAGCGGGCCGGTTACGCGGCGCGGCCGGCGGGATCGGGCAAGGCGGAGGCGCCCGCGGCGCGCGGCCTGCCGGCGTGGTGGCCCGTGGCAGTGGCCGCGCTGCTCAGCGTTCCGCTCATCGCGCCGATGCTTTTGTCTCCGTTCGGCATCGACTGGATGCTGCCCGGCTGGCTGCAACTGCTGCTGGCGACGCCCGTCCAATTCTGGCTCGGCGCGCGTTTTTACCGGGCCGGCTGGAAGGCCGTGCGCGCCGGCGCCGGCAATATGGATCTGCTGGTCGCCATCGGCACGTCGGCCGCGTACTTCCTGTCGCTGTATCAGTTGCTGAACGCGGGCTCGCATGCGATGCCGCACCTGTATTTCGAGTCCGCCGCCGTCGTCATCACGCTCGTCCTGCTCGGCAAATGGCTGGAGGGCCGCGCGCGCCACCAGACCGTCGCCGCCATCCGCGCGCTGGAAGCGTTGCGACCCGCCGAAGCCATCGTCCGGCGCGACGGCCGCGATACGGTCATTCCGTTGGCCGACCTGCGCGCCGGCGACCTGATGGTCGTGCGGCCGGGTGAGCGGGTGCCGGCCGACGGCCGCGTCACGGAAGGCGCGAGCCATCTCGACGAATCGCTGCTGACGGGCGAGAGCCTGCCCGTGGCGAAGGGCGCGGGCGACCGCGTGACGGGCGGCGCCGTCAATGGCGAAGGCCTGCTGCTCGTCGAAGCGACCGCCGTCGGCGCGGACAGCATGCTGGCCCGGATCATCCGCATGGTCGAGGATGCGCAGGCGGCGAAGGCCCCGATCCAGCGCCTCGTCGACAAGGTCAGCGCCGTGTTCGTGCCGGTCGTCCTGCTGATTTCACTCGTCACCTTGCTGGCCTGGGGCCTCGCCACCGGCGACTGGCAGCAGGCGTTGCTGAACGCCGTCGCCGTGCAGGTGATCGCGTGCCCGTGCGCGCTGGGCCTCGCCACGCCCACCGGGATCATGGTCGGGACGGGCGCGGCCGCGCGCCACGGCATCCTGATCAAGGACGCGGAAGCGCTGGAGACGGCGCACGCATTGCAGACGGTCGTGTTCGACAAGACCGGCACGCTGACGGAAGGCCGGCCGCGCGTCGTCGCGCTGGAAGGCAACGACACGCGCCGGCTGTTGGCGCTGGCCGCGGCCGTGCAGCAGGGCAGTGCGCACCCGCTGGCGCGCGCCGTGGCGGAGCTGGCGGCGGCGCGCGACGTGACCGCGCCCGTCGCGTCGGAGGCGGCCGCGCTGCCGGGCCGCGGCGTGCGGGCCCGCGTGGAGGGCGATGTCGTCTGGCTCGGCAACCGCCGCCTGCTGGACGAGATCGGGGCCGGGGCCGTGCTGCCGCCCGCGCTGGTCGCAGCCGCCGAACGCCATGAAGCGGAGGGCCGCACCGTGTCGTGGCTGGCCCGCGAACACGGCGGTGTGTTGGCCGTGGAAGGCGTGCTCGCATTCGGCGACCGCCTGAAGCCGACGAGCCGGGCCGCCATCGCCCGTTTGCGCGAACTCGGCGTGGACAGCATGATGCTCAGCGGCGACAACGAAGGCAGCGCGCGCGCCGTCGCCGAGTCGCTGGGCCTGACGCGCTGGGTCGCGCACGTGCAGCCGCAGGACAAGGCCGAGGTCGTGCGCGGCCTGATGCGCGAAGGGCGCAAGGTGGGCATGGTGGGCGACGGCATCAACGACGCGCCGGCGCTGGCGGCGGCCGACGTGGGCATCGCCATGGCCGGCGGCACGGACGTCGCGCTGCACACGGCCGCGATCACGCTGATGCGGGGCGACCCGCTGCTCGTGGCGGATGCCATCGACATCTCGGACCGCACCTGGCGCAAGATCCGCCAGAACCTGATGTGGGCTTTCGTCTACAACGTCGTCGGCATCCCCGTCGCGGCGCTCGGCCTGCTGAATCCCGTGCTGGCCGGGGCGGCGATGGCGGCAAGTTCCGTCAGCGTCGTCACCAATGCGCTGCTGCTGCGGCGCTGGCGGCCGGCGCCGCGTCCCTTTGGCGCCGAACCGATTTCAACCAACGGGGCGGAACCGCCCCAAGTACAAGGAGCACACACGATGTATGAATTGACCGTCGAAGACATGAGCTGCGGCCACTGCGTGGGCCGCGTCACCAAGTCCGTGCAGGCCATCGACAAGGATGCGAAGGTCGAGATCGACCTGCCGACCAAGAAGGTGAAGATCGACAGCACGGCCGACCTGGACACGATCGCGAAGGCGATCGATGCGACGGGTTATCCGGTCACGGCCAAAAGCGCGTGACTCACTCGATCTTCTTGACGAAGCCGACATAGATCCGCCGGACGATGAAGTGATCGAACCCGGTCTGGCGGAGTGTACGGGTCCCGGTGCGATAAGTCCGCACGCTGCCGTCGACGGCATCGTTCGCGTCGACCGTCAGGCCGGGCGTCTTGCCGAACGCATGCTTCCACGTCAGGTTCACGTTGCTGGTCGGCCCGAAGCGGCCGAGCGGCGTGATGCCGGCCGACCGGCCGTGCGCGTCGAGCGACACGTCGTCGCGGCCGGTGCCGTACGCGGCCCTGAGATTCAGGTAGCCCGACACGCCGTCCTGGCGCACGGGGCCGGCGACGTCGGGCGTGTCGAGCACCAGCGTGTCGCCGACCTGGTGGACGGTCTTGCCGAGCTGCCTGGCGACGGCTTCTTTCCTGGCCGTGACGGTGACCGTCGGGTCGGCGCGCACCGGTGCCGGCAGCGCGGCGACCCCGGACAGGACCGCGGGGGACATCGTCTTGAGCACGTCGTGTCCTTTCATCCGATGCAGCGGATTGTCGGGGACAACCGGCGCCGCCGGACGCGGCGTGTGACCAACTTCTCGTTCGGCGTGACGTGCGTGGCACCGTTGCATTTCGATGCGTCGCCCATCGTGGGGGTGATGCAAGAATGGACACACGTGGTAGCATGTTGATATGACGGGGAGATTACAGGCGGGTATGGGCATCTTGAGGCGCATGTTTGCAACACGGACCATCCAAAGCCGGCGCCAGGTCGGCGAGCGGGCCGCGCAGGTCATCGACCGGGTGATCTTCGACATGGGCGTCGACCGCCTCGTGCAGGGTACGTTCGGGCTCGATCGCCACTGCCGTCCGCACTTCTCCACTGCGCACGTGGCGCCCGGCCGCGACGGCGTCGCGGTGGCGCTGGCGCAGTTGGCCGAATGCGCCGCGCTGCGGGCCGCGGCCAACGACGATCCCGATCCGCTCACGCTCAGGACGCACCTGGACGCCGTGGTCGCGGGTCTGCTGCGCGAGTTCGAGGCCCGCTCGCCGCGCTTTCGCGCATTGCCCGCGGTAGCGGCCGCATAAGCCGCACAGGGCCGCATCGATGTCAGCGCATCGCCGAACGCAACGCGCCCGACTCGAAATAGATATGGCGGATGGCCGGATACGCGGCCGCCACCGCTTTCTCCACGCGCTCGATCGCCGCTTCCACTTCGTCGATGCGCATGCCGCGGTTGAATTGCACGGCGGCGGTCAACAGCACCTCGTCCGGCCCCAATTGCATGCTGAGCAGCTCGCCGACGTTCTGGATGGACGGGTCGGCGGCGAGGATCTCGCACACGCGCCGCGTGGCCTCAGTGCCGATGCCTTCGCCGACGAGCAGCGCGCCCGTCTCGCGCGCGAGGGCGAACGCGGCACCCACGAGCAACAGGCCGATCATGATCGACGCGGCCGGATCGAAATACGGGTTGTCGAACACAAAGCCCAGCGTGATGCCGACGGCCGCGATGGCGAGGCCCAGCAGGGCGGCCGTGTCCTCGATGAACACCGTGAACACGGACGCGTCCTTGCTGGTATGGACAGTCTGCCACAGCGAAGCGCCCGGTTTGCGCCGCTTGTTGAGCGCCCGCCGCGACACGTTCCAGCTATAGCCTTCGAAGCACGCGGAGACGGCCAGCACGACATAGTTCCACATCGGATCCTCGAGCGGCTCCGGATGGCGCAGGGCTTCGACGCCGTGATAGATGGAGAGTCCGCCGCCCAGCGAGAACACGGACAGCGCGACGAGCAGGGCCCAGAAATACAGCGCCTTGCCGTAGCCGAACGGATGGCGTTTGTCGGGCGGCTTTTCGCTGTTCCGTTCACCGATCAGCAGCAGGACCTCGTTGCCCGTGTCGACGGCCGAGTGGATGCCTTCGGCCAGCATGGCGGCGCTGCCCGTGATGGCGGCGACGATGAATTTGGCGGCGGCGATGTCCAGGTTCGCGAAGACGGCCGCGTAGATCACCTTGCGCGAGCCGCCGTCTTTCTGTTCCGTGTCCGTCATGGTGTAGAGTGCTCGGCTATGTGTCGAACCAAGTGTAGCCAATCCGCCGCGGGCGGCTTGCACGGCTGGGAGCGTGTCGATGAGCGTACGTAATCTCAAGCAGCTGTTCGCCCCGAAATCGGTGGCCCTCGTCGGGGCGTCGGAACGTCCCGGCAGCGTCGGCGCGACCATGCTGCGCAACCTGCGCGAAGGGGGATTCACGGGCAAGCTGTTTCCCGTGAACCCCAAGTACGACACGCTCGACGGCCTGCAGGTCTGGCCCGACGTGGCGCGCCTGCCGCAGGCGCCGGACCTGGCCATCATCTGCACGCCGCCGGCGACGATCCCCGGCATCGTGCGCGCGCTCGGCGAACTGGGCACGCGCGCCGCGATCGTGATGAGCGCCGGGGTGTCGACGACGCGCGATCTGCGCGGCCGCACGATCCGGCAAGCCATGCTGGACGCCGCCAACCCGTACCTGCTGCGCATCCTGGGCCCGAACAGTGCCGGCCTGCTGGCGCCCGGCATCGGCCTGAATGCGAGCATCGCGGTGGGCGGCGCGGCGGCGGGACGGATCGCGTTCGTGTCCGAATCGGGCGCGCTGATGGCAGGCGTGCTCGATTGGGCGCGCACGCGCAACGTCGGCTTTTCCACGTTCGTCGCCTTGGGCGACTCGTGCGACGTCGACTTCGGCGACGTGCTCGACTACCTGGCCAGCGACCCCGGCACGTCGGCGATCCTGCTGCATGCGGAGAGCGTGCGCTATGCCCGCAAATTCATGTCGGCCGCGCGCGCGGCGGCGCGCAGCAAGCCGACCCTGATGCTCAAGGCCGGACGCTCGCTGGAGGCGGCGACGGCCGGGGCCTGCCTGTCCGGCGTGCTGGCGCGGCCCGACGACGTGGTCGACGCCGCGATCCGCCGCGCCGGCATGCTGCGCGTGTACACGACCGACCAGCTGTTCGCGGCCGTGGAGACGCTGGCGCGCGCCAAGCCTTTGTTCGGCGAGCGGCTGGCCCTCCTGGGCAACGGTGCCGGCCCCGTCGTGCTGGCCGCCGACGCCTTGCAATACGGCGGCGGCCAACAGGCCGAATTGTCGGCGGAGACGGTGGCGAAGCTGCGCGAGCTCGTGCCCGAATGGAGCGGCAGCGGCGAGCTGAATCTGCGCGCCGACGCGCCGCCGGAACGCTACCGCGACGTCATCGAGGTGCTGCTGCACGACCCGCAGGCGAACGCGGTCGTGATGATCCACGCGCCGAACGCGGTGGTCGACCCGGCCGACGTGGCGCGCGCCGTGGCGCCGCTGGCGAAGGCGTCGTCGCGCAACGTGCTCGCGTGCTGGCTCGGCCTGCAGTCCGTGGGCGAGGCGCGCACGATCGCGTACGAGGCCGGCATGCCGGCCTACCGCACGCCGGAAGCGGCGGTGAACGGCTTCCTGCAGATCGTGCACTTCCGCCGCAACCAGCAGCTGCTGATGGAGGTCCCCGCGTCCATCGGCGATGGAGAACCGGACCGCGAACGTGCCCGCGCCCTGGTCCGCGCGGCATTGGAACGGGGACGCAGGACGGGCCGCTACCTGCTGGACGATCCGGACACGAAGGCGATCCTGGACGCCTACGGCATCCCGACCGTCCCCACGCGCGCGGCCGCGACGCCGGACGAGGCGGTGGCGATGGCCGGCGAGATCGGCTATCCGGTGGCGGTGAAAATCCTGTCGCCGGACGTGGCGCAGAAGTCGGACGTCGGCGGCGTCTCGCTCGACCTGGACACGCCGGAAGCCGTGCGCGCGGCGACGGAGCGGATGGCGAAGCGCCTCGCGGAACTGAAGCCGGACGCGCGCCTGGACGGCTTCATCGTGCAGGCGATGGCGCGCAACCCGGAAGCGCACGAATTGATCGCGGGCGCCGCGCTCGACCCCGTGTTCGGGCCCGTGATCCTGTTCGGCCAGGGCGGCCTCGCCGTGGAAGCCGTGAACGACCACGCCGTCGGCCTGCCGCCGCTGAACACGGTGCTGGCGCGCGACCTGATCTCGCGCACGCGCGTGGCGCGCCAGCTGGCCGGCTACCGCAACCATCCGGCCGCCGACCTCGATGCCATCGCCGCGGTGCTCGTCCAGGTGTCGCGCCTCGTGGCCGACGTGCCGGAGATCGTCGAGCTGGACATCAACCCGCTGCTGGCCGACGGCACGCGCGCCGTCGTGCTGGACGCGCGCATGCGCATCGCGATGGCCGACCGCGCCGGCAACGCCCTCGACCGCCTGGCGATCCGGCCGTATCCGGCCGAGCTGGAAGAATTCGTGGCATGGCAGGGGGAGACGATCCTGCTGCGCCCCATCCGCCCCGAGGACGGCGCCGCCCACGTCGCGTTCTTCGACGCCATGAGCCCGGACGACGTCCGCTACCGCATGTTCGTGCGCGTGCGCGAACTGCAGCCGGCGCAGCTGGCGCGCTTCACGCAGATCGACTACGACCGCGAGATGGCCTTCATCGCCACGCGCACCGGCCCGGACGGCCATCCCGAGACGCTGGGCGTGGGCCGCGTCGTCGCGGATCCCGACAATATGAGCGCGGAATTCGCGGTGACGGTGCGCTCGGACCTCAAGGGCAAAGGGCTGGGCGTCATGCTGATGAATAGACTCATCGCCTACTGCCGTGCGCGCGGCACCCGCGAGATCGTCGGCGAGGCGCTGCCGCAGAACGCGCCCGTCATCGGCCTCGTCAAGAAGCTCGGCTTCACGGTCGGGCCGGTGGACGAGGAAGAGGGCGTGAGGAAGTTCTGGTTGCCATTGCGCTAGGGTCCGTCTGTCTGGATCGGAAGGATGCTTGGCCCAAAGCGGCACGTCAGACCTTCAGCGTAAAAACCGTCGTTCCCGCGAAGGCGGGAACCCTAGCTGAAGTGCCGAATGCAGCCCGTCGAGGGACCGACGGCATTTTTGACCTACAAAATTCGATAACTCTGCAGAGCCGGGCCCTAACGCGTCAGCGCCGGAACCGCACGTCTTCCTGCACGACGGGCGCATCGCCCCGCGCATCCTTGACGCCTTTCGGCTTCTTCGGCTTCTTGGGTTTCTTGACGATGTCGCCGCTCGCCGTCGTCTGCGGCACGCGGTGCTCCGGCTCGAAGCCCGCTTCCTCCTTGCGCTGCAAGGCCTGCTTCGTCAGCGCCTCGATGGCGGCCAGCTGCTGCACTTCGTCCGCGCACACGAGCGAAACCGCGTCGCCCGACGCGCCCGCGCGGCCCGTGCGGCCGGTGCGGTGCACATAGTCTTCCGCCACGATCGGCAGGTCGACGTTGACGACGACGGGCAGTTCCTCGATGTCCAGGCCGCGCGCGGCGACATCGGTCGCGACGAGCACCCGGACCTCGCCCGCCTTGAAGCGGTCGAGCGCGCGCAGGCGGGCGGGCTGCGGCTTGTCGCCGTGGATCGAATCGGCCGCGATGCCTTTCGCTGCGAGCAGGTCGACGAGCTGGTCGACACCCTTGCGCGTCTTTACGAACGCGAGCACCTGGGGCCAGCCGTGGCGCGTCAAGAGGTGCAGGAACAGCTCCGGCTTGCGCTTCTTGTCGACCGGGACGATCCATTGGCGGATCGCCTTGACCGTCGTGTTGCGCGGCGTGGCCTCGATGCTGACGGGGGCGATCAGGAGCTTCGTCGCCAGCAGGCGGATCGGATCGGAGAACGTCGCCGAGAACAACAAGGTCTGGCGGCGCTTGGGCAGCAGCGCGAGCAGGTTGTCGATGTCGCGTGAGAACCCGAGGTCGAGCATGCGGTCCGCCTCGTCCAGCACGAGCGTCTGCACCTGGTTGAAGCGCACGGCGTTCTGGCGCTGCAGGTCGAGCAGGCGGCCGGGCGTGGCGACGAGGACGTCGACGCCTTTACGGAGCCGCATCATCTGCGGATTGATGCTGACGCCGCCGTACGCGACCATCGTGCGCAGCGGCAGCCCGGCCGCATAGGCGCGCACGCTCTCGTGCACCTGCTCGGCCAGTTCGCGCGTCGGCACGAGGATCAGCGAGCGCGCAGAATTGCTGGCGACCTCTCCACCATCCGTCACGAGGCGCTGCAGCAGCGGCAGGGCGAAGCCGGCCGTCTTGCCGGTGCCCGTCTGGGCGGCGGCCATGACGTCGCGTCCGGCCAGCACGGCGGGAATCGCCTGCGACTGGACGGCGGTGGGCGTGTGATAGGACAGCGAGGCGAGGGTGCGCGTGATCTGGTCGATCAGGCCGAGCGAAGCGAACGACATGGTGGCGAAAGCGGGGTTGGAAAAGGCGACAGTGTAACCTGTCGGGGAAACGAGGCGCGAAACGCCTACCATCAACCTCATCATCACATCGCCCATGTCGCATTTATTGTTCAGGCAAGCCGTCAGCGCCGATATCCCCGCCATGTCGCAGATCCGGTTGGCGGTCACCGAAAATGTCTTGTCGGACCCGGCGCGAATTACCGCCGACATGTACGAGGACTATCTGGAACGGTCGGGACGTGGCTGGGTCGCGGAATGCGGGGGCGAGATCGTCGCGTTTTGCTACGCGGACAAGGTCAACGCTTCCGTCTGGGCATTGTTTGTCCGGCCGGGCCATGAGGGACGAGGACTCGGCAAAGCATTGCTCAAGCAGGCGGTGGACTGGCTATTCCAGGCGGGGCATGAACGTGTCCATCTGACGACCGGCGCCAATACGCGAGCGGACAAGTTCTATGCCGCGCAAGGTTGGGATCGTAGGCCCGTCGGGGCTTCCGACATCGGGTATTCGCTGTCGGCCGTCCGCGAAAACACGCCGGTCGTCACGCGGCCGCGCCGGTGAATGCGAAGTCGACGTCCGGCTCGCGCCCCGACACGATGTCCGCGACGGCCCGTCCCGACCCGCAGCCCATCGTCCAGCCGAGCGTGCCGTGGCCCGTGTTCAGGTACAGGTTCGCAAAGCGCGTGCGGCCGATGTAGGGCACGTTCGACGGCGTCAGCGGGCGCAGGCCGGCCCAGTACGTCGCCGCGTCGTAGTCGCAGGCGCCGGGGAACAGGGCGCGCACGCGCCGCGTGATGGCCTCGCAGCGCACCGGGTTCAGGTCGCGCGTATAACCGTTCAGTTCGCACGTGCCGGCCACGCGCAGGCGCGACCCGAGGCGCGAGAAGACGAGCTTGTGGCCGTCGTCCGTCAGCGACACGGTCGGCGCGGCGTCCGGGTCCAGAACGGGGTAGGTCGCGGAATAGCCCTTGCCGGGATAGATCAGCAGCCGGATGCCCAGCGGCGCGAGCAGGCCGGCGGAAAAACTGCCCAGGGCGACGACGACGGCGTCCGCACGGAGCGTCCGGTGCCGGCCTTCGTCATCGATGATTTCCACGCCGTTGACGCGGTCGCCCTCGGCCTGCAGGCGCGTGACCGTCGTGTCGTAGCGGAAGCGGATGCCGGCCGCCACGCCGCGCGCGGCCAGTTGCGACGTGAACCGGTACACGTCGCCCGATTCGTCGCTGGCCGTGAAGTCGCCGCCCACGAGATTGCGGCGATTGGCCCCCAGCGCCGGTTCGATCCGGACGACCTCGTCGGCGTCGACGGTCATGCGCGGGCAGCCCAGGTCGCGCATCGCGGCGGCCGCGCGGCAGGCGCGCTCGAATTCACGTTCGTCCGTGTAGAAGTGAAGAATGCCGCGCGTGAGACAGTCGTAGTCGATGTTCGTGCGCGCGCGCAGCGCCTGCAGGCTGCGGCGGCTGTAGTCGGCCATGGCGACGATCTGGCGCAGGTTGGCGGCGACGCGGCCCGGTGCGCACTCGCGCACGAACTGCAGGCACCAGCGCCATTGCAGCGGATCGGCGCGCAGCCGGAACAGCAGCGGGGCGTCTTCCCGCCCCAGCGCTTGCACGACCTTGAGCAGGCCGGCGGGCGTGGCCCACGGTTCCGCGTGCGACACCGAGATCTGGCAGCCGTTCGCGAAACTCGTCTCCTGCGCGGGGCCGGGTTGGCGCTCGATCACCGTGACGTCGTGGCCGGCCTCGCGCAAATACCAGGCGGTCGCGGTGCCGACGACGCCGGCGCCCAGGACGATGACGTTCATCGGCGCACCGCGGCGGATCGACTGGACGTCGTAAACACAGGAAATTGCATGCCGCTCCTCGTTGGCGTCGTGGTGACGGGCGGAGCCGGCAAAGGAGGACAGGACCCGGATGACCCGGTATCCGCATGCTTCCCTTCGCTGGCATTACCCAGATCAGGTTCGGAGGGTGTTTCTCACCCGCGGGCCGCGGTTGCGGCTGCAGGACCCCTAGCGTTGCCTTATGGCAGGGAGAATTTTAACCGGTTCGCGGCATGCCGGTAAAGCGGCCTGAGGATGTGACGCGGCGCCGGCGCGCGCGGACGCGGCCGGAGAGGGACGGCGTGCGCGGCGGGCGCGTCAGGCCGTGGCGACGGTGGCTGCGGCCAGGGCGACGGTCGGTTTCACCGGTTCGCGCCGATCCTGGCAGGTCACCAGCATGAGGCAGGCCAGGAGTAGCAGGCTCCAGCGTGTACGATGGTGTTTCATCGCGCTCTCCTTTGGCCGCATCGTAGTCCAACGCCGCCACACGCGGCGCGCCGCTGGCGACGGTCAGAACTTGTAGCCGATGCTCACGCGCACGACCGGATACAGCTTGGTCGAATTCATGTCGTCGCGCAGGAGCTGGCGTTCGACGGCGACGTCGCTGGCGAGCGCCTTGCACACCGTTTGCGACGTCGTGCAGCCGATGCTGGCCAGCTGGACGTTCGGATTGCCCTGGTAAAACACGCCGAGATCGATGTTGCTGGTCCAGCGCGAATTCGGCGCCAGCGCATTGCCCCAGCCGATGCCGGCATAAGGCGCGGCCTTGCGGTAATCGATGCGGCCGGTCAGCAGGCCGACGTCGGCAGCCGAATAGAGGTTGCCGTTGATGGCGTAGGCGCCGGCGCCGTTCGGCCTGGCCTTGGCGTTGAATTTGTTGCCGTTGTAGACGAGGCCGCCCGTCAGGTGGAAGTTGCTGCCTTCGTTCAGGTACCAGTCGAACAGGACGTCGAACGTCTGCAGCTTGCCTTTGATGTCGTAGTCGACCTGGCCCGACGTCTTGCTGAAGTTGTGCTTGAAGTAGTTGGCGCCGAAGCGGCCGTTCAGATAGGTTTCCATCGGCACGACGACGTGGAAGCCCACGCCGGTGGTGCCGACGTCGGCCGTTGCGCCGACCTGCGCGTTGGCGGAGGCTGCCGCCAGCAGGGCGGCCGCGGCCAGCACGGTATGTTTCGCGAACATCGAATGACCTTTCAATGATAGAGCGGGCGATTGTAGCCGGGTGCTTGCTCCATGGGGAAATGTCACGATCCGGTTTGTTGTAATCCCGCCCGGAACGACAATGTAAGCATGTGTTGCAGCGAATTGCACGTAACATTTCGTTTGATAAACTCAACACAAACATTACAAAGAGGTCATCCTATGAAATCCCTGATCCTTGGCGCCGCGCTGTGCGCGGCCGCTTTCCCGGCCCTGGCTCAGACGAATGTCTCCATCAGCGTCGGCCAGCCCGGCTTCTACGGCCGTGTCGATATCGGCGACTTCGTGCCGCGCCCCGTCGTGTACGCGCCGCAACCGGTGATCATCACGCCGGCGCCGCAGTACATCGCGGAACCCGTCTACCTGCGCGTGCCGCCGGGCCATCGCAAGCACTGGGCCAAGTTCTGCGGCCGCTACGGCGCGTGCGGCCGTCCGGTGCTGTTCGTGCGCGACGAGTGGTACACGAACACCTATGTGCCGCGCTACCGCGAGCATTTCGGCGATCGCGACGGCTACCGCGGCGGTCCGCGCGAGGTGCGCGTCGTCGAGCGCGTGGAATACCGCGACGGTCGTGGCGACGGCCACGACGGCCGTGGTCATGACGAGGGCTGGGAACACGGCCGCGGCCATGGCGAAGGCCACGGCAACGGCCATGGCCACGGCCATGACCGCGACTGATCCGTGACGGGCGGTTGCGCCGCCCCGTAGTAGACTGTCTGCGTGAGCCCGGCAGCGGGCGCGACCGACGGAGGCAGGCTTGCAGAGCGATATCGTGATCGTGGGCGGCGGGGCGGGCGGATTGGAACTCGCCTGCAAACTGGGCCGCAAATTCGGGCCCGACAAGGTGACGCTGGTCGACAGCCGGCTCTACCACGTGTGGAAGCCGTCGCTGCACGAGGTGGCGGCCGGCACGCTGGACATCCACCAGGAAGGCCTGTCGTACCAGATGCTGGCGCACGATCGCGGCTTTACCTTCGTGTACGGTGCCATGACGGCGCTCGACGCGACCGCGCGGCACATCACGATCGCTCCCGTCACGGCAGGCGCCGACGGCGAGGAAGTGCTGCCGCAGCGCACGCTCGGTTACCGCTCGCTCGTGATCGCCGTCGGCAGCACGTCGAATTATTTCGGCGTGCCCGGCGCGCGCGAACATACGATTTCCCTGAATGCCACCGAGGACGCCGAGCGGTTCCGCCTGCGCCTGCTGCGCCTGCTCGCCCAGGCCGAGCAGCAGAAGGAGGACGGTACGGGCGACAGCGGCCTGGACATCGTCATCATCGGCGGCGGCGCCACGGGCGTCGAGCTGGCGGCGGAATTGCGCGAGGCATCCGGCGCGTACGCCGCCTATGGCTTTCGTCGCTTGCAGGTGAAGCGCGACGTGCGCATCACGCTGCTCGAAGGCGCGCCCCGCATCCTGGCGCCGCTGCCGGAACGCGTGTCGGCCGCGGCCCTGCGCCTGCTGGACGAGCGAGCCATCCGGGTCGTGACGGATTGCCGCGTCAGCCGGATCGACAAGCACGAGGTCAGCGACAGCAAGGGCAATGTCTATCCGGTCGACCTGTGCGTGTGGGCCGCGGGCATCCGCGCGCCGGAATTCCTCGGCTCGCTCGGCTTGCCGGTCGCCAAGGGCGGCCAGATCGAAGTCGACGGGCATTTGCGCGTGAAAGGCGTGCCCGACGTGTACGCGCTGGGCGATTGCGCCGCCTGCACGGACGGCAACGGCAAGCCGGTGCCGCCCCGCGCCCAGGCCGCGCACCAGCAGGCCGACTATCTGCTGAAGACCTTCGTCAGCCTGGCCGCCGGCCAACCGCCGCGGAACGACCCGTATGTGTACCGCGATTACGGGTCGCTCGTGTCGATCGGCCGCGAGACGACGGTCGGCAATCTGATGGGGTCACTGCGCGGCGCGAGCCTGTTCGTGGAAGGCTTCATGGCGCGCATCATGTACATGAGCCTGCACCTGATGCACCACAAGGCCGTGCTGGGTTCGCTGCGCACGGGCCTGATGGCGCTGGGACGTTTCCTGATCCGCAGGACGACGCCGATCGTGAAGCTGCACTGAGCGCCGTTCAGGCGCCTTGCCTGGGCAGGATCAGCGTCAGCGCCGTGCCTTTGCCATCCGGCCCGGGGCCGAGGGTCAGCGTGCCTTTCAACACGCGCGCGCGTTCGCGCAGCATGCGCAGGCCGTGGCAGCTCAGGGAGGGGGATACGCCGGTGCCGGGGCCGACGCCGTCGTCGCGGATGGTCAGCATGGTCTGGTCGCCGTCGTCGTCGAGGATGACGTCGACCATCGTCGCCTGGGCGTGCTTGGCGACGTTGCGCAGGCCTTCCTCGGCGCAGCGCAGCAGCGCGACGCCCTGGGCGCGCGTGTAGTCGGGATCGTCGTCGGGCAAGCTGGCTTTCGCCTTGATGCCGTGCTCGCGGCCCCATTCCTGGACCAGTTCCGCGATGGCCGCCTTGGGGCCGAGGAACTCCAGCTTGTCGTTCCAGAGCGCCAACTGCATCTTGCGGTTGGTCTCGATGATGTTGTTCAGCAGTTGCTTCATTTGCGCGGCGCGGTCGCGCTGCGGTTGCTCCTGCAAGTGTTGCGACAGCAGGGCCAGGTGCATCGTCAGCGCCGTCATCGACGAACCGAGGCTGTCGTGCAGCCGGCGGGCCAGCTGACGCCGGTCTTCGTCCCAACAGGTCGTCAGGTGGGCCAGGAGTTCGGCCAGCTCGGCGGCGCGCGCCGCATGCTGGCTGTCTTCTCCGGAATCCGGCGGATGAGCTTCCGAAACTTTCATGAAGGCAACCAAATTATGTTTCTCGGGATGATACAACAGCTTGAGCCGGGACGGCGCAGGAATCGTCTTTGTGAGTTCCCGTACAGTCCGATGTTGCATTTCGCGCGAAGCTGTGGCCTGACAACCCCCACGTAAGGAGTATCACATGAGCACGAGAACGCAATCCGGCGCGCACACCGGCACCCAGTCGAACGCCATGGCCGCCGGCCAGGACGCCATCGCCCTCCTGATCGCGGACCACCGCGAAGTCGCGGACATGTTCGAGCAGTTCGACCAGCTGGGCGACCGCGCCACGACCAGCAAGGAAAAGCTGAAGGACAAGATCTGCAAGGCGCTGATCGCCCACACGACGATCGAGGAGGAGATCTTCTATCCGGCCGTGCGCGAAAAGATCGAGGAGGGCGAGGACATGGTCGACGAGGCCGTCGTCGAGCACGCGGCGGCGAAAGACCTCATCAAGCAGCTGCAGGAAATGGCGCCGGACGACGAGCTGTATGACGCGAAGGTGAAAGTGCTCGGCGAACAGATCGATCACCACGTCAAGGAAGAAGAGAAGGAGATGTTCCCGAAGGTCAAGAAGAGCGGACTCGACCTGCTCGCGCTGGGCCAGGAAATGGCCATGCGCAAGCAGGAGCTGATGTCGACGCTGTAACTCCCGCCCTCAGCCGGCCGCGGCCGGCTGGGCCTGCGGCAGCCCCTCGCCGGTCGAGCGGGCTGCCGTGCCGGCCAGCTGGTCGAGCAGGGCGTTCAATTCGACGGGCTTGACGAGGTGCAGGTCGAAGCCCGCTTCCAGCACGCGGCGCTGGTCTTCCTCCAGGCCGTAGCCCGTCAATGCGATCAGGCGGAGCGCTCGCATCGACGGGTCCTGCCGGAGGCGCCGCGCCACTTCATAGCCGTCGATGCCGGGCAGGCCGATGTCGACGAGGGCGACGTCCGGCTGTTCCGCGCACGCGAGGCGCACGCCTTCCAGGCCGTCGCCGGCCTGCAGCACCGGATACCCGAACGAGGTCAGCATCGTGGCCATCATCTCGCGGCCATCGTCATTGTCTTCGATCAGCAGCACCTTGGGCTTGCCGGCTGCGGGCGCGGCGGCGCGCGCCGGCGTATCGGCCGCCGCGGCCGGTTCGGCGCGCGGCAGGCGGATCTCGAACGTGCTGCCGCTGCTGTTGCCCGGGCTGCTGGCGCTGACCGTGCCGCCATGCAGTTCCACGAGGCGCCGCACGAGCGACAGGCCGATCCCCAGGCCGCCCTGCGAGCGGTCGATCGAGATCGCGCCCTGCACGAACACGTCGAACACGTGCGGCAGCAGGTCGGGGGCGATGCCCACGCCGGAATCGCTCACGCGCAGCACGATGTCCCCATCGCTCTCCAGGACCGCGATGTCGATGCGGCCGCCGGCCGGCGTATATTTCAGGGCGTTGTCGATCAGGTTCGTCGCGATCTGTTCGAGCCGGGTGGCGTCGCCGTCGACCCAGCCCGGCGCCAGCTGCGCGTCGATGTCGTAGCCGGCCGTGCGGCCGGTGGCGCGGAACGTGTCGAGGCAGCTCGATACGAGCGTGGCGATGTCCAGGCGCTTGCGCGACAGCAGGATCTTGCCCGACATGGCGCGCGACAAGTCCAGTAAATCGTCGACGATGCGCGACAAATGCTGGCTCTGGCGCTGGATGATCAGGCGGGCGCGCCCGGCGGAATCGGGCCCGACGCCCGGCATCCCCAGCAGCGACGACGCGCTGCTGATGGCGGACAGCGGATTGCGCAGTTCGTGGCCCAGCATCGCGAGGAATTCGTCCTTGGCGCTGCTCTTGCGCTCGGCCGCGCGCCGCTCTTCCATTTCGCGCACGAGGCGTTTATTCGTCGCGGTGAGTTCGGTCGTGCGCTGCGACAGTTTCTCGGCCTGCCGCTTGAGCTGTTCGTTCTTCGTCGCGAGCGCCACGAACACCTGCACCTTGGCGCGCAGCACTTGCGGGATCACGGGGGTGAACAGGAAGTCGGCGGCGCCGCGCTGGTAAGCCTTCAGGCGGTCGATCTCGTCGGCGAGGAAGGCCGTGACGAAAATGATCGGGATGTCGGCCGAGCGGGGGCGCAGGTGGATTGCCTCGGCGGTCTCGAAACCGTCCATGCCCGGCATATTGACGTCCAGCAGGATGACGGCGAAATCGTGACGGAGCACCTGGCGCAATGCGTCTTGTCCCGAGCGCGCGGACAAGACCTCGTAATTGCTTTCGTCGGCCCATTGCTCCAGCAGGCTCGTCAATGCAAGCAGGCTGGCGGCATCGTCGTTGACGACGAGGATCTTAGGTTTTTCGGTGAGGGACACGGCGTTTGAACAGGGGCTCGGTACACGTATTCACAGGCTCTTCAGAATATCAGAGCATGCCGCTTTGCAAAATAAATTGATAAAAACTGTTGCAATTCGTCATGATAGCACGGCCCGTCCATACTCAAAAATCAATCGTGCGCGGCTACCGGCGGGGCATCGTTCGCTGCCGCACATACCTTGTCAAGACCGTATGCCATAGTGGGAACATGTCAGGGTGCCACATGAAAGGACAGACATGAATATCCAAATCATCGTTAACGACACGCATCACGATAAATGCTTCCGTGAACTGGTCAACGAACCGGTGACGGCGCTGCGCGACGTCACGCAGCAGCAGGCGGACGCGCTGCGCGATGCGTTCGGCATTCGTACGATCGCCGACCTGGCCGAGCTCAAGGTGGTCAAATGGGCACGCGCGATCCGCACGATGGCGTCTGCCGAAGCCGAACCGCGCGAAGCCGTTGCCAAGGAAACCTTGCTCGACGATGCCGTGGAAATGACCTTCCCGGCCAGCGACCCGGTCTCCGTCACATCGAGCATCACCCGCATCGAGGTGCCGCCGGAGAAGGTGGACGCCAGTTCCGACCACCAGAACGCGGCCGCCATCGAGGCGCACAACGAGCAGGTCGTCGGCTGCCGGGCGCTGGGGCCGGGCGGCGAGAAGACGGCCGGCGCGGCTTGATTCGCACCCTGTCAACGAACGACGGGCAGGACGACAGGGATAACCCGTCGTCCTGCCCGCGTATTGGCAATCGGCGAGCTTAGAAGTTCACGCGGAACTGCGCGCCGTAGTTGCGCGGCTCGTTGACGATGCCCGTGAGGTTGTCGAAGTCGATCGCGGCCACGACCTGGATGCGGTTCGTGATGTTGCGCGCGAACGCGGCGACTTCATACTTCCCGTCGGCCCACTTGTAGCCGACCCGCAGGCCGCCTTCCAGCAGCGCCTTCGCCCTGTACTCCTTCGCTTCGTACAGGAACATGTTGTACTCGGTACGGTACGACCAGTCGGTGAGCGCGTACAGTTCGCCGTCGGCCAGCGGATGCGAGTAACGCAGCGTGAAGTTGGTCTGCCATTTCGGCGAGCGCGGCAGCGGCAGGCCGTTCAGCTTTTGCGTGTACGGGAACGGGCCGGGCACGCCGGTCGGGGTGCAGCCGTTCAAGCCGTTCGTGTTGGGCTGGTTGCCGCACGTCTGCACGAACAGGTTCGGGTCCTTGATCTCCGTGTCGTTGTAGCTGGCGCCGAGGCTGGCGCGCCAGTCGTCCGACAGGATTGCCTGGAAGTCCATTTCCACGCCCTGGCCCGTGACCTTGTCCGCGTTGATCAGCTGGTTCATGTTGATCGTGCCGCTGCCGGCCGTCAGCTGCTTGTCCTTGACGCGGTACTGGAAGACCGTCGCGGACAGGCGTGCGCGGCGGTCCAGCATGTCGGCCTTGATGCCGGCCTCGTACGACAGCGCCTTTTCTGCGCCGGCCATCGACGGCTTGTCGGCGAGGCCGTTCAGGCGGCCCTGCATCGACGGCGCACGGTAGCCGGTGGCGACGCGCGCGAACAGGTTGGTGTCGGCATCCAGCGCGTAGCTGACCGAGCCGTCCCAGCTGACGTTGTGCGAATCGCTGTGCAGCGGCAGCGGGCCGCTCGTCTTGGGCGGTTCGAAGCGCTGGGCCACGAAGTCCTTGTTGTCGTTCGTGTAGCGCAGGCCGCCGCGCAGTTTCAGCTGGTCCGTCACCTTGTAGTTCAGGGTGCCGAACACGGCCCAGGAGCGCGCGTCCTGCGTCTGCGTCGCGTACGCGTCGTTCTTCGGATTGCCCGGCGCCAGCGTGTTGAAGCTGATCGAATCGATGCGGATGTGCTCGTCGAAATAGAACACGCCGGCCATCCACTGCAGCGGATCCTTCGTGTTCGATTCCAGGCGGATTTCCTGCGTCGTCTGGTTATGCTCGGGCAGCAGGTCCGCCGTCTCGACCGTGAACGGGATGTACGCGTTCTGGCCCGGGTAGTTCGGCCCCATCGGCGGCGCGTAGGCCGCGCCGAAGCCGCCGTCGACGTCGCCGCGGCTGTAGAAGTAGGCGTGCTCGTAACCCGTGATCGAGTGCAGGGTCATGCCGTCGAAGTCCCAGCGCAGGCGCATGTTGGCGCCGCTGGTGCGCAGCGTCTGGTTGTTGCCGCCGTCGGTCGGGTAGCTGTCGTAGTTGAAGCCGTCGACGAGGTCGTTCGTCCCCTTTTTGATGATGTTGGCGCGGAACAGCGTCGCATTGCCGCGCATGTCGCGGCCGTGGACGTTGAACAGGGCCGAGAAGTCGCGGGTCGGCTTGACCAGCAGCTGCACGCGCGCGGCGTTGTCGTCATAGCCTTCGAAGTCGCGCGTGTAGGCGTTCGGCAGCGGGTTGTGGACGCGGTTGTTGCGGTGCTGCGATTGCAGCGAGACGCGCAGCGCCGTCGTCTCCGACAGCGGCATGTTGTACGCGCCTTCCGCATTGACGGTGCCGTAGTTGCCGGCGCCGAGGACGGCATAGCCTTCCGTCTTGAACACGGGTTTCGCCGAGTCGAACTTGATCACGCCGGCCGGGGAGTTACGGCCGAACAGCGTACCTTGCGGGCCGCGCAGCACCTCGACCTGGTCGACGTCGAACACGGGGAAGCCCTTGAGCATCGGGCTTTCCTGCACGATGTCGTCGACGACGAGGCCCACCGGCTGCGACGCGTTCAGGTCGAAATCGGTATTGCCCTGGCCACGGATATAAAAGCGCGGGAACGAGCGGCCGTAGTCGGATTCGACGTTCAGGGACGGCGAGCGGCCGGCCAGGAAACGGATGTCGGCGCCACCGGACGTCAGCACGTCGAGCTTTTCGCCCTTGATCGCGGTGACCGACATCGGCACTTCCTTGAGATTCTCGGCGCGTCGCTGGGCGGTCACGATCACGGTTTCGAGGCGTTGGCCGGACTTGGCCGGCGCGGCCTGATCCGCGGCCTGGTCGGGGGCCTGGTCGGGTTCGTCGGCCAGGGCATACAGGGGGAACGTGCCGGCGACGGCAGCGGCCAGCAGCGTGCGGGCGAACATTCGGGTTGGGCGTACGTACATGTGCGTCTCTTCCTTTTGCTTGGGGCTATTGTTTTCGCTTCTTTGTCGAGTGGCAAAGATTGCCCATGCTAGCAGTAAAGACAATTGGGAAAGATTACGTCACATATATTTTGAAAACGTATAAATCGCTTAGCTAAACGGTATTTGCCCGTGCTGACCGACTGTTGCATAGTGTCGGGTTGGCGTTCACGATCGTATGTGCGCGCGCCAGAGAGAAGGCGGCCGGGACGATGACGGCCAGGCGGACCGGACATCCGCTACCATTTGCCCGGCGTAGGATTTAAGCAACATTCATCGTGTTGTTAATAGCCAACATAAAAACAAACGCCCGCACAGGGGCGGGCGTCGACTTGCGGTGGCGGGCTGTCAGCGGTGCTGCGCCAGTTCCGGCGATGGCGCGACGGCCGGGGCGACCGGCGGCGGCATGGATGGCTTGACGGCCAGTGCCGCCTGGCGCGCGGCGCTGCCGTCGGCGCAGTAGCGGTTCTTGCCGGCGCGCTTCGCTTCGTACAGCGCGTAGTCGGCGATGCTGATCAGGTCGACGACGTTCTCGGCGTCATCCGGATACAGGCTGATGCCGATGCTGGTCGACAGTTGCAGCGTCAGGTCGTTAATGAAGAACGGTTCCGACAGCGCCTCGACGAGCTTGGCGGCCGGGCCTTGCGCGTCGGCCAGGCTGTGCACGTCGGCCAGCAGGACGATGAATTCATCGCCGCCCAGGCGCGCCACCGTGTCTTCCTTGCGCGAATTCGACAGCAGCCGCTGCGACACCATCTTCAGGATCTCGTCGCCGTAGGCGTGGCCATATGTGTCGTTGATCGCCTTGAAGCCGTCCAGGTCGAGGTACATCACCGCGGCCTTGTGGTGGTTGCGGTTGGCATGCTGCAGGGCCGTTTCGATGCGGTCTTCCAGCAGGCGGCGGTTCGGCAGGCCGGTGAGGGCGTCGTGCAGGGCGAGTTCCTGCTGGGCGCGGCTGTACTGCGCGAGTTCCTTGTACAGCAGGCGCACTTCCAGCATGTTGTGGATACGCTTGTGCACCTCGAGCAGGTCGAACGGCTTGCTGATGAAATCGCGCGCGCCCGCTTCCAGGGCGGCGATCTTGAAGCTGGGCTGGGCCGTCAGGGCCAGCACGGGCAGGTAGCCGCCCTGTTCGATTTCCTTGAGGCCTTTCATGACCTGGAAACCGTTCAGCCCCGGCATCTGCAGGTCGAGCAGGATCAGGTCGTAGTTGTGTTCGCGATGCAGCGGGCATACTTGTTCCGGCAGCATCGTCGAACTGACGTCGGTGTAGCCTTCCTCGCGCAATATCTCTTCCATCAATTCGATATTGTCGGGGGAATCGTCTACGACCAGGATCTTCGCGTTCAGGATGTCTTGTCGGCTGGGCATGCGTAATCTCATTCAATCAAGGCCGGACCCGTTAATTCCTTAACGAAACCGACTATAGCGCAACATTCCTAAGTCTAGCAAATGGCCGAGAATTTCTTGTAGGACAGCGCCGCGTGCGTGGGTAGGAACATTAATCTTCTCTCTAGCCATACCGCTAGCGTACGCCATTTCGGCCCGCAGCGGATGCTGCAGCACGATTCACGAGAGGGGAAGAGGGGCCGACGACCGATGCAACTGTTGCAATTAGTTCACTCGGCTCGACCGGTTTCGAGATATGTGCCGAAAAACCAGCCTCCAGCGCGCTCAACCGATCTTCCGAGCGGGCGAACGCCGTCAGCGCGATGGCCGGGACCTGGCTGCCTTGCTCCCGTTCCAGGTGGCGCACCCACTCGAGTAATTCGAAACCGTCCACTTCCGGCATGCCCAGATCGCTGATCAAGAGATTCGGCGCACTTTCCTTGAAGAGTGCAAACGCGTCGCGGGCGCTGGCGGCGATACGCACGGTGGCGCCGCAATCGCTGAGGATGCGTTTGATCAGTTCGCGCGCATCGCGGTCGTCGTCGACGACGAGCACGTTGACGCCGGACAGGTCGAGCACGGTCATTTCCGGCGTCGCCGGCGTCGGCAGGATCATGGCGGCACGCGCGTTGCGTGCCGCCGGCGGCTGTTGTTTGGCGAGCGGCAATTCGATGGTGAAGCTGGCGCCCTTGCCCTCGCCGGCGCTCTCGGCGCGGACCGTGCCGCCGTGCTGCTCGACCAGGTGCTTGACGATCGCGAGGCCAAGGCCGAGGCCGCCGTGGCGCCGCGTCATCGACGCATCGGCCTGGCGGAAGCGCTCGAACACGTGGGTGATGAATTCCGGGCGGATGCCGACGCCGTTGTCGCGCACCGTGACGGACACGCTGGCCTCGTTGCCCGCCAGTTCGATGGTGACGAGGCCGTCGCGGGGCGTGAACTTGATGGCGTTCGACAGCAGGTTCCACACGATCTGCTGCAGCCGGGCCGGGTCGCCCGCGACGAGGCCCGGATCGGCGGCATAGTGTTTTTCGATGCGGATGTTCTTGGCGTCGGCCGCCGGGCGGACGGTCTCGACGGCGGCGTCGATGAAGCTGGCCGGCGCCACGGCCTGCATGTCGAGCAACACCTTGCCGGACGTGATGCGGCTCATGTCGAGCAGGTCTTCGATCAGCTGGGCCTGGGCGCGCGCATTGCGCTCGATCGTCTGCAGGCCTTTCTGCAAATCGTTCTGGTCGCGGCTGCCGCGCCGCAGCACCTGGGCCCAGCCGAGGATCGCCGACAGCGGCGTACGCAGCTCGTGCGACAGGGTGGCCAGGAATTCGTCCTTCATCTGGCTCGTGCGCTCGGCCTCGGCGCGCGCCTGGCGCTCGCTTTCCAGCAAGACCTTGCGCTCCTCGGCAGCCCGCTGGGCGGCTTCGTACAGGCGCGCATTGTCGATGGCGACGGCGGCCTGGGCCGCGATGCCGCGCACGATGCGTTCCGTGCGCTCGCTGAACACATCCACTTCCGGGTGCCCGAAGAACATGGTGCCGAGCAATTCCCCGGAGGGAGCGACGACGGGGACGGCCAGGTAGCTGCGCACGGCCGGGTGGCCGGCGGGCAGGCCGAACGGGGTCGCCTCGCCGAAGCGGGCGTCGTGCGTAACGTCGCCGGAGCGGATCAGGCCGGTCGGACGGTCCGCGAGGCCCGGGCCGAACAGGCCGTTGGGGCCGGCTTCGCCGAACGCCTCGAACCCGGCCGGGCTGCCGCCGGAGACGGTGTACAGCGTGAACATATTGCCGCTGTCGCCTTCGTTGCGGGCATGGTAGAGGAAGGCGCCCTGACGCGCGCCGGCGATGCGGGTGGCGGCGTCGGTCGCGGCCTGCAGCAGCGAGCGCAGGTCGCGCGTGGACGAGAGGGCGGTGCCGGTACTGTTGAGCAGTTCCAGGACGTGCGATTCGTCGCGCAAGGCCTGTTCGGCGCGCTTGACCTCGTCGACGTCCGTGTTCGTGCCGAACCAGCGCAGCACCTTGCCGTGGCGGTCGCGCACCGGATTGACGCGCGTCAGGAACCAGCGGTAGGTTTGGTCCGCGCCGCGGATCGGGTATTCCATCTCGAACGGGTCGCCGCTGCGGATGCAGGCGTTCCACCGGTCCTGCACGGCCGGGAGCACCGTCGGTTCGACGGTCGTTTGCCAGCCCCAGCCGACGACCTGGTCGGGCGTCGTGCCCGTGTATTCGAACCAGCGTTCGTTGAACCAGACGATGGCGCCGTCGGCCTGGGCCATCCAGGCCAGCTGCGGGATCGTGTTGGCCAGCGCGCGCAGCACTTCCTCGCTTTGGCGCAGCGCGTCGGCGGCGCTGCGCCGGGCCGTGATGTCCTGCACGACGCCCGTCATGCCCAGCACGCCTTCGCGCCGCACCTGGTCGGCGTAGTCGGCGCGGCCGACGAGCGCGACCCAGCGCGGCTCGCCGTTCGGTCCCGGCAGGCGGCATTCCAGTTCGAGGTCGCTGTGGCCGGCAAAGGCCTGCAGCACGGCGCGCCGCACGCTTTCGCGGTCGCCCGGATCGAGGCGGGCGCGCAGCTCGCTCCACGCGAGCGGCTGTTCCGCCGGCAGGCCGAAGATGGCGGCCGCGCGTTCGCCCAGCATCACGCGGTCGCTGGCGGCATCCCAGCGCCAGTCGCCCAGGCGGCCCGCGGCCAGCGCCACCTGCAGGCGGCTATTGCCCTGCTGCAGGGCCTGCTGGTCGGCCTTGCGCCGGTTGATGTCCTGGAAGTAGAGCGTGAGGCCGTCCGGCGACGGATGGGCGCGCACTTCGAACCAGCGCTTCAGCGCGGGCCAGAAGAATTCCTGGATCGCCGTCTCGCGACTGACCATCGCGCGCCGGTACACGGTTTCCAGCAGGCTGCCGCGCAGTTCCGGGAACGAGGCCCACAGGTCGTGCCCGACGAGGCTGGGCCGGGTCTTCTGGATGGGCGCGAGCATGTCCAGCGCGCGTCCGTTGATGTACATGATGCGCCAGTGATGGTCGACGGCGCAGAAGCCGTCGGTCAGGCTCTCGAGCATGTTTTCCATGCGCGCATTGGCCAGGCGCAGGGCTTCGCGCGCTTCCTGCAATTCGCGTGCGGTGGCGGCGGGATCGGAGGCGGGGACGACAGCGGACGCGGCAGCAGCGGGCTGCGCGGGAGACTGCCGCAGCTGGTCGCGCTCGTCGTTCACCGGAGGTCTCCCCACGAGATCACCGTGGACGGCGCCGGGCCGAGCGAGGGAAGCGGCTCGGTGGGGCGGGGTGCTTTGCCGGTGGGCTCGAAATCGATCATCGTTCTGGGCTCTGCGCGCGGGGCTGCTGTGCCGTGCGGAATGCGCGGGCACGTCCGTCCACGGCGCGTAACGAGCCGTACACCAATTCTAGCCCAGGCCGGGCCCTTTGTTGCACACCTTTGACCCATCGTTCAGGTGCGCACCGGCAGCGGGTGCGCCACCTTGTCGAGGGCCTGCTGGAGCTGATCGAGCTCGTAAGGCTTCTGCAACGACAGATAGGGAAATTCCACATGACGCAACAAGGTGTCGCCGTAGCCCGACGCAAAGATCACCCGCATCGAGGGGGCCTGGGCCACCGCCTGCCGCGCCAGTTCGACGCCGGACATGCCGGGCAGGCTCACGTCCGTGAACAGCACATCGTAGCGCCCGGCCGCCAGCCGCGCCAGCGCGTCGTCCGGGTGGCCGACGCCGTCCGCCTCGTGGCCGAAGGCGCGCAGCATCTCGCACACGAGGTATTGGGAATCGACGTTGTCTTCGACGACCAGGATGCGCAGCGGACCGGTCGTGTCGGCGCCGGCCGCGTCCGGCACGGGCGCGGCGGGCGCCAGCGCGCACAGCACGCCCGCCACGGTGTCGTCGCCGGCACGCACGGGCGTGAAATACAAGTCGTAGTGCCCGCCGCCGTCGCTGCCCGCGAACACGAGCGTGCGGCCGGGGGCGTACGCCGCCTCGCCATCCCAGGCGCGTTCCAGCTCGGCGCCGCCCGCCGCCAGCGGCGGCGGCATCACGGGCGGCACGCTGCCGCCCGGCACCCGCCCGTACGCCGGACCGGCCAGCGCGCCATAAGCGTCGTTGAACAGGACCGTCATGTCCCGCCCCCATACCAGCAGCAGCGGCAGCGGGGTATTGAACATCACATCGGCCGTCAGTCTCAGCGCCTGCGGCCACTGCTGCGGATCGCCGAGCCGGGAAGCGGACCAGTCGAATGAGCTGGAGGATTGTGCGGACCTGCCGGGGAAGAGCATAGCGCGGTAAAGGTTGTTATCTAAACGAAAAGAGGATGCATCGTACACCAAATCGGAAACAGGGGGCGGCACGACTGGGAACGTTGTCGGATGGGAAAAAGAGTCGACGGTCGCAAAAGAACAACATGAGGAACAGCCGATATTGCGGCACAGCATAATGCGCCGCAGGTAACCCTCGGGGCAAAAAAAAAGCCCGCTACGGGAGCGGGCTGAATCTATCCTTGGAGGAGAATAGAGGAGACATGCTCATAATGCTGCATCGCAAAAAAGAAATCCAATTTAGTTTTGCAATGTCCGCTATGAGGGTGTAAATAATATTGTGTAAACGGTCATTTGGCAGGACACTGCCGCCATTAGGAGAAACGATGACCGTTGTAAAGCGTAACAAGCGGGCCAAGCCCGATCCGGAACTGCTCAAACTTGCCGACGGCCTGCTGGCAAACTACCAGAAGCCCGAGGACCTGATCGGCGAAAATGGGCTGCTCAAGCAGCTCACCAAGATGCTGGTCGAGCGCGCGCTGGAAGTCGAGATGACCGACCACCTGGGCCACGACAAAAGCGGCGAGGTGACCAACAGCACTGCCAACACCCGCAACGGCCATAGCATCAAGACGCTCAAGGGCGATTTCGGCGCGCTGCCGCTTGACGTTCCTCGCGACCGCCAGGGCACGTTCGAGCCGCAGATCGTCGTCAAGCATCAGACACGCTGGACCGGCTTCGACGACAAAATCATCTCGCTCTACGCGCGTGGCCTGAGCGTGCGGGAGATCCAAAGCCATCTGGAAGAGATGTACGGCACCGAGGTGTCACCGACCCTCATTTCCAACGTCACGGACGCTGTCAGCGAGGATGTGAAGCTCTGGCAGGCCCGCCCGCTCGACGCCGTGTACCCGATCCTCTATCTCGACTGCATTCACGTCAAGGTGCGCGACAACGGCGCGGTGCGTACCAAGGCGGTCTACCTGGCCATCGGCGTCAACATGGATGGCCACAAGGAGGTGCTGGGCCTGTGGATCTCCCAAACTGAAGGCGCGAAGTTCTGGCTGCAGGTCGTGACCGAGCTAAAAAATCGTGGCGTGCAGGACATATTCATCGCCTGCGTCGACGGCCTGAAAGGCTTCCCGGACGCCATCGAGGCGGTCTACCCGCAGACCTCGGTTCAGCTGTGCATCGTTCACATGGTGCGCAACAGCCTGAATTTCGTGCCCTGGAAAGCGCAGAAGGAAGTCGCCGCCGATCTGAAGTTGATTTACAGTGCAGCCACTACCGACGAGGCTGAACTCAGGCTTGCCGAATTCGAAGATAAATGGGATAAACAGTATAAACCGATAAGTCAGTCCTGGCGCCGTAACTGGGCGCGCGTCATACCGTTCTTCGACTACCCGCCGGAAATCCGAAAGGTGATATACACCACGAACGCTATTGAATCGATTAACATGAGCCTGCGAAAAGTGACCAAGGCCCGCAGTTCCTTTCCGACCGATGAAGCTGTCAGCAAGCTGTTTTATCTTGCCCTGAACAACATCAGCAAGAAGTGGACGATGCCGATACGGGACTGGAAAGCTGCGTTAAACCGCTTCGCCATCCAGTTTGAAGACCGGGTGCCGCAGACTTAAACGAAGAATCGTTTACACAGAATCTGGTACACCCCCTCCGCTATTGCTTTTATAAATGACTCGGCCGTGCGCACGCTTGGCGTGTTGCTCTTGGTGCACTAAAGAAAATGTTCTACGATAGCAAAATGTTTAAAGACGCCTTGCTGTCGTTCACGTTCTTTCGAGTTCAACCCTTCACGGAAACGCACCACGCGTTGCCATTGCCGACCTTGCGCGGCTATCATTCCCCATGTCGGGCACGCGTCGGCTGTGCCCGGCGTGTCTTATCCGGCCGTTTCGTAGGGCGCCCTGGGTCCGGGCGCTCCCTGCCACCGTCTACAGTCCTGGGATTGCCATCCGGCCGATGCACCGTCAATTGAACCGATTTACGAACCGCGGCATGCGCCGGTCCATCGCCGGCTGGGCGTTCGCCTCGCTGGCCGTGCTGTGCGCCGGCGCCGGTCTGGCGCCGCCGGTGCGCGCGCAGGGCACGATGCCGGGCGTGCCGCTGGAGCGACGGGTGAAGGCGGCCTTCCTGTTTAAATTCCTCGGATACACCGACTTTCCCGCCAGCGCCTTTCCCGACGCCGCGGCGCCGCTGACGATCGGCGTGATCGGCGCCGACGACCTGGCCGTCGAACTGGCGCGCGTGGTGGCGGGACGCACCGTCAACAACCGCGCCATCGAAGTGCGCGAGCTGCGCGAGTCCGACGCCGGCGCCCGCGTGCACCTGTTGTTCATCGGCGGGAGCGATCCGCAGCGGGTGGCGCGCATCGTGCGCCAGGCCACCGGCGCGATGCTTGTCGTGACCGAGTGCGAGAACGGCTTGCAGGTCGGTAGTGTGATCAATTTCCGCGTCGTCGACGAGCGCGTCCGCTTCGACGTCGCCCTCGATGCGGCGGAACGCAATGGCATCAAACTCAGTTCGCGCCTGCTGACGGTGGCGAACCGGGTGCAGAAAGGAGCGCAGTGATGGTGGTGCGCGACGGCGGCACGGTCCGCGGCAAACTGATTCTGATGGCGGTATCCACGACGTTCGTCGCGCTATTGGCGGCTTCCGTCGCCATGTTGTTGTTCGACCTGCGCGCCTTCCAGCGCTACTGGATGGACGACCTGATGACCCAGGCCGACATCATGGCGCGCGTGACCGCGCCGGCGCTGACGTTCAACGACGAGGAAACGGCCCGCCAGAATCTCGCCGTGCTGCGCGTGCGCCCGCAGATCCTGGCGGCGGCCATCTATACGAGCGACGGCACGCGCTTCGCCACCTATGCGGCCGCGCCGAACCAGACCATCCCGGCGCGCCCGGCGGCGTCCGGCTACCGCATCGAGGGCGGCGAGGTGGCCGTGTTCCGCAACATCGTGGAAAACGGCGAGATGGTGGGCACGGTCTACCTGCGCTCGCGCTACGGCCTCGTCGACCGCCTGTTCAGCTATGGCGCGATCCTGGGCGCCGTGATGCTGGGCGCGCTCGTGATCGCGGGCCTCGTGGCGTCGCGCCTGCAAGCCGCCATCACGCGGCCGCTGGCGGCCGTGACCAATGTCGCGCGCCAGGTGATGCAGCGGCGCGATTTCACGTTGCGCGTGCCGGGCAACGACAGCGGCGAGATCGGCGTGCTCGTCGCTGCCTTCAACGACATGCTGGCCGAGATCGGCCGCCGCTCCCACGCGCTGCAGGAAGCGAACGCGACGCTCGAGCACGAAATGCAGGTGCGCGAGCGCGCGGAGGAGGCGTTGCGCCTTGGCGACCGCCGCAAGGACGAATTCCTCGCCACGCTGGCGCACGAACTGAGGAATCCGCTGGCGCCCATCCGCACGGGCCTGGACATCCTGCGTTTGCGCAGCGGCGATGCCCAGGCCACCCAGCGCGCGACCGACATCATGGAGCGGCAGCTGCGCCAGATGGTGCGTCTCGTCGACGACCTGCTGGACGTCTCGCGCATCAACACCGGCAAATTCGCGATCAAGAGCGGCCGCGTGGAACTGAAGGCCGTCGTCAACGACGCGCTCGAAGTCGTGCGTCCGTACATCGAACTGCACGGCCATGAGCTGACGATCGACCTGCCGGACCGTCCCGTGTTCCTGAACGGCGACGCGACGCGCCTCGCGCAAATCCTCTCCAACCTGCTGAACAACGCGGCCAAATACACCAATCGGGGCGGCCGCGTGGGTCTGCGCGCGACGGTCGACGACCGTACGCTCACGCTGGTCGTGTCCGACACCGGCATCGGCATCGCGCCGGACATGCTCGACACCGTGTTCGAGATGTTCGTGCAGGTCGATTCGACCCTGGAGCGCTCGAACGCAGGGCTGGGCGTCGGCCTGTCGCTGGCGCGCAAGCTGGTCGAGCTGCACGGCGGCACCATCGAAGCGCACAGCGGGGGCATCGGCCACGGCAGCCAGTTCGTCGTGCGGCTGCCGATCGTCGTCGAACCGGAGCTGCCGGCCAAACCGACGCCAATGTCGTTCATCACCTCGGAAACGTACCGCATCCTGCTGGCCGACGACAATGTCGACTTCGTCAACAGCATCGGCGCGCTGCTGACGGCAATGGGGCATAGCGTCGTCATCACGCACAACGGTGTGGACGCGCTGGCGGCCGCCAAGCGCTTCTGTCCCGACTATGCCTTCCTCGACATCGGCCTGCCGCAGATGTCCGGCTACGACCTGGCGCGGGGCATCCGCGACCTGTCGTGCTGCACGATGACGGTGATGGTCGCCGTGACGGGCTGGGGGCAGGAAAAGGACAGGCAGCTGGCGTTCGAGTCCGGTTTCGACCATCACATGGTGAAACCGGTGCGCTTCGAGCAGATCGAGGAAATTCTGGGGAATCGCAGCATCATCAAGAAACTGCGTACCTGAGCATCCGTGCGACGGCGTACGGGCGCCGGACAAAAAAAAGCGGAAGCGCGAACGCTTCCGCCCGACTCAAGCTACCGGATTCAGGCCGGCTTGGCCGACTTGCGGCGGCGAGCCAGGAAGCCCAGGACGCCCAGGCCTGCCAGCATCATGCCGTAGGTTTCCGGTTCCGGCACCGGAGCGGCCATCGACACGGCGCCACCGAAGCTGGCGGCCTGGTTCGAGACCAGGTTACCGCTCACTTGCAGGTAGTAGTTGCCGGCAGCCAGGTTGTTGCTGGAGATCGTCCAGACGTCGATATTGCCCGACTGGAGCGCGTGGCCCGACGAGACCAGGGCATTGCCGGCTGCGTTGTACAGGGAGACGCCGGTAATGTCGAGACCGGTATCAGCGGTGCGGCTGACGGACGAAATGATCGCGTCCAGGTTCGAGCCGACGCCGGTGGAGCCGACCGTGAAGGTGAAACGGTCGGCAAAGGTGTTGCCATTGTTGTTCATCGCGAACGTGTCGCCGAAGAAGCCGCTGCCGTCGGTCAGGTCGAGGACCTGCGGGGTGTTGCCGACGGTAGCTGCCATGGCAGCGGAGGAAACGAACGACGCAGAGGCCAACACAACAGCAGCAATCAGTGATTTTTTCATTTCTTACCTCGCAAAGAAACAGCCGCGTCCTGCAGCTTGGTTTTCAAGAATCGGGGAACTTCATCGTAGCAAATCGACGATAAAAAGCACGGAAAATCACCGAAGTGTGCGCTACTCCGGGGAAAGATGCTGAACGTAAATTGTTGCTGTCCAGACGTGCATTTCACCCGCTCTTCATAGAGAACGTGGTCGATTTGGTATGCGCAAATGACAAAATTGCCCGATATTTCACGGTGTTTGTAGGTCTACTCCTACGTAAAGACGCGAGAAAATCTGCGGCAGAGATTTTTCTATTTGCGAACAATCATTGTTCTATTGTTAAGAAATGTGGGCGGGATAACGATGAGGCCGGGCTCATCAATATGGCTGCGGAACCCAGCCAATGAAAAAGGCCAGATCGTGCGATCTGGCCTTTTGAAAAGTTGGTGCGGCTGGCAGGAATCGAACCCACGACCCCTTGGTTCGTAGCCAAGTACTCTATCCAGCTGAGCTACAGCCGCCCGAGGCACGCATTATATCGGCATTACCTCATTTGGCAAAGCCCGGGCGCCTCACTTCGTCGTCGCGGCGGCCGGCGTGCTGCTCGCATTGCCGGCGGCAGCGCGGGACGTTGCCGCCTGGGTGTGCCGGACGACGCCGTTCTTGCGCGTGTTCCAGTGGCAGGCGGGCGTACCGCCCGTGCCTTTAGGCCTTTGTCCGGCCGTCGATCGCGGGCACGGTCGCGATGCCGCCGGCGCCCGCGTCGTCGGAGGCGCCGATCGCGACGACGACGTTGCCGGACACGGTGCCGGCCACCGGATTGCCAACGGCGGCCGTGGGCGGCGTCGTGTCCCTGGCGACGGTCGTGACCGCGATCGCGACGTTCACTGCGACGGTGGCGGATTCGCCCGCATTGCCCGCGGCGTCACAGGCGGCGGCCAGGTTGGCCACGCCGTTGGCGCTGCCGGCGGGTTCCGGCTGAACGTGTATGACGTGCGGTATCGGAAGCGACGAGGGTGCCGTTGACGGTCGCGCCGACGAGGCCCGAGACCGTGCCGTTCGCGAGCGGCGCGGCAATCGCGGCCACCGGCGGCGCCGTGTCGACTGGCGGCGGGCAGGCGATGCGATTACACGGGGGCCAACGCGGGGCGCTTGAGGGAAGGCGCCGGGGGGGGGGCGGGAGGTTGCCTTCGGCCGGCAGTGCCAATGAAAAAGGCCAGATCGTGCGATCTGGCCTTTTGAAAAGTTGGTGCGGCTGGCAGGAATCGAACCCACGACCCCTTGGTTCGTAGCCAAGTACTCTATCCAGCTGAGCTACAGCCGCCCGAGCCATGCATTATAGCAGCCCGTTACCCGAACGGCAACGCCATGCGCTTGCGGTTCCCCTGGACCGCAAGCGCAAGCCGACCGTGCGGGCGCAACCTCGATATGTCATCCTCAATGTCGACGACAAGGCGGCAATCCGGTGGAACCGGCCGCCGCCGTATGGCGCGTGCGCGTTATGGTGCGCTCCAGGCGGCGGGCATGGACACGCTGGACGCGGAGCCGACGCACCTGGCCTGGACGCCGGGGTGCCCAGGTGATGTTGCGCCGCCAAGCGCAGGCGATCACCGGCGTCTGCGGCCGCATCGTGCACGGCGCCGTGACGCTGGTGGAAGACGCCCGCAAGGACTGGCGGAACGCGAGATCGTGGAAGCGGACGCGGAGCGCGAGGCGTCGATGGTCGGCAATCTGCCGGCGGTGCCGTGCTCCGAAGGGCTGGCGCGGCGGTGCATGCGGTTGGCGCCGGCGCGGCCTGATGAGGGAAGCGGGAATCCCATGACACGAATGAAAAAGGCCAGATCGTGCGATCTGGCCTTTCGAAAAACTGGTGCGGCTGGCAGGAATCGAACCCACGACCCCTTGGTTCGTAGCCAAGTACTCTATCCAGCTGAGCTACAGCCGCCCGAGGCACGCATTATAGCAGCGGTTTCATGATTGGCAAAGTGCCAGCTTCCGGGCGATCAAAGTTCATGCGAATAGACGATGAAACCCTGGTGTTTGGCGATGTTGTCGTACAGCGCGCGGGCGGCCGCATTTCCCGCCTGCGTCTGCCAATACACGCGCGAACTCCCCGTATTGCGTGCCGCTTCATAGACGCCTTCGATCAGCCGCCTTCCGATGCCAAGTCCGCGCATTTCGGGTGCCGTAAACAAGTCTTGCAGATAGCAGACGTCGTGCAGCCGCGTCGTACTGCGGTGATAAACGATGTGGGCCAGCCCGACGATCCGCCCGGCTTGCTCGGCCACGAGCGCGTGGACGGGTTCGGCCGGATCGAGGAACCTGTTCCACGTGGCTTGCGTGATCGCTTCGGGAAGGGCGGTGGGGCCGCTGCGCTGGTAGAACGCGTTATAGCCGTCCCACAGCGGGCGCCAGCCCTCGTAATCGGATGTTGCGAGCGGTCGGACGATCAGCTGGCTGGGCATGGCGGCGGAGGTGTCGGCGGAAATGAAAAAGGCCAGATCTTGCGATCTGGCCTTTCGAAACGTTGGTGCGGCTGGCAGGAATCGAACCCACGACCCCTTGGTTCGTAGCCAAGTACTCTATCCAGCTGAGCTACAGCCGCCCGATGCACGCATTATAGCAGTGGCATGACGAATGAGGAAGTCTTAATTTCTTTCAACATTTTCCGGCCTCTGGTAGATTAAGCGCCGTGCCCCGCCCACCCGAAATCATGCCACCCGTGAACAGAGCGCTGCGCCCGTCGGCGCTGCTGCGCATGGCGTGCGGGTTCCTGCTGGCGTGCCTGTGCTCGGCCGCGCTCGCCGCCGGCCCGCGCAGCCTGCGCTTCGAGCGTATCGGCCTGGACGAGGGGCTGTCGCAGGAATCCGTCCTCGCCATCCTGCAGGACCGCGACGGCTTCATGTGGTTCGGCACCCAGGCCGGACTGAACCGCTTCGACGGCTACCGCAACCAGGTTTTCCGCAACGATCCCAACGACCCTGCCAGCCTGGCCGACAATTACGTCCAGGCCGCGTACGAGGACGGCGAGGGCCGCTTGTGGTTCGGCACGCGCGGCGGTCTCGTGCGCTTCGATCCCGCCACCCGGAAATTCGTGCGCCTGCCGCTGCTGGCCGGCAGCGGACGCAGCGCGCGCAACGGCGCCGTCACGGCGATCGTCGGCGACGGTGCCGGCGGCCTGTGGGTCGGCACCGGCGACGGCCTGGTGCATGTCGACCCGGCGACAGGGGCATGCCGTACGCTGCGTCACGACGGCCGCGATGCCGCCAGCCTGCGCGACGACCGCGTCACGGCGCTCGCCGTCGACGCGGCGGGCGGCCTGTGGATCGGCACGGGCGTCGGCCTCGACCACCTGCCGGCGGGCGCCGTCCGCTTCGATCATTTCGACATCGATACCGGCGGCAACGGCAAGCGCAATGCCGTGGCGGCGCTGTCGATGGGGCCGCGCGACACGCTCTGGATCGGCACCGGCGCCGGCCTGGAAGCGTGGCGCATCGGCCAGGGGGCGCTAAAGCGTCACCACCTGGGCGTGGACGAAGGCATGAACGACGGCCGCGTGCTCACCCTCTATCACGACCACGGCAGCAACCTGTGGGTCGGCACGGAACAGGACGGGCTGAAATGGCGCGACCCCGCGAGCGGACGCTTCATCGGCTACGCCAGCCAGCCGCTCGACCGCCATTCGCTGTCCGACAACCAGGTCACCGCGATCTGGGTTGACCGCACGGGAACGCTGTGGGCCGGCACGATGTTCAGCGGCATCAATCGCGCGGACCTGGCCAGCGGCGGCTTTTCCCGCTTCTCGCTGCTGCCCGACCAGGTGGCCGACGCGAAAAGCGCGCGCAGGATCCGCAGCATCGCCGTCGGCGCCGACGGCCGCCTGTGGCTGGGCACCGCGGGCGGCGGCATCGTGCACCTCGATCCGGACAGCGGCCGCGCCGAGGTGCTGCGCCACGATCCGGCGGATCCGGCCAGCCTGGCGGACGACGTGATCACCAACGTGATGCCGGGACGCGGCCGGCTGTGGGTGGGCTCGCCGAGCGGCCTGTCATGGCGCGACCCGGCGACCGGACGCTTCACGCCGGTACCCCTGGGCCGCGAGGCGGGCGCCAACTGGGTCCAGCACCTCATGCTCGACCACGCCGGGGCGCTGTGGATCGTCACGCGCGGCGGCCTGTTCATGCTGGAGCCGGACGGCCGGACGCTGCGCGGCTGGCGCCACGATCCGGCCGATCCGTCCAGCCTGGGCGAGAACTTCTGCCTGGCGGCGCTCGAAGACCGTCAGGGCACGATCTGGATCGGCACGGAGAATGGCCTCGACCGTTACGACCGCGCGGCCGGCACCTTCACGCACTACCGCCACGATCCGCACGACCCCGCCAGCCTGGACCACAACCGCATCCACCATCTGTACGAATCGAGGCGCGGCGACCTGTGGGTGGGCACGGCGGGCGGCCTGCAGCGCATGGAGCGCGGCCCCGGCGGACAAACCGTGTTCCGCCGGTTCGCCGTCACGCCCGGGCGCCAGCAGGTGCCGATCGGCGGCATCCTCGAAGACGGCAACGGCCAGATCTGGGCCAGCACGACGGCGGGCCTGACGCGCGTCGATCCGGACACGGGCCGCTACAAGAACTACACCGCCAAGGACGGCCTGACGGACGGTTCGTACTTCGTCGGTTCGGCGGCGCGCGGCGCGGACGGCCAGCTGTATTTCGGCGGCGTCAACGGCATGACGTCGTTTCAGCCGGAAGACGTCCACGACAATCCGTTCCCGCCGACGGTCGCCATCACCGACTTCCTCGTCTTCAACCGGCCGCGCGTGCTGCCCGTGCCGGTCGACCGCCTGCACGACATCCGCCTGAGCCACCGCGACACCGTGTTCACGCTGGAATTCGCCGCGCTGCACTACGCCGATCCGCAAGCGAACCGCTACGCCTACCGGCTGCGCGGCTTCGATCAGGACTGGACGGAGACCGACGCGCGCAAGCGCTTCGCCACGTACACGAATCTCGATCCGGGCGATTACGTGTTCGAGGTGAAGGCCGCCAACAAGGACGGCGTGTGGAGCGACAAGCCGGCCATGCTGTCCATCTCGATCACGCCGCCGTTCTGGATGACGTGGTGGTTCCGCCTGTTCGTCGCAAGCATGCTGGCCGGTTGCGCCGTCGCGCTGTACCGCCTGCGCGTGCGGGTGCTCGTGCAGCAGAAGGAGCGCCTGGAGCACCAGGTCGGCGCGCGCACGGCCGAACTCGTGCTGCAGAAAGAGCAGGCGGAGCGGCGCAAGCAGGAAGCCGAGGCGCAGAAGGAAGCGGTGGAGCAGGCGCGCCGCAACATCGCGCTGCTGTCCGACATCGGGCGCGAGTTGACGGCGAACCTGGACGGCGAGGCCATCATGGCCAATGTGTTCGGCCAGGTGCGCCAGCTGATGGACGTGCCGCTGTTCGCGATCGGCACGGTACGCGCCAACGGCCCGCTCGAGTATCCGTACGTCGTCGCGGACGGCCGCCGCGTGCCCGAGGCGGGCCGCTTGCCGGCGCGCGTGCGCGGGCTCGGCGAGTACTGCGTGGCGACGGGCGAGGAAATCCTGATCGGCGACCTGGCCCGCGATTACGCGCGGTTCGCGGCCCGCGTGCGCGACGTGCTCGGGGTGGACGCGGCCGGCGACACGCTGCCGTCGCCGCGCTCGCTGCTGTGCGTGCCCATCCTCGTCGGCAACCGCGTGCTTGGCGTGATCACGGTGCAGAGCGGCCGTCCGGGCGCGTACCAGAACGTGCAGCTCGACATGCTCAGCACCCTCGCATCGTATGTCGGCGTCGCGCTCGACAATGCGGACGCCTATCGCCAGCTCAAGGAAACGCAGGCCCAGCTGGCGGCGCGCGAAAAGCTCGCGTCGCTCGGCGCCCTCGTCGCGGGCGTCGCGCACGAATTGAACACCCCGATCGGCAACAGCCTCCTGATGGCCAGCACCTTGCAGGAAAAGACCGAAGCGCTGGCCGACCGCTTCGCCCACAACACGCTCAAGAAATCGGACCTGGAGGCGTGGATCGCGGCCGCGCGCGAGGCGGCGAGCCTCATCGTGCGCAGCCTGAACGCGGCGGCCGACCTCGTGAACAGTTTCAAGCAGGTGTCCGTGGACCAGGCCAGCACGCAGCGCCGCCGCTTCGACCTGGCACAGGCCTGCCACGAGATCGCGGCCACGATGATGAACCAGGTGCGCCGCGCCGGCCACACGCTCGAGCTGCGCGTGCCGCCGGGGATCGCGATGGACAGCTATCCAGGCCCGTTCGGCCAGGTGGTCATCAACTTCATCAACAACGCGCTGCTGCACGGGTTCGACGCGCCGGGCGGCCACATGCTGCTCGTCGCCACGCCGCTCGACGGCGACCGCGTGCGCATCGAATTCTCCGACGACGGACGCGGCATCGCCGAGGAACATCTGTCGCGCATCTTCGATCCGTTCTTCACGACGCGGATGGGGCAGGGCGGCACGGGCCTGGGACTCAACATCGCCTACAACCTCGTGACGACTTTGCTGCAGGGGACGATCCGGGTCGAGAGCGCACCCGGGCGGGGCACGATGTTCGTTCTCGACGTGCCGTTGCGCGTGGCGCGCGAGGCGCGCGCCGGCAGGGTGGACGGGGCGCCGTCCACGCGCTGATCGGGTGCGTCAACCGACCCGCGTACGAGATCGGAGCCGGTGCCGACCGACTCACTCACACGACGTTGGTCGGCTTGCCCGCCACCCACGCCTCGAGGTTATCGACCAGCATATCGGCCAGCGTCTGCATCGCCCCGCCGCTGGCCCAGGCCACGTGCGGCGTGAGCACGAAGCTCGGCAAGCGCAGTTGCAGCAGCGGGTTTTCCGGTACGGGCGGCTCCTTGCTCAGGACGTCGAAGCCGGCCCCCGCGATCGTGCCATCCTTGAGCGCCTGCGCCAGCGCCGCCTCGTCGACGAGGCCGCCGCGCGCCGTGTTGATCAGGATGGCGCTCTTCTTCATCGACGCCAGCTCGCGCGCGGCGATCATGTGGCGCGTCTTGTCCGTCAGCGGCAGGTGCAGGCTGACGACATCCGACGTGGCCAGCAACTCGTCCAGCGGCAGCGCGGTGACATCGGGCTCGAGCACGGGGGAGCGCGACGTCACGGCGATTTCCATGCCGAACGCGCGCCCGATCTGGGCGACGCGGCGGCCCAGCGCGCCGTAGCCGACGATGCCGAGGCGGCTGCCGGCCAGGTCGCCGATCGGGTGGTCGAGCAGGCAGAAGCGCGTCGACCGTTCCCAGCGGCCCGCTTCCACGTCGGCCACGTAGGCGCGCAGATTGCGGCGCACGGCCAGGATCAGCGCGAAGCAGTGTTCGGGAACGGACACCAGCGAGTAATTGCGGATGTTCGCGACGACGATGCCCCGTTCGCGGCAGGCGGCGAGATCCACGTTGTCCGTGCCGGTGGCGGCCACGGCGATCATCTTCAGGTCCGGCAACTGCACGATCGCGTCCGCGCGCAGCGGGACCTTGTTCGTGATGGCGATGGTGGCGCCGCGCAGGCGTTCGACGACTTCATCCGCGTTCGTGGCCGGATAGTCGCGCCAGCGGTGTTCGAAGGCGGGTTGGCGGACGTTGGCGATCAGGCTGTCGCGATCAAGGAAGACGATATCGTGCATGGTAGGCCCGGAGAAGGAGGGACTGCCATTGTAGAACGCGAACGAAAAAAAGACAGGGCGAACCCTGTCTTCCGAGGATGGAGGGGCTTGAGCCGGTGCGCCGCGGACAGCTTATTTGGCGGCGTCGGCCTTCTGGTCTGCATGTGCCGCAGCCTTGTCGGCTGCGGCGTCCGCCTTGGCTTTGACGGCTTTCTTGTGTGCTTTGGCTTTCTTTTTCGCGGCGTCGGCCTTGGCGACAGCGACGTCGGCATTGGCTTCGGCGGCTTTCTTTTCCAATTTCGCGTCGGCTTTCACGTCGGCCTTTTCTTCCTTGGCTTCGGCTTTCACGGTTTTCTTGTCGGCTTTCGCTTCGGCCTTGGTGGCGGCCGGGGTCGTCGTCGTGGCCGGGGTGGCGGTCGTCTGGGCGTACACCGAGGTGGCGAACAGGCCTGCGATCAGGGTAGCGACGATTTTGCTCATGGCGGTGTGTCCTTCAGGTGTTGTGGATGGGTGGGATGATTCCCGTGCTACTGGGGCAGAAACGCGGCCGCCTCACGGACGGTTGACGGTCTTTTACATCCGCTTACAAGTGTGCTTACAGCAAGTACTTTTGCCGTGTGGTGTTTGACAGTGGAAATTATTCCAACGATACTTTGGCGGCACTATCCGTGCCTCCAACAACATCGACGCCCAAGAGACCGCTCGTGAGAAAACACACTTCCATCCGTACCTCCCTGACCGCCATCGCGCTTGCCACCGCGGCGCTGGCCGCCCATGCCGCAGACCCCGTCCACATCGACCCGCAGCACCTGTCGCAGGACGTCAAGATCCTGTCCTCCGACGAGTTCGAAGGCCGCGGCCCGAACACGCCCGGCGAGACGAAGACCGTCAACTACCTCGTCGAGCAGTTCAAGGCGGCCGGCCTGGAGCCGGGCGGCGACCTCGTCGACGGCAAGCGCGGCTGGACCCAGGACGTGCCGCTGGGCCGGTTCGAGATCCAGGGCCCCGTCCAGGTGACCGTGGACGAGGGCGGCAAGACGAAGACTTATTCGCAAGGTAACGAAATCGCCGTGCGCGCCGCGATGACGGGTGCGAAGACCGTCGACTTCAAGAACGCGCCGCTGGTCTTCGTCGGCTATGGCGTGACCGCGCCGGAACGCAAGTGGGACGACTTCAAGGGCCAGGACCTGAAGGGCAAGCTGGCCGTCGTGCTGATCAACGACCCGGATTTCGAGACGGGCAAGGGCGATTTCGGCGGCAAGGCCATGACGTATTACGGCCGCTGGACGTATAAATACGAAGAGATGGCACGCCGCGGCGCGCTGGGCACGCTGATCGTCCACGAGACGGCGCCGGCCTCGTACGGCTGGGCCACGGTGAAGAATTCGAACACGAACGTCCAGTACGACATCGTGCGCAAGAACCCGCTTGAAGCCCACGCGCCGGTCGAAGCGTGGATCCAGCGCGACGTTGCCGTCGACCTGTTCAAGCACGCCGGCCTGGACTTCGACAAGCTCAAGAAGCAGGCCCAGACCCGCGCGTTCAAGCCGGTCGAACTGAAGGGCGTGACGATGTCGGCGCACTACGACGTCGACGCCAAGGTCATCACGTCGAAGAACGTGCTGGCCGTGCGTCCGGGCAGCGAGCACCCGGATCAATACGTGATGTACAGCGCGCACTGGGACCACCTGGGCGTCGGCCTGCCGGACGCCAAGGGCGATAAGATCTACAACGGCGCGATCGACAACGCGACCGGCATCGCCGCCCTGCTGGAACTGGCGCGCGCCTACGCCAAGGCACCGGCGCCGAAACGCAGCGTCGTCTTCCTGGCCGTGACGGCGGAAGAGAAGGGCCTGCTGGGCTCGGAATACTATGCGAGCAATCCGGTCTATCCGCTGGCGAAGACGGCCGGCGTGATCAATATGGACGCCCTGAGCCCGTACGGTCCGGCGCGCGACTTCACGATCTCCGGCAGCGCCAAGCTCGACCTGCTCGACCGCCTGATCGCCAAGGCCAAGCAGAACGGCATCAGCTATTCGCCGGATCCGAAGCCGGAAGCGGGCCACTTCTTCCGTTCCGACCACTTCTCGTTCGCCAAGAAGGGCGTGCCGGCGATTTCGTTCGGCTCGGGCGAGAACTGGGAGCAGGGCGGCGTCGCGGCGGGCAAGGCGGCCGAAGAGAAATACGTGTCCCTCGCGTACCACCAGCCGGCGGACGAGTGGAGCGCATCGTGGCCGTTCACGGGCATGGCGCGCGACCTCGGCATCCTGTACTCGGTGGGCCGCGACCTGGCGGATTCGTCGGCGTGGCCGAACTGGTCGAAGGACTCGGAGTTCCGCGCGGCGCGTGACCAGAGCGCCGCAGAGCGTAAATAATCACCGTGGCCTGTAGGATGGACGGCTCGCCGTCCATCCTACGTGAGTTAATTGGCGAACAGTCGCGTCCGCACCTCTTGCCTACACTGGGGCAAATAGATGCAGAGGTGATGCCATGCCGGACCCGTTAAAGCTGTACAAGGCCAAGCGCGACTTCAAGATCACGGCCGAGCCCGAGGAAGGCGGGGAGGCCAGCAAGGGGCTGCTCACCTTCGTGATCCAGAAACACTGGGCCACCCGCTTGCACTACGATTTCCGTCTGGAACTGGACGGCGTCATGAAGAGCTGGGCCGTGCCGAAAGGCCCCAGCTACGACACCCACGACCGCCGCATGGCCGTGCACGTGGAAGACCACCCCATCTCGTATTCCGACTTCGAAGGCACGATCCCGCCGCACCAGTACGGCGCCGGCAAGGTCATCGTCTGGGACAAGGGCACGTGGGAACCCGTCGGCGATCCGCGCCAGGGCTTCGCGAAGGGCGAGATCAAGTTCGAGATGCATGGCCACAAGATGCACGGACGCTGGGTCCTCGTGCGCCTGCGCGGCCACGAGGACGACAAGCAGGAACCCTGGCTGCTCATCAAGGAAAACGACGAGTACGCCCGTCCGGCCGGCGAGTTCTCCGTCGTCGACGAGATGCCGGACAGCGTCAAGGACCTGCCGATGCCCGAGCACGGCGCCGACGTGAAGGTGGCCGAACTGAAGGCCGAGCGCAAACCCTCCGCGAAACCGAGACGCGGCGCCATGCCCGATGGCGCCGTCAAGGCCGACCTGCCGGAAACGCTGACGCCGGAACTGGCGACGCTCGTCGACGGTCCGCCCGCCGATCCGGAAAACTACATCTACGAGATCAAGTTCGACGGCTACCGCATGCTCGCGCGCGTGCAGGGCAAGGACATCCGCCTCATCACCCGCAACGGCAACGACTGGACGGATAAACTCGGCCCGCTGCAGCAGGAAATCCGCCGCATGAAGCTGCCGGACGGCTGGTACGACGGCGAGATCGTCGTGCACGACGAGAACGGCAAGCCGAACTTCAATCTGCTGCAGCTCGCGTTCGACGGTTCCAACAAGGCGCAGATCGTCTACTTCCTGTTCGACGTCCCGTACCACAAAGGCTACGACCTGCGCGACGCGCGCCTCGACGCGCGCCGTGCGCTGCTGCAGGACGTGCTGGCGGCGCGGCCGTCCGACACCGTGCGCTTTTCGGCGGAGTTCGGGACGGACCCGGCGCAGCTCGTCGTCGCCGCCTGCCAGATCGGGCTGGAAGGCGTGATCGGCAAGCGAAGAGACTCCCGCTACGTGACGCGCCGCTCGCCCGAGTGGATCAAGCTGAAATGTGGCCTGCGCCAGGAATTCGTCATCGGCGGCTACACCGATCCGCACGGTTCGCGCACGGGCATCGGCTCGCTGCTGCTGGGCTACTACGACAAGGACGGCGTGCTGCGCTATGCGGGCAACTGCGGCAGCGGATTCAATGGCACCTCGCTGCGCCACATGCGCGAGGTACTGGAAGCGATCGAGACGGACAAGAACCCGTTCCCGCCGCGCGCCGTGCCGGGCCGCACGAACCACTGGGTCAAGCCGGAGCTCGTCGCGGAGGTCACCTTCTCGGAATGGACCGCCACCGACTCCGTCCGCCACCCCGTGTTCCAGGGCCTGCGCAAGGACAAGCCGGCGAAGAGCGTCGTGCGGGAGGTGCCCAAGCACATGCAGTCTGCGGCGCCCGAAGACGACGGCAAGCCTGCGGCCAAGCCGGCCCGCAAGCGCGTAGCGAAGAAGGCAGAGGCGCCCGAACCGGACCTGCCCGGCAATCTGCCCGCCACGTTCAAGGTCACGCATGGCGAGCGCGTGATGGATGCGGAGAGCGGCGTCACGAAGATCGACATGGTGCGCTACTACGCGCTCGTCGGCGAGCTGATGATGGAACACCTGAAGGGCCGGCCGGTCTCGCTCGTGCGCGCGCCCGAGGGCGTGGGCGGGGAGCTGTTCTTCCAGAAGCACGTCGCCGACACGCGCAACATGCCGGGCGTCGTCCAGATGGACCAGGCGCTCGACCCGGACCATCCGCGCATGACGGAGATCGCGACGGCCGAGGGCCTGCTGTCGAGCGCCCAGTGGAACGTCGTCGAGATCCATAGCCAGAACGCGACGGCGCAGCACTACGACACGCCCGACCGCATGGTGTTCGACCTCGACCCGGGCGAGGGCGTGGAATGGCCCGAGGTGCAGGAAGCGGCGCAGCTGATGCGGGCCTTCCTGCAGGAGCTGGGCTTGAACCCGTTCCTGAAGACGAGCGGCGGCAAGGGCCTGCACGTCGTCGTCCCGATCAAGCCGAAGCTCGACTGGGACACGGTGAAGGATTTTTCGCACGCGATCGTGGACCATCTGGCGCAGACGCTGCCCGAACGCTTCTCCGCCAAGAGCGGCGCGAAGAACCGCGTGGGCCGCATCTTCATCGACTACCTGCGCAACGGCCGCGGCGCGACCACCGTGTCGGCCTGGTCGGCGCGCGTGCGGCCGGGCCTGGGCATCTCCGTGCCCGTGCGCTGGGAAGAACTCCCGAAGCTGAAGTCGGGCAGCCAGTGGACCGTCAAGACGGTGCACACGCGGTTGGACGAGGGCAATGCGCCGTGGGCCGACTATGTCAAGAGCGCCACCACGCTCACCAAAGCCATGAAGGCCCTGGGCTTCACGCCCGCGAAGTCGTAATTCACCATGCGGTGCCGCAGGCGCTCCGGCCCACGGCACACCGCCGCAGCGCCGGCCTTTGCCGCGTGTCCCCCGTTTGTCTGCCGTCTTTTGGTGACGCCCGTGTGAACCTTACCAATTGTTAATTCATTGGTAAATTTCATTTATCAGTCTGGCGATTTTGAGAATTGCCGTCGTTCAACGAAAACTCCCACAATGTCTTCGGCGTGGGGTGTTGTCGAGCTTCACTTCTTTCGATCGAAGTACGATAAAACGACGGAGTCACCATCAATGAAGATTAATCGATGCACCAGGGCGCTCATCGGTAGCGTATTCGGCGGCGTCCTCATGACCGCGCTGGTCGCGGCACCGGCGCAGGCCCAAAGCTACACGTGGCAGAACGTGCAGATCGTCGGCGGCGGGTACGTGCCCGGCATCATTGCCCATCCTGGGCAACAGGGCCTGTTCTACGCGAAGACCGACGTCGGCGGGGCATACCGCTACAATTCGGCGACCGGCACGTGGATCCAGCTGAACGACTGGACGCCGTCCGCCAACGGCAACTGGATGGGCGTCGACAGCATCGCCGTCGATCCCAACAACGTCAACATGCTCTTCATGACCGTCGGCGCCTACGACACCTATTCATGGGCGCCGGCCGGGGCGGTCCTCGTGTCGTCGAACCAGGGCGCCAGCTTCACCCTGCACCAGATGCCGTTCCCGATGGGGGCGAACACCCGGGGCCGCGACGCCGGCGAGCGCCTGCAGGTGGACCCCAACAACGGCAACGTGCTGTTCTACGGCACCCGCAACGACAGCCTGCTGACGCCATACAACAACGGCATGAACGGCCTCTGGACCAGTACCGACCAGGGCAGCACCTGGACGCAGGTCGCCGCCGGCAATGCGCCGCCGCTGTCCAGCGACGGCACCGGTTCCGGCATCGCGTTCCTCGCGTTCTACAAGCCGTCGCTGGCCAACGGACGCACGCAGACGATCTTCGCCGGCGTGTCCGACGACAAGGCACCCTCCACGCTGTACGTCAGCACGGACGCCGGTGCCCACTGGAGCGCCGTCAGCGGCGGTCCGGGCACCACGGCCACGAGCGGCATGTACCCGAACCACGGCCTGATCGGACCGGACGGCAATCTCTACATCACCTACGGCAATGCGGCAGGCCCGTACGGCATCACCAACGGCCAGGTGTGGAAGTACAGCATCGGCCAGAAAACCTGGCAGAACATCACCCCGGTCGCGCCCACCTCGAGCGACACGTTCGGCTACGACGGCCTGGCCCTGGACCCGCGCAAATCCGGCACGGTCGTCGTCTCGACGACGGACCGCTACAACGTCGGCGACACCATCTTCCGTTCGACGAGCGGCGGCAATGCGGGCAGCTGGGTGGACCTGAAGTCCAAGGCCACGTTCAGCTGGACGCAGGCCCCGTGGGCGCCTTGGGGCAACCCGAACGCGTTCGGCAACTGGATGAACGTGGTCATCGATCCGTTCAACTCGAACAACCTGTTCTACGGGACGGGCGGCGGCATCTTCGGCACGACCAACCTGACCAATGCGGACAGCGGCCTCGGCGTCACGTTCAGCGTCGCGGCCAAGGGCATCGAGGAAACGGTGCCGCAGAGCCTCGCGGCGCCGACGTCGGGCGCGCCGCTGATCGCCGCGATCGGCGACGTGTGCGGCTTCGTCTTCAATTCGCTGACGACGCCGCCGAACGCGATGATTTCCACCACCAGCGGCACCGGCGTCGCCGCCGCGTGCAACTCCGGCGCCGGCATCGACTGGTCCAAGGGCAATCCGGCGAACATGGTCATGGTGGGCACCTCGTCCTACCCGACGGACCGGCCGGTCGGCGTGATCAGCACCAACGGCGGCAGCAGCTGGAGCGCCTTCCCGGCCCTGCCGGCGGGCATGGTGCGCGGCGGCGGCACGGTGGCGATCGGCACCGACGGCACCTCCATCGTCTGGTCGGCGTACGCGAGCGACAAGGTGGCGCCGGTGTATTCGACCAACGGCGGCGCCTCGTGGTCCACCATCACGTTCTTTGGCAACACGCTGCCCGTCGGCGCCAGCATGCTGTCGGACGGTGCGCAGAACATCTTCTACGCATGGCAGTCCGGTTCGACGAATTTCTATGTCGGGAACGGCGCCGCGAGCTGGTACCAGGCGCCCGCGCTGCCGGTGGCGCCGACCCAGGTGTCGACGGTGCCGGGCCGGGGCGGCGAGGTGTGGATGGTGGCCAACAGCGGCGTGTACAAGAGCACGAACTCCGGTTCGTCGTGGAGCGCGCCGACCACGATCAGCTGGGCCGGCTTCGCCTTCACGCCGACCTCCATCGGCTTCGGCAAGGCCGCCACGGGCGCCACCTACCCGGCCATCTACTCGGGCGGCCAGTTCTCCGACGGCACGACGGGGGTGATGCGCTCCATCGACGGCGGTTCGACGTGGGTGAAGATTAACGACGGCAACCACCAGTGGGGCGGCATCAGCCAGGTCGTCGGCGACATGCGCACGTTCGGCACCGTCTACCTGAACAGCAGTGGCGGCATGGGCCGGGGCATCATCTACGGCACGTCGGCGAACTGACCGGTGCGGCGGACAACTGAATGGGACACGTGAGACTTTTGCCGCTCGCCGCCGCCGTGGCCCTGTTCAGCGCCGCGTGCGCATCGGCCGCGTATTGGGGACTGCAGTGGTTCCGGCCGCAGCAGCAGCCCGTCGCGGCCGCACCGCACGCTGCACCCGCGCCGCCCGCCATCGAGGCCGCGGCGAGCCTCTTCGGCGGTGCGCCGTCCGGCGCCGCCGCCAGCGCCTATCAGCTGAGGGGCGTCATCGAGGCGGGACCCGAGGGCGTCGCGATCCTCGGCGCGGAAGGCAAGCCGGCACGGGCCGTCGTCGTCGACACGGAAGTGGCGCCCGGCGTGCGGCTGACGGAAGTGCACCAGCGCTACGTGCTGCTGAACGAAGGCGGCGTGATCAAGCGTCTCGAGTTGCCGGAAAACGGGATCGGCGGCCTGGAACTCGTCGCGGCGGCCGCACCCGCACGCCCAACGTCGAAGGTGTATCACTCCGGCGAGGCGATGCCGCCGCCGGTCGTGGAGCCCGGTGCGCGCACGACGTCGGACGACATGGAGAGCAATCATCAGCGCCAGCTGACGGAGCACATGCGGTACATGGAGCAGATGCAGCGCACGCGGACGTCCGGCATCGGGCCCCCTGCGCTCGCGGCCAGGCCGCCGGGCTGATACGCGCGGCGCGCTAGGTCGTGCGCCGTTCGCCGGACAGGTTCTCGTCCGGCGCCGGGTCGCCCCGCTCGTTGCGGAAGATGGCGCGGATGTTCATGGCGGCGAGGCCCGCCTGCAGCGCGATCAGCGCCCAGGCGCCGTCGTGCAAGCCCCACACGATCCACAGGACGTTACTGGCGATGAAGGTCCAGAAGCCGACGACGCGTTTCTTCGCGTGACGGGCGCCGACGAGGAAGGCGGCCACCAGGGTGACCGCCATCGCGGGCCATTGCAGAAAGTCCAGCAGCGTATCGACGTCCACTCAGGCTGCCTTCCTGCGCCGGGCGGGCGCCTTTGCCGTGGCGGACTTCGCCGCGGTCTTGCCCGCGGTCGCGCGCTTGGCCGCCGTCTTCGTCGCCGTCTTCGCGGTGGTCGACTTCGCGGCCGTCGTGCGCCTCGCGCCCGCATGCGTGGCCGCGTGCGCGGGCGCCTTGCGCGCGCGCGGCGGGGGCGTTTCGTCGCTGTCCTCGTCCTCGTCGCGCGCCGGCTTCTTCGCTTTACGCGGCGGCGGTTCGTCGTCGTCGTCGTCGTCGGATGCCGCGGCCTTGGCCGGCTTCTTGCCCAGGCTGGACTGCAGCAGCGACACGAGGTCGATGACGTTCGTCTTGGCCGGCTTTTCTTCCTCCGGCTCCGGTTCCGTCAGCGTCTTGGTCTGGTTGGCGGCGACTTTTTTCTTGATCAGCGCGAGCACGTCTTCGCGGTAGGTGTCGTGGTACTGCTGCGGCTTCCACTTCTCGCTCATGCCTTCCACGAGCGCCTTGGCCATCTGCAGTTCCTTGTCCGTGACCTGCGCGGCCTTCGAGTCCGCGCCCGGGATTTTCAACTCGTCGGTGGGGCGGATCTCGTCCGGATAGCGCAGCGTGTTCAGCACGATGGTGTCGCCCACGCACACGAGGGCGGCCAGGTGCTGCTTGACGCGGATGACGACGTTGGCGATGCCGATCTTGCCCACCTCGCGCAGCGTCTCGCGCAGCAGCGCATAGACCTTGTCGCCACCCTTGCCGGGGGCCAGGTAATACGGCTGTTCGTAATAGATCAGCGGGACCTGGTCGGCGTTGACGAAGGCGAGGATGTCGATGGTCTGCGTCGCCTCCGGATTGGCGCGGCGCAGGTCCTCGTCGGTCAGCACGACGTATTCGCCATCCTTGTATTCATAGCCCTTGACGATGTCGTCCCAGGACACTTCCTTGCCCGTCGCCTTGTTGTAGCGCTTGAAGCCGATCGGCGCGAAGTCGCGCCGGTCGAGCATCGTCAGGTCGAGCCCCTGGTCGCTCGCCGCCGGATACATCTCGACCGGGATATGCACCAGCCCGAAGCTGATCGCACCCTTCCACATACTTCTCGCCATGATCGACTCCTCTGGTGGGCCGCGGCGAACCTGCTGCGCGTTGCAGATTCGGCCTGCGATGCTCGCCGTACCTTAAGTAAGGCTGCGCGTCTCGGCCAAATCTGCCGCCGCTCGCTACGGTTCTCCGCGGCCCTGACACGTTGACAATTACTCGCCCACCGATCCGGTGATCGGCAGCACGACGCCCGTCACATAGCCCGAGCACACGTTGGACGCCAGGTACACGTACGCCGGCGACAGCTCTTCCGGCTGGGCCGGACGGCCGAACGTCGTGCTCTGGCCGAACTTGGTGATGTCTTCGGGCGACTGGTCGGCCGGGTTCAGCGGCGTCCACACGGGGCCCGGCGCGACGGCGTTCACGCGGATGCCCTGGTCCAGCAGGTTCGCGGCGAGGGACATCGTGAACGCGTGGATGGCGCCCTTCGTGGTCGAGTAGTCGAGCAGCTTCTTCGAGCCTTTCAGGCCCGTCACGGAACCCGTGTTGATGATGGCCGCGCCGCGCTTCATGTAGGGCAGGGCGGCCTTCGCCATGTGGAAGTAGCCGTAGATATTCGTGCGCATCGTCTCGTCGAAGCGGTCTTCCGTCAGATCGAGCAGCGACGCGGCGTGTTCCTGGAACGCGGCGTTGTTCACCAGGACGTCGAGCCGGCCCCACTTGGCGACGATCTGGTCGACGGCCTGCTGGCAGAACTCCATATCCTTCACGTCGCCCGCGATCGTCACGCATTTCGTGCCCTCGGCCTCGACCAGGCGCTGCGTCTCGGCCGCGTCCTCGTGTTCGTTCAGGTACAGGATCGCGACGTCGGCGCCTTCGCGCGCGAACAGCACCGCGACGGCGCGCCCGATGCCGGAATCGCCGCCCGTGACGATGGCCACCTGGCCTGCCAGCTTGCCGCTGCCCTTGTAATGTTCGGCCATGAACCTGGGCTTGAGCTCCATCTGGGCTTCCAGGCCCGGCTTGGCCAGGTGCTGGGCGGGGAAGTCGCCGCTCGGCTGCTGGATGCCCGTCTGGGCCGCATTGCTGCCGCTGCCCTGGTCACCCTTCTGCATGCTGGCGTCATGCTGGTCCTGGCGGTTCTGGATCGCCTTCTGCTTGTTCGCTGCATCGTCCTGTGTTGCCATGGTGCTCTCTCCTTGTGCATGATTCCGCCAGTATTCCGGCGCAGGCAGGGCGCTGACGGTGCGGTTCCACACATTGCGAGCATTTGCTAGGCGTTACAGGTGCTTTGTGGCAAACTTGTTACCGTAACAAAGTATTCCAGGGGTGGATGATGGCGCAGCAGACGGATGGGGAAGCAGGGCGGACCGGGGTGTACCTGAGTCCGATGGCGCAGCGTCGGGCCGAGTTCGCGGATGCGTGCGCGTCCCTGTTCGCGCGCCTGCACCTGGCCGACAGCGCCGACGTCGCCGCCAGCCTGCTGGCGCGCGAGCAGCCGGACCTGCTCGTCATCGACCTCGACCGTTTCGAGCCGAGCATCGACGCGGATGCGCTGGGCGACCTCGTCGCCCGCCGCGCCGGCCTGCCCGTCTTGCTGCTGTGTCCCTTCGCGGCCGCGGCCTGGGTGCCGGCGCTGATGGCCAGCGGTCCCGTCGCCTATGCCGTCACGCCGCTCGACGCGGCGGCGCTGCGCGCAGCCGTGGACGCGCGCCTGATGCTCCCCGACGCGCCGCCGGACGACGCTTCCAGCCTGCGCGCCTTGCTCGGCCTGCGCGCCCGCGTGCAGGCGGCGGTCGACGGGGCGGAGGATGCGCACCAGCTGTCCGAAGCCCTGTGCGCCGCGCTGTGCGCGTGGCCGGGCGTGCTGCATGCCGGCGTGTTCCTGCGCGCAGACGACAACGATCTGCAGCTGGTTGCCCAACAGGGGCCCGACGCCCTGCTGCTCGGCGCGCTGCTGCAGCGCACGGACCGGCTGCTGCAGGTGCCGCTGCGCCATGCATTCCCCGGCCTGCTCGCGGCGGCCGGCGGCAGCGCCGTGCTGGTCGAGGCGCCGGAACAGCCGGGCGAACCGGCGCTGGCGGAAGGCTTGCGCGCGCACGGCGTCGCGATGGCGCTGGGTCTGCCGATTCCGGCCGACGGTCCCGGCGCCCCGTGCGGCGCGTTGTCGCTGCTGTTCGGCGTCGCGCGCGCCTTCTCGCTGGAAGACTGGACGACCTTGCAGGACGTGGCGGCCCTGGCCGCCCTGGGCCTGCGCCTGGCCGGCATCGTCCGGGAAAACGACCACCTGCTGGCGCGCCTGACGTATATCTCGACGACGGACGCGCTGACCGGCGTGGCGAACCGCCGTCACGGCGAAGCGTTGCTGGAACAGGAAATCAAGCGCGCCCGCCGCTACCGCGTGCCGCTCGCGCTGCTGTCGTTCGACATCGACCGTTTCAAAGCCGTCAACGACACGTACGGCTATCCCGTCGGCGACGTGGCGCTGCGCGCGGTGGCCGACACGGCCAGGGCCGTGCTGCGCGCCAGCGACATCCTCGTGCGCTCGGGCGGCGAGGAATTCCACATCATCGCGCCGCACACGAGCGCCATCGACGGCCTCAAGATGGCGGAAAAGGTGCGCGTGGCGATCGAACGGGCCGAGATCCCCGGCTGCGACCACGTGACGGTGAGCCTCGGCGTGGCCCAGCTGGGGGAGCGGGAGAGCGGCGATTCGCTGACCCAGCGCACCGATGCCGCCCTCGCGCGCGCCAAGCGGGCGGGCCGCAACTGCGTCGAACTGGCGATGCAGTGAGCGGCAGCGCGTCGACGGCGCCGCGCCTGCCCGGCTGGTTGCGGGCCTATCGCCGCACCGACCTGGCGGGCGACGTCGGCGCCGGCATCGTCGTCGCCATGATGATGATCCCGCAGGGCATGGCGTACGCCCTCGTGGCCGGCCTGCCGCCGGTGGCGGGCCTGTACGCCGGCATCGTGCCGCCGCTGCTGTACGCGCTGTTGGGCACGAGTTCCACCCAGTCCGTCGGGCCGATGGCGATCATCTCGCTGATGACGGCGTCCGCGCTGGCGCCGCTGGCATCCCCCGGCAGCGCGCTGTACGGCATGCTCGCGGCGCAGCTGGCCATGTTGTCCGGCGTCGTGCTGCTCGCGTGCGGCCTGCTGCGCGTGGGCTTCCTCGCGAACTTCTTTTCGCGTCCCGTGATGAACGGCTTCACGCTGGGCTCCGCCGTCGTGATCTCGCTGGGCCAGGTGCCGACCCTGCTCGGCGCGACGCCGCCGCACCTGCACGGCCCCAGCGCCGCGCTGGGCGTGGGGAGCGTCGCGCTGCTGCTGTTCGCCCGGCGCGCCCTGGCGCCGTTGCTGCGGCGGTTCGGCGTGCCGTGCGGCGCGGCCGACGTCGCGGCCAAGCTGGCGCCGATGGTGCTGGTCCTCGGCGGCATCGCGCTCGTCGCGCTGCTGCGCCTCGACCGCGCCGGCGTGCAGGTGACCGGCCCCGTGCCGTCCGGCCTGCCGCGCCTGGGCCTGGCGACGTCCGCCGCGCATTGGCGGGAACTCCTGAAACCCGCGCTGTTGACCAGCTTCATGAGCTTCCTGATCGCGATGTCGGGCGCGCAGGCGCTGGCCTTGAAGCGCGCGGAAAAGCTGCGCACGAACCGCGAGCTCGTGGGCCTGGGACTCGCCAACGTCGGCAGCGCGCTGTCCGGCGGCTTTCCCGTGACGGGCAGCCTGTCGCGCTCCGCCGTGAATGTCGCGGCCGGCGCCCGCACGCAACTGGCGGGCGTGATCACGGCGGCGCTGCTCGCGGGCGCGCTCGTGCTGCCGACAGGATGGCTCGCGCTGTTGCCGCTGCCCGTACTGGCCGCGACGATCATCGTCGCCGTACTGGGCATGCTGGACTGGTCGACCTTGCGCACGGCGTGGCACTACGACCGCGCCGACGCGCTGGCGCTGCTGGCGACGGCGGGCGGCGTGCTGCTGCTCGGGGTGGAGGCGGGCGTCGTGCTCGGATTGCTGCTGTCGCTGGGGACGATGATCTGGCGCGAGAGCCGGCCCCACATCGCGGTACTGGGCCGGATTCCGCACACGGAGCACTTCCGCAACATCGACCGCTATTCGGTCGAGACCGATCCCGGCGTCCTGCTGCTGCGCGTCGATGCCGGCCTATTTTTCGGCAATATCGAAGCGGTCAGCCAGCGCATCGAGGAAGAGCTGGCGGCCCACGGCGACGCCCGCCACCTCGTGCTGGTGCTGTCGGCCGTGAACGCCATCGACAGCTCGGCGCTGTTCGGGCTGCTGGAACTGAACCGGGGGTTGGCGCGGCGCGGCGTTGGCCTGCATTTGGCCGAGGTCAAGGGACCGGTGCTGGACCGCCTGCGCGCGTCGACGCTGTTGAGTGAGCTCAGCGGTCGTCTCTTTTTGAGCACAGCCAACGCCTGGGATGCTCTCGCACGGCACGGTACGTGATTGCAAGCAAATCCCAGCTGTGGCAGGATGGAACCAAGGTTTTAGAGAAAAGGTGGATATCATGCCGCGCCCCAGCATTGTCGTTATTCTGTTGTCAACCGTCGTCCTGGCCGCCCTCGGCTTCGCCGCCGCCGTCCCGGCCGGCATCGCCCTGGCGCTGACGTTCGAACTGGCCGCCTCCAAGCGCGCGGCCGACCGCGAGCGCGCCCTGCGCCCGGTCCGCATCGCCCGTCCGCTGCGCCGCCGCCGCTGATCGGCTCCGGCCGCCGTCCGCCCGCTTGACCGGTATCCGCACCGGTCGGGCCCGCGGACCTTCCTGTTTTGTTCCCTGGCCGCCACGCGCGACCGTCTCCGGTTCACCCTTCTCGTTGCCCAAATAATATCCCCCAGGCGCACCCGGAAGGCGCCGCCGCTCCCGTCGCGTCCGCACCATTCCGGTGCGTGGGGCCCGCGGTGGTGCGCCGCATCCCATCGGTACCGGGCGCGGCCACTGGCACGCATCGTGCTAACTTGTCAGGTATGCCCGATTGCACATTCCACGCCCCGACCTCCGATGCCAGCTGGCACGCCAGCCTGTCTCTTGGCTTCGCGCGCGACGGCGATTGCACGCGGCTCGTGCGGCGCGTCCACCGCGGTCCGCTGCGCGTGCAGAAGGCGCTGTATCCCGAGGGGCCGGACACTTGTCACGTGATCGTCGTGCATCCGCCCGGCGGCATCGTCGGCGGCGACCGGCTCGACATCGCGCTCGACGCCCCCGCCGGCTGCCGCGTGCTGGCCACGTCGCCCGGCGCGGCCAAGTGGTATCGCGCCAACGGCCGCACGTCGCGCCAGGACGTGCGCATCAACGCCGGCCCCGGCGCCGCCGTCGAGTGGCTGCCCCAGGACACCATTTTTTATGACGACGCCGACGTCGCCATGACCCACGACGTCGACCTGGCGGCGGGCGCCGTCTACATCGGCAGCGAGGTGCTGTGCTTCGGCCGCCGCGCGTCCGGCGAGCGTTTCCGGCGCGGCCAGGTGCGCCAGCGCACACGCATCCGCATCGACGGGCGCCCGGTGTGGTGGGAGCAGGGCGGCATCGTGCCCGCCAGCTTGGACAGCCCGCTGGGCCTGCGCGGCCGCAGCGTGTGCGCGACGCTCGTCGCCGTCGGCAAGCCCGTGCCGGCGTCGCTGCAGAACGCGCTGCGCGCGCTCGACCCCGGTCTCGCCGTCAGCCAGGTGAAGCAGGTGTTCGTGGCGCGCGTCCTCGGCGACGACAGCGAACGTGCGCGCGCGCTACTTTCGGCGGTGTGGCAGGCGCTGCGCCCCCATCTGCTCGACCGCCCGGCCGCGCCGCCGCGCATCTGGAACACGTAAAGAGAACCCATGGACCTGACCCCACGTGAAAAAGACAAGCTGCTGATCTTCACGGCCGCGCTGCTGGCCGAACGCCGCCGCGCGCGCGGCCTCAAGCTGAACTACCCGGAGGCCGTCGCGCTGATCACGGCCGCGATCATGGAAGGCGCCCGCGACGGCCGCAGCGTGGCGGAGCTGATGAGCGAAGGCACGACGGTGCTGTCGCGCGCCGACGTGATGGAAGGCGTGCCGGAGATGATCCCGGAAATCCAGGTCGAAGCCACGTTCCCGGACGGCAGCAAGCTCGTGACCGTCCATCATCCCATTCCATGAGGCGCCCATGATCCCCGGCGAATACTTTCTCGAAGACGGCGACATCGCCCTGAACGCGGGCCGGCGCACGTTGACGGTCGTCGTCGCGAACGCGGGCGACCGTCCCGTGCAGGTCGGTTCGCACTACCACTTTTACGAAGCGAACGATGCGCTGCAGTTCGAGCGCGAGGTCACGCGCGGCATGCGGCTGAACATCGCGGCCGGCACCGCCGTGCGCTTCGAGCCGGGCCAGCGGCGCACCGTCGAACTGGTCGACCTGGCGGGCGGGCGCATCGTCCATGGCTTCCAGAACCGCGTCGCGGGCCCGCTCGAAGGAGACGCTTGATGGCAGCGATCACCCGCCAGGCGTATGCCGACATGTACGGTCCGACGACGGGCGACCGCATCCGCCTCGCGGACACGGAACTCGTCATCGAGATCGAGAGGGACTACGCCATCTACGGCGAGGAAGTGAAATTCGGCGGCGGCAAAGTGATCCGCGACGGCATGGGCCAGTCGCAGCGCGTGCGCGCGGACGTGATGGACACGGTGATCACGAACGCCGTCATCGTCGACCACTGGGGCATCGTCAAGGCCGACATCGGCATCAAGGACGGCCTGATCGCCGCCATCGGCAAGGCCGGCAACCCGGACGTCCAGCCCGGTGTCACGATGGCGATCGGCGGCGCGACCGAGATCATCGCGGGCGAGGGCATGATCGTGACGGCCGGCGGCATCGACACGCACATCCATTTCATCTGCCCGCAGCAGATCGACGAGGCCCTGATGTCGGGCATCACGACGATGCTCGGCGGCGGCACGGGTCCTGCGGTGGGCACCGCCGCGACGACGTGCACGCCGGGCGCGTGGCACATCCATTCGATGCTGATGGCGGCCGACGCGTTCCCGATGAATCTCGGCTTCTTCGGCAAGGGCAACGTGAGCCAGGCCAGGCCTTTGGAAGAGCAGGTGGAGGCGGGCGCCGTCGGATTGAAACTGCACGAGGACTGGGGCAGCACCCCGGCCGCCATCGACAGCTGCCTGTCCGTGGCGGAGCGCATGGACATCCAGGTCGCGCTGCATTCGGACACGCTGAACGAGGCGGGCTTCCTGGAATCGACCTTGGCCGCGTTCAAGGGCCGCACGATCCACACCTTCCACACGGAGGGCGCGGGCGGCGGGCACGCGCCGGACATCATCGCCGCGGTCGGCCAGGACAACGTGCTGCCGTCGTCGACGAATCCCACCCGGCCGTACACCGTGAACACCTTGGACGAACACCTGGACATGCTGATGGTGTGCCACCACCTCGACCCCGCCATCGCGGAAGACGTCGCGTTCGCCGAGTCGCGCATCCGGCGCGAAACCATCGCCGCCGAGGACATCCTGCACGACCTGGGCGCCATCTCGATGATGTCGTCCGATTCGCAGGCGATGGGCCGCGTGGGCGAGACCATCACGCGCACGTGGCAGACGGCGCACAAGATGAAGGTGCAGCGCGGGCCGCTGACAGGCGATTCGTCCCGCAGCGACAACGCACGCGTGAAACGCTATGTGGCGAAGTACACGATCAACCCGGCCATCGCGCACGGCATCGCGCACGCCGTGGGCTCGCTGGAGCCGGGCAAGATCGCCGACATCGTGCTGTGGCGCCCCGGCTTTTTCGGCGTGAAGCCGTCGATGGTGCTCAAGGGCGGCATGATCGCCGCGAGCCTGATGGGCGACCCGAACGCGTCGATCCCGACGCCGCAGCCCGTGCATTACCGGCCCATGTTCGGCGCGTTCGGCGGCGGCCTGAAAAAATCGTTCACGTTCGTGTCGCAGGCCGCGTTCGACGCCGGGATCGCGCGCCAGCTCGGCCTGGCCAAGACCGTGATCCCGGTACGCGCGACGCGCGCCCTGCGCAAGCGCGACATGATCCACAACGGGGCCACGCCGCACATGGAGGTGGACCCCGAGACGTACGAGGTGCGCGCGGACGGGCAGCTGCTCGTGTGCGAGCCGGCCGTCGTGCTGCCGCTGGCGCAGCGCTATTTTCTGTTTTGACGGTAGGGGACAGGAAGACCTGTCCACCCTAGCGAAGCGCAACGTAACACGTAGAAGTCAAGGAGCCGACATGTTCTCATTCCATACCAAGGTCGCCCAAGCCGACGTCGTCCACGACCTGCTCGTGCTGCCGTACGACCAGCGCGAGCGCTGCCGCCAGCGCGCGCGCCTCGCGTCCGGCGAAGAGGTCGCGCTGTTCCTCGTGCGCGGCACCGTGCTGCGCGACGGCGACCTGCTGACGGGCGAGGGCGGGCGTGTCGTGCGCGTGGTCGCCGCGCCCGAACCGACTTACCTCGTGCGCTGCGCGGACGCCACGATGCTGGCGCGCTGCGCCTTCCACCTCGGGAACCGCCACACGCAGACGCAGGTGGGCGCGGGCTGGCTGCGCATCCGCGTCGATCCGGTGCTGAAGGAAATGGTCGAGGGTCTCGGTGCCCAGGTCGACGAGGAGCTGGCGCCATTCGAGCCGGAAGCCGGCGCGTATGCGGGCGGCCATGGACATCATCACGGCGACGGCGGCGGCCTGCTCGCCCCGGTGCCGGTGCGGCAGAAGATCCACCGGCCGGCCGATATCGTGTCCGACGCATGAACGGCGCGCGCCTGCTGCACCTGCTGCAGTTCGCGAGTCCCGCATTGCCGATCGGCGGCTACAGCTATTCGCAGGGCCTGGAGGCGGCCATCGACGAGGGCAGCGTGCACGACGCGATAAGTGCGCACGCGTGGCTCGTGCGCTACCTCGACGAGGTGATGGCGCGCTGGGACGGGCCGCTGCTGTGGCGCCTGTTGAAGGCATTCGAAGCGCGCGACGCCGCCGGCGTCAAAGCGTGGGGCGCGTGCTTCCTCGCGTCGCGCGACACGGCCGAGCTGCGCGCGGAGACCGTCCAGATGGGCTATTCGCTCACGCGGCTGATCGCGGAACTCGGCATCGCGGACGTCGGTCCGCCGGGCGACGAGGTGTCGCTGCCGGTCGCGTACGCGTGCGCCGTCGACGCGCTCGACATCCCGCACGAGGAGGCGCTGCTGGCCATGCTGTTCTCGTGGGCGGAGAACCAGGTGCTCGTATGCGTGAAGTCGGTGCCGTTGGGGCAGGTGGCGGGGCAGCGGCTGCTGTTGTCGCTGCGGCCCGACCTCGAACGCGCGGCCTTGACCGCGCGCACCCTGCCGGATGCGGACCTGTCGAACTGGTCCCCCGGCCTGTCCATGCTGTCGATGCGGCACGAGGTGCAGCATGGGCGGTTGTATCGTTCCTGAGGAGGTAGTATCCATGACATCGAATCCCCTGCGGGTGGGCATCGGCGGCCCGGTCGGCTCCGGCAAGACGGCCTTGTGCGAGATGCTGTGCCGGCACATGCGCGAGCGCTACGACATGGCCGTGATCACCAACGACATCTACACGCGCGAAGACATGGAGATCCTGCTGCGCGCGAACGCGCTCCCGCCGGAGCGCCTGATGGGCGTCGAGACGGGCGGCTGTCCGCACACGGCGATCCGCGAGGACGCGTCGATCAACCTGGAAGCCATCGCGCGCCTGCAGGCCGATTTCCCGGCGCTGGAACTGGTGCTCGTGGAATCGGGCGGCGACAACCTCGCGGCCACGTTCAGCCCCGAGCTGTCCGACCTGACCTTGTACGTCATCGACGTGGCGGGCGGCGAAAAGATCCCGCGCAAGGGCGGTCCCGGCATCACGCGCTCCGATCTCCTCATCATCAACAAGACCGATCTCGCGCCGCATGTGGGCGCCAACCTCGACATCATGGCCCAGGACGCGCGCCGCCAGCGCGGGAGCCGTCCGTTCGTGTTTACGAACCTGCGCACGGGCGAGGGCGTGGAGGAGGTCGTGCGGTTCATCCGCAAGCACGGCCTGCTCGATCACTGAGGGCGCGGCCGGCTTATGCCTCCTTGCGGCCGTCGCCCGCGCGCTGCTTCGGGTCGCCCAGGCGGATCGGCGCCGCCTTGTCCGGATACAGCGCGCGGATGCCCTCGTAGGCCTGGGCGATGGCGGCCATGTCGGCGGCCTCGATGCCCGTCATCGTCAGCGTGCGGGTGACGTCGATGATTTTCTTGCCGTAGTCGATCGACACGAGCAGCACCGGCACGTCGGCGGCCAGCGCGATGCGGTAGAAGCCGCTCTTCCAGTACGGACGGTAGCCGCGCGTGCCTTCCGGCGTGATGGCCAGCCAGAACCAGTTCGACGCGCGCATCGTCTGGGCGAGGCGCACGATGGCACCCTGCGGCGCGCTGCGGTCGACGGCCACGCCGCCCCAGTAGCGCATGATGGGGCCCATCGGGCCGCGGAACAGCGAATCCTTGGCGAGCCAGGGGAATTGCAGCCCGACGGCCCATTTGGCCAGCAGGCCGACGAAGAAATCCCAGTTCGACGTGTGCGGATACACGACGGCGATGCCGTGCGGGCCGGGCAGGGGTTTGAAGTAGAAATTCCAGCCGATCGCGTTCAGTATGCGCAGGGCGGTGCGCTGGCCCCAGGTCGGCATCGCCGCGGGGCGCATCAGGTAGTCGTCCATGTTCTCTCCGTGCGGGGCCGTTTCCATGCAATATCGATTGCGCGCCGGCAAGCAAACCGGGCATTTTATAGCGCTACCACCACGCGAACAAGCGAAACAACTGGAAGCGTTGCGGTCCCGTCGGTATCATCCTTGCCTCTCAAACAAGGATTTTCAAGATGGACATCACGATTTTTCACAATGCCCGTTGCGGCACCTCGCGTACCACCCTGGAGACGATCCGCGCCACCGGCGTCGAGCCGCGCGTGGTCGACTATCTGGCGCAGCCGCCGACGCGGGACGAACTCAGGGAGATGATTGCCCGGGCGGGCCTGGACGTGCGCGACGCGGTGCGCAGCAAGGAAGCGTTGTTCACGGAACTCGGCCTGGACGACCCGGCGACGACCGACGACGCGCTGCTGGACGCGATGGTCGCACATCCGATCCTCATCAACCGCCCGTTCGTCGTCACGGCCAAGGGCGTGCGCCTGTGCCGGCCGTCCGAGCTGGTGCGTGAGATCCTGTAAGTGGCCCGCGCGCGGCGGGCCGCGCGCCGTCAGTGCTGGCAGGCCCCGATATCGACGGCCGCCTTCGCGGGGCGGGCCTTGCCGAGAAAATCCGGGCCGGTGTCGCCCTCCGTCAAGCCCTTGCCGATCGCCGGCGAGTCCTGCGCCAGACTGAAGTCGGGCGTGCCGTCGCGCGTGTAGGCGACGAAGTGCGGCTCGGCCGCCACCGTGCCGCTGTGCGACATGCCGGCGGCCAGGCGCCAGTCGCCGTCCGGGTTGCCGAACACGAGGTTGTTGCGGTAGACATTGTGCGGCCCCGTCGCGCCCTGTTCCGAGATGCCGTAGCGGTTGTCGTACACGATGTTGTTCACCACGCGCGTGTGGTCGTTCGGTCCCTCGGTGTGATAGAAGTCGCCCCCGCCGACGACGATGCCCGTGTTCGACGCCGTCACCGTGTTGTTGGCCACGACGACGTCGTGCGCGTCGTGCCACAGGTGGATGCCCGCCTCGGCGATGCGGTAGACGACGTTGTTGCGGATCGTGGCCGGCGTGTTCACATATATCCCTTGCACCCAGCGGCAGCCGGGCGGGCCGATGTCGTGCACGCTGTTGCCGATCACGTCCGAATGCGTGCCCCTGTAATAACTGTCCACGCCGATGCCGGAGCCGCCCGCGCTCGTGCACGGGACCGTGATGGCGACGTGGTGGACGTGGTTGCCGACGATGCGGTTGTACGACCCGCCGCTGTAGATGCCCGTGGTCCAGCGGATGCCGGCGCTGGCGTCCGGACCGTCCATCCCGGGGCTGCCGTCGACGTCGAAGCCTTCGATGTCGATGTAGCTGGCGCGGTTGTCCCAGCCCATGGCCGCCGTCGACACGGGGGGCGGCACGATGTGCGCGCGCCAGCGCTCCGTCGAGCGGAACACGATGCGGGCGTTGGCCCGGCCGTCGATCGCGGTGCGGAACCCGCCGTGGTACGTGCCCGGCAGGACGTTGACGATGGTGCCCGGCGTGACGAGCTGGGCGGCGCGCGCCAGCGAGCGCAGCGGTGCGGCGCGCGTGCCGGGATTCGTGTCGAGGCCGTCCGGCGCGACGTACAGCTCGGTGGGGACGACTTCCGGCGCCACGGTGACGGCCGGCGCGTCCTTGAGCGTGCAGGCGGCCAGCAGGACGCAGGCCGGCAGGCACAGGGCCGCCCGCAGGTGGCGGAGCGGTGCGGTTGGCGGGGCGGGGCGGATCGATGTCATGGGGGGCACGGAACGGTCGCTAACGGCGCAAGTGTGCCGCACGCGCCCGGCGCCGCCGCCGCCTGCCTCAATCGAACGTTTGACGCCGCGTAATACCCGCGTGGGATGGCGCCGGCGGCGCGGGTTTACTTGCTTTGCCGCATGAGATCAGGTTCGTTTTGACATCCGGAAAGCACGGGTGGTATAGTCGTCCGACTTCGATTGGTAACGTTTCCAATCGCACGGCGCACACCAACAACGGGAGACACGATGACGACGAGACGAGACGCAATGCGGCTGCTGGGTGCCGCGACCCTGGCGGGCGGGCAGATGGCCGTGGCCGGCCGATCCGCGGCGGCGACCGCGCCCGCGCCAGGCGCCGGCGCGGCGGCCGGATCCGGCGCCGGCTGGCAGGTCGTCACGTCGGCGCCGGGGGCCGGGCGCTTCGCGGCGCGGCCCCTCGAGGCGTTCCAGCCGGCCGGCCAGCCGGCCGAGACGGACATCGACGTCTTCGTCGACACCACGAAGCGCTTCCAGGAAGTGTTCGGCTTCGGGGGCGCCGTCACGGACGCCGTCGCCGAAGTGGCGGCAAAGCTGACGCCGGCCGCGCGACAGGTGTTCCTGACCGCGTACTTCGACCCGCGCGCGGGCCTGGGCTACAGCGTGCTGCGCACGACGATCCACAGCTCGGACTTCGGCAGCGGCAGCTACACCTATGTGCGTGACGGCGACCGGTCGCTCGCCTCGTTCAGCATCGCCCCCGACCTGAAGCTGCGCGTGCCGTTGCTGCGCGCGCTGCTTGCGGCGGGGCGCGCGCACGGCACCGACGTGCGCGTGTTCGCGAGCCCGTGGAGCGCACCGGCGTGGATGAAGTCGAACGGCAGCATGGTGGGCGGCGGCAGCCTGCTGCCGGCATACCGCGACACGTGGGCGCGCTATGTCGTGAAATTCGTGCAGGCATACGAGCAGGCCGGCGTCCCGCTGTGGGGCCTGTCGGTGCAGAACGAACCGATGGCCAAGCAGACGTGGGAATCGATGATGTTCAGCGCGGAAGAGGAAACGCGCTTCCTCGGCGACCACCTCGGGCCGGCGCTGCAGGCGGCCGGATTGGGCGACAAGAAGATCATCGTCTGGGACCACAACCGCGACCTGCTGCCGCAGCGCGCCGCGCACATCCTGTCCGACCCGAAGGCGCGGCCTTACGTCTGGGGCGTCGGCTACCACTGGTACGAGACCTGGGCGGGCGGGGAGCCGATGCACCGCAACGTCGCCGCCGTGCACGAGGCGTGGCCCGACGTGAATCTCCTGATGACGGAAGGGTGCATCGAACAATTCGATCCCGCGCGCCTGCAGGACTGGGCCAACGGCGAGCGTTACGGCAGCCAGATGATCGCCGACCTGAACGCGGGCGGCGTCGGCTGGGTCGACTGGAACATGCTGCTCGACAGCCGCGGCGGCCCGAACCACAAGAACAATTTCTGTTTCGCGCCGCTGCATGCGAGCGACGACGGGCAGCTCGTGTTCACGCCCATCTACACGGCGATCGGCCATTTCAGCCGCTACATCCGGCCCCGCGCGCGCCGCGTGAGCGCCGCGACGAGCCGCAGCCTGCTTGCCGCGACCGCGTTCCGCAACGCGGACGGCAGCCTCGCGGTGGTCGTGATGAACCGCAGCGACCAGCCGCAGCGGTATCGCCTGTTCGTCGACCGGCGCGAGGTGGCGGTGGAGATCCCGGCCAGAGCGATCCAGACCGTGATCGGTTGAGCGGGACAGAGCGTCGTTCCCGCGCACGCGGGAACCCATACTGAGCAAGCAGCACTGCATAAGCCGCGCCCCGCAACCTCAGCATGGAGGCAATAGTGCCGGGGGCACTGTTCCCGCTGTCGCGGGAATGACGGGTGAAACTATGCGACGCGGCTTAAAAGGTGCGATTCCAGCACGAAAGCCGCACTTCAGTTACATTGTGCGGCGATACCCATGTCGGCGGACCAGGTGGACTCGTCCGGTCTTGAAAATACGGGTATATACACTTACATTGGCGTTCCGTATCCACAGGAGATTGTGATGAGCCGTAAGACCCCCATCGAGCGTTACCGCAACATCGGCATCAGTGCCCACATCGATGCCGGCAAGACCACCACCACGGAGCGCATCCTGTTTTACACCGGCGTCAATCACAAGATCGGCGAGGTGCACAACGGCGCGGCCACGATGGACTGGATGGAGCAGGAACAGGAACGCGGCATCACGATCACATCGGCCGCCACGACGGCCTTCTGGAAGGGCATGGGCGGCAACTTCCCCGAACACCGCATCAACATCATCGACACGCCGGGCCACGTCGACTTCACGATCGAAGTCGAGCGCTCGATGCGCGTGCTCGACGGCGCCGTCATGGTCTACGATTCCGTAGGCGGCGTGCAGCCGCAGTCGGAAACCGTGTGGCGCCAGGCGAACAAATACAAGGTGCCCCGTATCGCGTTCGTCAACAAGATGGACCGCGTGGGCGCCGACTTCTTCCGCGTCCAGCAGCAGATCCGCGACCGCCTGAAGGGCAATGCCGTGCCGATCCAGATCCCGCTCGGCGCGGAGGAGCACTTCGAGGGCGTGATCGACCTCGTCAAGATGCGCGCCATCCGCTGGGACGACGCGAGCCAGGGCGTGCGCTTCACGTATGAAGACATTCCCGCCGACCTGCAGCCGCTGGCGCAGCAGTGGCGCGAACACATGGTCGAAGCGGCCGCCGAGGCCACGCCCGAGCTTACGGAAAAATACCTGAACGGCGAGGCGCTGACGGAAGACGAGATCAAGGCCGCGCTGCGCGCCCGCACGATCGCGGGCGAGATCGTCCCGATGCTGGCCGGATCCGCCTTCAAGAACAAGGGTGTGCAGGCGATGCTGGACGCCGTCGTCGAATACCTGCCGTCGCCCGTGGACGTGCCCGCGATCGCGGGCCACGACGAGGACGACAAGCCGTTGGAACGCCATCCGTCCGACGACGAACCGTTCTCCGCGCTCGCCTTCAAGATCATGACCGACCCGTTCGTCGGCCAGCTGACGTTCTTCCGCGTGTACTCGGGCGTCGTGAATTCGGGCGACACCGTGTACAACCCGACCAAGGGCCAGAAGGAACGCCTGGGCCGCATCCTGCAGATGCACGCCAACGAACGCAAGGAGATCAAGGAAGTCTTCGCGGGCGACATCGCCGCGGCCGTCGGCCTGAAAGGCGTCACGACGGGCGATACGCTCTCCGACCCGGACCAGGTCATCGTGCTGGAAAAGATGACGTTCCCCGAGCCCGTGATCTCGCAGGCGGTGGAACCGAAGACGAAGGCCGACCAGGAAAAGATGGGCATCGCGCTCTCCCGCCTGGCGCAGGAAGACCCGTCGTTCCGCGTGCGCACGGACGAGGAATCGGGCCAGACGATCATGTCCGGCATGGGCGAGTTGCACCTCGAGATTCTCGTCGACCGCATGAAGCGCGAGTTCGGCGTCGAGGCGACGGTCGGCAAGCCGCAGGTGGCGTACCGCGAGACGATCCAGAAGACCGTCGAGAACGTCGAAGGGAAGTTCGTCAAGCAGTCCGGCGGCAAGGGCCAGTACGGCCACGTCGTGCTGAAACTGGAGCCGATGGAGCCGGGCAAGGGCTACGAATTCGTCGACGCCATCAAGGGCGGCGTCGTGCCGCGCGAGTACATCCCGGCCGTCGACAAGGGCATCCAGGAGACCTTGCAGTCCGGCGTGCTGGCCGGCTATCCGGTCGTGGACGTGCGCGCGACCTTGACGTTCGGTTCCTACCACGACGTCGACTCGAACGAGAACGCGTTCCGCGTCGCCGCGTCGATGGCGTTCAAGGACGGCATGCGCAAGGCGGCGCCCGAGTTGCTCGAACCGATGATGCAGGTCGAGGTCGAGACGCCGGAGGAATTCACCGGCAACGTGATGGGCGACCTGTCGACGCGGCGCGGCGTCGTGCAGGGCATGGACGAGATCCCGGGCGGCGGCGGCAAGCTGATCAATGCCGTCGTGCCGCTGGCGGAGATGTTCGGCTACTCGACCACGCTACGGTCGCTGACGCAGGGACGGGCCACGTACACGATGGAGTTCAAGCATTACGCGGCGGTGCCCAAGCATATCCTCGACCAGATCGCGACGGCGAGGGCGGATCGATAATGTCGTTCCCGCCATGCTGAGATTGCGGGCAGGCGGCTTATGCAGTACTGCTTGCTCCATGCTGAGCCATAGAATCTTGTACCTCGAAGGTACTGTACTGTAGTCTCTCAGACGGACCGACTTCGGCACTTCTGCAGGCGGGAGCGACCGCTTTTACCTATGGAAGTCATATTGCGCGGGTTTGACATTATTCCGGACACCGGTGCGCTGCCGCGGGAACGACGTCGCTTCGATTTGCTGTATCGTCGTGTCTTCGAATTCTGGAGACCGCGATGAAAACACTGCCGCTCCCGTCCGGCCGCACGATCCCCATCCTCGGCCAGGGCACCTGGAACATGGGGGAGGACCCGTCCGCGCGCGCGGCCGAAGTGGTCGCGCTGCGGCTCGGCATGGAGCTCGGCATGACCCTGATCGACACGGCCGAGATGTATGGCGAGGGCGGTGCCGAGGAAGTGGTCGGCGAGGCCATCGCCGGCCGTCGGGACGACGTCTACCTGGTCAGCAAGGTGTACCCGCACAACGCCTCGCGCGCGGGCGTGCGGGCCGCGTGCGAGCGCAGCCTGCGCCGTCTGGGCACGGACCGGCTCGACCTGTATCTGTTGCACTGGCGCGGCGGCGTGCCGCTCGCGGAGACGCTGGAAGCGTTCGAGCGCCTGCGCGACGCAGGCAAGATCCTCGACTTCGGCGTCTCCAATTTCGACACGGACGACATGCGGGAAGCGGCCGCGCTGCCGCAGGGCGGCGCCGTCGCGGCGAACCAGGTGCTGTACAACCTGGTCCAGCGCGGCATCGAATGGGATCTGCTGCCGTGGTGCCGGGAGCGCGGCATTCCCGTGATGGCCTATTCGCCGCTGGAATCGACGCCGGCCGAGCAGCGGCCGTTGCTGACGCGCCCCCAACTGTGCGAGGTGGCGCGCCGGCACGGCGTGGCGCCGGCCCAGGTGGCGCTGGCCTGGCTGCTGCGCCAGGACGGCGTCGTCACGATCCCCAAGGCCGTGCGACCGGCCCACGTGCGCGCCAATCGCGCGGCGCTCGATTTCGCGCAGCAGTTGACGCTTGACGACATGGCACTGCTGGACCAGGGCTTTCCGCCGCCCGGCCGGCGCCGTCCGCTGGCGATGCGCTGACTCAGCGCGCGGCCAGCCAGTCGCTGCAGGACCGCCTGGACTGGACGGACGCGACGCACTTCCTGCCCGCGGGACGCATCGACGGCGCGGTGCAGGTCGGCGGCATGAATGTGTTCCCGGCGCATGTCGCGGAAGTGCTGGCAGGGCATCCGGACGTGCGGGAAGCGGCGGTGCGGCTGATGCGGTCCGACGAGGGCCGGCGCGTGAAGGCCTGCGTCGTGGCGGAGCCCGGCGTCGACGGCGACGCGCTGCGCTCCGCATTGCCGGCCTGGGCCGCAGCGCGCCTGGCGGCGCCCGAGCGGCCCGTCGCCTGGACGTTCGGCCCCGCCTGCCGCGCCAGTCCAGCGGCAAAGTGGCCGATTGGATCATCGACGCGGCGTAGGCCGGCTGTTCTGCGCCTCGGCGCGCTCATGCCAGCTCCAGCAGCAGCGGTTGGTGATCGGAGCCGCTCTCGGCCGTGTCCACCCGTACCGCGCGTACGCTGGGCGCCAGCGCGGAGCTGACGAATGCATAATCGAACGTGAACGGCGTGGCCGCGCCGCCATGCAGGCATGCCGTCGGCGCATGGGGCTCGCCGGGCCGCGCCAGCTCCCAGGCGTCGTGCCAGAGCGGGGCGCCGTGTGCGCCCGGCGCCAGCAGCCGCGCGTGGCAGCTCGAGCCGGGCAGCATGTTGAAGTCGCCGGCAAGGACGGTGGCGGCCGTATGTGGCAGCGGCGCGAACGGCAGGCCGCCGGCACCGTCCGGCGGCGCCGCGGCCGGCGTGCGCGCGTGCGCGAGCGCTTCCGCGTGAAGCTCGCGCAGGCGCTCGATCTGGGCCAGGCGCTGCCGCGCCGAAAAATATTCGAGGTGGGCGTTCAGCACGCGCACCGGGCCGTCCGGCGCGGCCACGACCGTGTCGAGGACGGCGCGCGGCATGCAGGGAACGTCGGGATCGGGTGGCCAGGGCAGCGCGTGGCGGCGCACGTGGACGATGGGGCGGCGCGCGAGCGTCATACATCCCAGCCGGCGCGGCGAGCCGTCCGCGTTCACGGTGTCGAGTGCGAAGGCGGTGGCGATATGCAGATGATCGAGACGACGCGCGAGGGCCCCGAACTGGTCGCCGCCGGGATTGCCGTCGCGCGCGGGCAGGCCGCAGGCGACTTCCTGGAGCAGCAGGATGTCGAAGCCGCCATCGAATCCGAGCACGCGTTCGACGACCCGGTCGACGTCGGCAGCGCCGTCGGGTGAGCGGGCGCACTGTATGTTCCAGGAGATCAGGGTTAGCATGGCGGTCCTTTCGAGAAGCACAGGCTAGCCCGCTGCCGATGCCGCGCTCTGAGGCAGCTCAGGCGTGCGCGGCGAACCGACGGATTGGCGTGCGGTCTATGCAAATGATGGAGGCAGCGATGTACACGATGATTCTTTTGTTGTACCTGCAGCAGGGCCTGGACGTGACGCTGGACCAGGCCAATCTGCGCGGGCAGTACCTGAAGGCGGGGCAGTGCGAAACGGCGGCACGCAAGCTGCGTGGGCCGGTTCCCATTCCCCGCAATTACTCGGCGGCCTGGCAGGACGTCATGTGCATCAAGGTGAACACCAACGTCCGGGTCAACGAGATGAAGCCGATCGACTTGTCGAAGGCCCTGCAGGCGTACGCGCCCCTGCATTGCCAGGCCGAGGGCGCATGGGAAAGGGTGGCCCAGCTGTGCCGCGGGCCGGAGCAGCGGGGCGAGGGCGAGGAAGGCGGCGGCGGCGGGTCGGGCGACACGCCGGCCAGGTCGGCACGGCGCTAGCGCGAACGACGGCTGCCGGACGCAGCGTCGTTCAGCCGTCCGGCGATCAGGCGCACGGCGCACGCGAACGCCGGCACCACGCGGCGGCGCGTGTCGAAAGACGATGCCGGCGTGGCGCCGGCGTTCGTCGCGCTCAGTGCGCCGTCATGGCCTGTCGGATGGTCACGCAGCGCTGGTCTTCCTGCAGTGCGTCGAGCAGGGCGCGGCGGGTGCCGGCGGACAGGTCCTTGTCGGCATTCGCGGCCGCCTGCAGGCGCTGGACGCTGGCCGGGGTGCAGCCGGCCGGGATCAGCGCCGGGCCGTAGACGCGCATGTAGACGGGGCCGGCGGTCTTGTCCAGCTGCGGCAGACGCGCGAGGCGCGCGCTGGCCGTCCGTTCGGCCAGGTCGTGCTGCTCGGCCGGGTACAGATGCGTCATCGCCGTGCGTACCTTCGAGAACTGCCGCGTGGTCTGCAGGTCTTGCACGGTGTCCAGCCATGCCGACTTGACCGCCGGGTCGGGCCGGCTGACGGTGGCGGACAGGGCGGCCGCCTGGCCCGTGTCCGACTTGTCGCGCGCCTGCTCGGCCTCGACGAGGGCGGCGGCGCCCGGGTAGTTGTAGCGGCTCAGGCGGCCGATGATGGCCCAGCGCAGGTCCTGGTTCATCGCGAGGCCGTCGACGTGTTCCTTGCCGTCGAGAATGGCGGCAAGCCGGGCCAGCGCGGCGGGCGAGCTGGCCGTGGCGACGTAGGCGCCGAACCAGCGGCGCTGGAAGTTGTCGTCGCCCTTGCTCGCGAGGGTGGCGGTCCAGGCCATGTCTTCCAGCTGGCGGGTCACCGCCTGCGCGTACGCGGCCTGGGGATCCATCAGGTCGAGGTAGCGCTTGGACGCGGCGACCTTGCCCAGCACGTCGCCCAGCAATGTGTAGTCTTTTTCTTGCGGCACATTGTTCAGTGCCGTGGACAGGAAGTCGTTGAGCGGGAGCTTGCCGTCGCGTACGCCGTCCCACAGGCTTTGCCACAGCATGGCGCGCAGCAGCGGATCGTCGACGGCAGCGAGGTGGCTGCGCGCGCTGTCGAACGAGCGCTGGTCGAGCCGCACCTTGACGAAGCCCCAGTCGTCGTAGTTCGGGTAGACGAGGTCGGGGCAGGCGGCGCCGTTCATGGCCGGCACGGGGGTCTTCGCGCCCTTGTAGGTGACGGCGACGTTGCGTTCGAGCTTGTAGTCCTTGCCGTCCAGGCGGAACGCGGCCACCTGCACGCGCTGTTCGCGCAGCGTCGGCAGGGCCTTGCTCGGGGCGGTCTGGTCGAGGGTGAAGCCGGCGACCTTGCCGCCCTTGCAGGCGTAGCTGGCGGCGATCGTGTCGACGCCGGGCTCGTACAGCCATTCCTTCGTCCAGCCCGACAGGTCGCGGCCGGCGGCCTGGCCGAGGCTGCCGATGAAGTCGTCGAGTTTCGCGTTGCGGTACTGGTATTTGACGAGGTAGTCATGGACGCCTTTGCGGAACACGTCGGCGCCCAGCAGGTGGCGCAGCTGCATCAAGGTGGATGCGCCCTTCGAATAGGTGATGGCGTCGATGTTGTCGAACGCGTTCTGCGTCGACGGTACCGGGACCTCGATGGGGTGGGTGGTGGTGCGCTGGTCCTGCTCGTAGGCGCGCTGCTTGCCGTCCGAGTAAAAGGCGCGCCAGGCGTCCTTGAATTCCGTGGCCTCGGCCGTCGCAAGCGTGCCCATGAACGACGCGAAGCTCTCGTTCAGCCACAGGCCGTTCCACCACTGCATCGTGACGAGGTCGCCGAACCACTGGTGCGCCATCTCGTGCATGATGACGTAGGCCAGGCGTGCGCGCTGCTCGGCCGTCATGTCGGCCTTGTACATGAAGCCCCGTTCCGCGAACGTGATCGCGGCCGCGTTTTCCATCGCGCCGTACAGGAAGTCCGGCACGAGCACCTGGTCGTATTTCTCGAACTGGTAAGGGACGCCGAAGTAGCCGTCGAAGAAGGCGAGGCCCGCCTTCGTGTACTTGAACCATTCTGCCGGCTTGATCTGCGCTGCCACCGACTGGCGCGCGAACAGGCGCATCGGGTACTTGCCGCTGGTGTCTTCCCACATCTTGTACGGGCCGGCATGCATCGAGAAATTGTAGGGGCTCAGTTTCTTGGTTTTCGCGAAGGTCCAGCGGCGCAGGTCGCCGGCCGGCGCGACGTTCGTCTCGCGCGTCGTCGAGATCACCTGCCAGTCGGCCGGGACGCTCACGGTCACCTGGTACGTCGCCTTCAGGTCGGGCTGGTCGAACACGGCGAACATCTGGTGCGCGGCGGCCGGCTCGAAATGGGAATACGTGTAGACGCGGCCGTCGACCGGGTCGACCATGCGGTGCAGGCCTTCGCCGTTCGTGCTGTGCGGGCGCTCGTAGGCCACCACGACCGTGTTGCGGCCTTTGACGAGGTCTTGCCGCGACAGCAGGATGAACCAGCCGTTGTAGTGCGGCGCGACCGCCTTGCCGTTGACGGTCAGCGCTCCGATCGTGGCCTTGTCGAGGTCGACCGTCAGCGGACTGTTCACGTCCTTGAGGTCGAAGGTCAGCGTCGTCGTGCCGCTGAAGGTGGCGCGGCCGGTAAGCGTGAAGTCGAGCAGGTAGTCGACGTTGGACACGCGCGCCGCGCGGGCCGCCGCATCGGCCTGCGACAGGAATGCGTTGTCGGCGCGCGCCGGGGTTGTGGCGGCGTGGACGAGGGTGGTGGAGGCAAACGCCAGCGCGGTAGCGACGGCGAGCGGCATCAGGCGGGGTAGGCAGGTCTTCACGGGACTCCTTGCGACGATGAACGAAGGCAGCGGCTTGTGGCCATGGCCAGTAGGAATCTCACAAGAATAGCATGTCGGCAATAGTATTCGTACCGGCGACGCGCCTGAAAGAAGGTTTTTTAACTGCGATATCCGCATGGGAAAGGAAGGGGATGCTTGGCGTGCCGGACGCGTCCGCACGGAGCGGACGCGTCCGTAAATGACGCTGACGTCAGCCGTTGGCCTGCAGGGCCGGATAATCCGTATAGCCGTCGGCGGTCGGTGCGTAGAACTTGTCCGGACGCGGCGCGTTCAGCGGCGCGTTGCGCTTGAGGCGCTCCGGCAGGTCCGGATTGGCAATGAACCACTGGCCGAAGGCAACGGCATCCGCATCTCCGCTCGTCAGCAATTGTTCCGCGCTGTCCTTCGTCAGCTTTTCGTTGGCGATGTAGACGCCGCCGAAGATACGCTTGAGCTCCGGGCCCAGGCGGTCTTCGCCGATCGCTTCGCGCGCGCAGATGAATGCGATGCCGCGCTTGCCCAGTTCACGGGCGACATAGCCGAAGGTAGCCAACGGTGCGGAATCGCCCATATCGTGGGCGTCCCGGCGCGGCGCCAGGTGCATGCCGACGCGGTCGGCGCCCCAGACCTCGATGCAGGCGTCCGTCACTTCCAGCATCAGGCGCGCGCGGTTCTCGATCGAGCCGCCGTATGCGTCCGTGCGCTGGTTGGTGCTGTCCTGCAGGAACTGGTCCAGCAGATAGCCATTGGCGCCATGGATCTCGACGCCGTCGAAGCCCGCCTTCCTCGCATTGTCGGCACCCTTGCGGTAGGCGGCGACGATGCCGGGGATTTCCTCGAGCGCCAGCGCACGCGGCGTGACGTACGGCTTCGTCGGGCGCACGAGGCTGACGTGGCCCTTGGGCTGGACGGCCGACGGGGCGACGGGCAGTTCGCCGTCCAGGAACAGCGGGTCGGAGATCCGGCCCACATGCCATAGTTGCAGGAAGATGCGGCCGCCGGCGTCGTGCACGGCGTCGGTGACCTGCTTCCAGCCTTCGACCTGCTCGTCGGACCAGATGCCCGGGGTGTCGGCATAGCCCACGCCCATCGGGGTCACCGAGGTCGCTTCCGACAGGATCAGACCGGCCGAGGCACGTTGTACGTAGTATTCGGCCATCAGGGCATTCGGCACGCGGCCTGCGCCCACGGCGCGCGAACGGGTCAGCGGTGCCATGATGATACGGTTCGGCAGCTCGAGGCTGCCGACCTTGATCGGGTCAAACAAAGTCGTCATCGGTACTCCTGTGTCGTTGTTCGCCGCGTCATGCGGCGAAGAGAGGGCATCTTAAAGCACCGACGACAATCCTGCAGAGGACGCCCAAATTAAGGCATATTTCCCCAGCGTACGTAAATGCGGTCGAGTTCACCGCTTGCCTTGAGTTTGTCGAGCGCGGCACCCAGCAGTGGCGCCAGGGTGGGATCGGCCCGGCGGCCGACCCAGAAATAGGTCGGCTCGTCGTCCAGGACGACCGGCAGCACCCGCAGCCTGTCTTCCAGGCTTTCCTTGCGGATCAGGTAGCGCAAGGTCAGGTCGTTGACGTAGGCGAAGCGGCCATGGCCGGCCAGGATCTTGCGCAGGTTCACGCGGTTGTCGTCCGTCGCATCGTCGACCCGCACCCCGGCCTCGCGCAGGCGCTCCGTGAACACCGACGCGCGCTGCGTCGTGACGAGGTCGCCGAGCCGGGCGAGGTCGTCCGTCGACTCGATCGTGACCGGGTCGTTGATGCGTACCGCCAGATAATGACGCACCAGATAGATCGGTTTGCCCACGGGCTGTCCGATGGCCAGCCGGCGCGGCGACGACACGAGCCCGCAGGCGGCATCGAGCGAGCCCGTTTCCAGTCCGGTTTCGATGCCCGACAGCGAGCGGCTGCTGCGGTGGAAGCCGGTGAAGTGCAGGCGCGGTTCGATCCGTTCGATGGCGGCCATGATGTCCGGACAGATGCCGGTGACACGCGCGCCGTCGTGGATCCACTTGGGTTCCAGCGCTTCCTGCGAGGCCACGCGAACCTCCAGCGCCCATGCGCCGGGACCCGCGAACGCGAGCGCGCACAACGCGCATCGCAATGTTCTGGAGAGTTTCCCCATCATTTTTCGATTGTTTTTTGTTGTTGGCGACCGTGCGAACGGCCGATTGTCGCATGATCCGCACCCGTTGCGCACGCCTGCCGCGTTGCGTCTCGATCCGACAACGGCCGCGTACCCGCGCACGTTTGACGTGCATCGTCGTCGCATCCCGTCCGCGCGCCAAGATACCGCTGCCAGCCCGTGCGGCCGGCGCCGACAAGGAGAACGGAATGATGGTCTTCATCGCGATGCCGGTCCGGAATGCCCCCGCGGACCGACGGGAGGCGCGCCATGCATGAGTCCGGAGGTTCGCACGTCGCCCGGCCCGCCGCCCCGCCGGGCGGCGACGGCCACTTCCTGTCCGTCGTCGTGCCGCTGCGCGACGAGGAAGACAACGTGCTGCCGCTGACCACCCAGGTGCAGGCCGCACTGGCCGGCTCGCCGTGGCCGTGGCAACTGATCCTCGTCGACGACGGCAGCCGCGACGGCACCAGCGCCCGCATCCGCGAGGCCGTGGCCGCGAGTCCCACGCACGTCAGCGGCGCGATCCTGCGGCGCGGCTTCGGCCAGACGGCGGCCATGCAGGCCGGGATCGACCTCGCGCGCGGCACGGTCATCGCCACGCTGGACGGCGACCTGCAGAACAATCCCCACGACATCGTGCGCATGGTGCGCCGCCTGCTCGACGACGACCTCGACCTGCTGGTGGGCTGGCGCCGCGCGCGCCGCGACGGGCTGCTGCGCCGGCTGCCGTCGCGGCTGGGCAATCGCCTCATCGGCCTGCTGACGGGCGTCCCGCTGCACGACTACGGTTGCACGCTCAAGGTCTATCGCGCCGCCGTCCTGCGCCGGGTGCGCCTCTACGGCGAAATGCACCGTTTCATCCCGAGCTGGATGGCCACCTTGACGTCGCTCGATCGCATCGCCGAGGAAGAAGTGAGCCACTTTCCGCGCCGCCACGGCCGGTCGAAATACGGCGCCTATGGCCTGGCGCGCGGCGTAAAAGTCTTGCTGGACCTGCTCACGATGGCGTTCTTCGTGCGCTTCCGCGCCAGCCCCGGCCACTTCTTCGGGCGCATCGGACTGGCCTGCGGCGGCTCGGGCCTGCTCGTGCTGGCGTGGCTCAGCTGGGTCAAGCTGGGCGAGGGCGCCGCCATCGCGGGCCGGCCCCTGCTGCTGCTCGGTATCCTGCTCGTCGTCATCGGCGCGCAATTCGTCTGCACGGGCATCCTGACGGAAATGCTCGCCCGCACGTGGTTCGAGGCGGCCGGCGCGCCGGCGTACCTCGTGCGCGAAACCGTGGGCGGCGTCGACGACGATGCGCCTTCCCATCGGCGGCCGCGCGCGGCGCGGGAGCGGCCATGAGCGCGGCACGCGTCCGGTCCGACGCGGCCCTCGCGAACACGCCAGAGGCGGACGGCCGCGGGCCGGGGGTGCGGGCCGCGCCGGTGCCGTGGGCGTGGCCGCTGCTGCTCGCGGGCGCCGTCTGGCTCGGCCTGTTTTACGGCCTGGGCGCGGTGCCCCTGTTCGACGTGGACGAGGGCGCCTTCGGCGAGGCGACGCGCGAAATGCTCGCCAGCGGCGACTACGTGTCGACCTGGCTGAACGGCCAGCCGCGCTTCGACAAGCCGATCCTGACGTACTGGCTGCAGGCGGCGTCCGTGCGCCTGCTCGGCCTCGACGAGTTCGCGCTGCGGCTGCCGTCCGCGTTCGCGGCCACGGCGTGGATCGCCGCCATTTACGCGTTCGCGCGCCGCGCCATCGACCGCGATACCGCGCGCGCGGCCGCCTTCATCGCGGCCACGAGCGCCGGCGTCATCGTGATCGGCCGCGGCGCGATCGCCGACGCGCTGCTGAATCTGTTTCTCGCGCTGGCGATGTTCGACGTCTACCGCGAACTGGTCGATCCGCGCCCGCGCTGGCGCCGCCGCGCCTTTCTCTGGATCGGGCTGGGCGTGCTGACCAAGGGTCCCGTCGCGCTGCTGATCCCGGGCGCGGCGGGCGCCATCGCGTTCCTGCTGCAGGGCCGGATGGCCGGATGGTGGCGCGCCGCGCGCGACCCGGTCGGCTGGGCGATCCTGCTTGGCGTCGCGGCGCCGTGGTACATGCTGGAATACGCGCGCCGCGGCGACGCCTTCCTGGCCGGTTTCTTCATGCGCCACAACGTGGAGCGCTTCCTCGCTCCACTGCAGGGCCATGCGGGCGGCGTCTTCTACTACCTGCCGGCGCTGGCGCTGCTCGCGCTGCCGTACACGAGTCTGCTGCTGGCCACGCTCCCCGGGCTGCGGCGCTTGCGTGCGTCGCCGCTCGATACGCTGCTGTGGTGCTGGTTCCTGTTCGTGTTCGCCTTTTTCACGCTGGCGGGCACCAAGTTGCCGCACTATCTTTTGTACGGCGCGACGCCGCTGTTCATCCTGATGGCGCGCCGGCGCGGCGCGTTGCGCAACCGCGTGCTCGCCCTGTTGCCTGCGCTGTCGCTGGCGGTCGCGGTCGCGGCCTTGCCGTTCGTGCTGGACCACGTTGCCTCGGGCGCGCGCAACGCGTACGTGCGCGAGGCGCTGTCCGGGGACGGCGTGTTCGATGAAGCGTGGGCGGCACAGGCCCTGGCGGTGGTTGCCGCCATCCTGTTGCTGGCGCTGTGGCCTGACAGGCGGCGCGCCGGACCCTGGCCGCGCCTGGTCGCGGCCGCGCTGATTTGCGCCTACGCGCTGGTCGGGCTGGTGCTGCCCGCCGTGGCGGAGCTCCAGCAAGGCCCCGTCAAGCGGGCCGCGCTCCTCGCCCGCCAGGCCGGGTGGCCCGTGCGCAGCTGGCGTATCAACGCACCCAGCTTTTCCGTTTACCGCGCGGCGATCACGCCGGCGGCCGGCGCGCCGCGCGCGGGCGACGTCATCCTGACGCGCAGCGACGCCCTGGACAGCCTGCCGCCACTGCGTGTGCTGTTCCGCGAGGGCGGCGTGCTGCTGGTGCGCATCGACGGGTGAGCGCGCGATGCCGGCCTCTCTACGCTCCCCCTGGGCCTGGTTCCCGCCCGCCGTGGCGCTGGCGCTGGTCGCCGCCATCCTCGCGACCGGCAGCAACCGTCCGCTGTTCCTGTGGCTGAACCATCGCGGCCACGCCCTCGGCGACCTTGCCTGGTTCCACCTCACCATGCTGGGCGACGGTGCGATGGCGCTGGCGCTCGTGCTGCCCTGCATCCGGCGCGCGCCGCGGCAGTTCTGGGCGGCGCTGCTGGCGGGCGTCGTCGCCGGCCTCTGGACCCAGGCCACGAAGGAGTTCGTCGACGTGCCGCGGCCGCTGTCCGTATTGGCCCCATGGGATTTTCATCTGGCGGGGCCGGCCTACAAGCGCGTGTCGTTCCCGTCCGGACACGCCGCGGCCGCGTTCGCGCTGGCAGGCATCTGGATCATGGGTGCCGAGGGCCGGCGATGGTGGAAGGGATTGCTGTTCGCGCTCGCGTCGCTCGTCGGGCTGTCGCGCATCATGCTCGGCGTGCATTGGCCGCTCGACGTGTTGTGGGGCATGCTGGGCGGCTGGCTGGGCGCCTGGTCCGGCCTGGCGCTGCAGGCGCGCTGGCGTTGGCAGACGGCGGGGCGGGGCGGCTTGCTGGCCGGCGCGGTGCTGATGGCCGTGACGGCAAGCCTGCTGGTGAGCCGGCACATCGGCATCCCCGCCGTGCTGCCCGCGCAGCGCGTGGTCGCGGCAGTCTGTCTGGCGTGGGGCGCCTGGGAGATTGGCTGCCTGGGCAGGTTGATCTTCGCCAGGGAGGCGCCTTACGCGGCCCAGGCGCCGCCATCGCGCGCAACGATGGCGTGGTGGGTGGCGCGGCTGGTCCGGCGGGCACAGCGATGGAGGAACGATGGCTGACGACGACTGGTGGCTGCTGCTGGGCTTTGTCGGACAGGCCGTGTTCATGGGCCGCTTCGTGATCCAGTGGCTGGCCAGCGAACGCCATCGGCGCAGCGTGATTCCCGTATCGTTCTGGTACCTGAGCATCCTCGGCGCGCTCGTGTTGCTCGTCTACGCAGTGCACCGGCGCGATCCGGTCTTCGTCGCAGGGCAAGGCCTCGGCGTCGCGATCTACCTGCGCAACCTGCAGCTGGTCCGCCGCGCGCGCGGTGCCGACGGATTGCGGGCCGAGTGAGCGGATGAGCGGATGAGCGGATCAGCGTACGGCCAGGACCGACACCTTGGCGGCCAGCACGAGCAACACGGCGCCCACGGCCCGGTCGAGCCAGACGAGGCGCGCCCGCAGCCAGGCCAGCACCGGACGCGACGAGAACAGCAGCGCCACCAGCGCAAACCACAGCAGCGATTCGGCGACGAGCAGGGTCCAGAGGAGCGCGACGTCGGTGGCGGCCAGGCCCGGCTTCAATGCCTGGGACAGCACGGAGCCGAAGTACAGCATGGCCTTCGGATTGAGGAGGTTCGTGAGGAAGCCGCTGACGAAGGTCTTGCGGCCGGCCTGCGCCGCCCGCGCGTCCGGCAACTGGCCCTTCGAGCGCAGGCATTGGATGCCGAGCCAGGCGAGGTACAGCGCGCCGACGACGGCCAGGATACGCGACAGGCCCGGCAGCGCGGCCAGCACGAGCGACATGCCGAGGACGGAGATCAGCACATAAACGCCGATCGCCGTCGCCACGCCGGCCGCGGCCCACAGGCCGGCGCGTCGGCCGGACACGATGGCGGTGCGCGTTACGACGGCGAAGTCGGGACCGGGCGAGATCAGGGCCAGTGCGTGGATGCTCAGGATGAGCAGGAGGGTGTTCGGCGTCATGGCGGTACTCCCGGCGAGCGGCGTGGTGGACGGTGCCAGCCATACTAGCATCGTCCTGGCCGCGCCGCAGGCCGTCATGCCGCCGTCCCGCTTACCCGCCCGCTTACCCGCCCGCTTACCCGCCCGCTTATTCGCGCCCGAACGCGGGATTCGGCCGCGTGAGGTAGTACCACTCGTGGTTCGGCGCGGCGTTCGCGTCCGGGAACAGGATGCGACCCGCGAATTCCGCGACGACGGGCGTGCCGTCCGCGCGGACACCGATCTGTTCGCCTTCCGCGACGGGGTCGAAGCTGGCCCACTGGCGCGTGAAGCGGTCGCCGGCGTCCAGCTTGTCGTGCACGACGACCATCTGCAGCGCTTCCATGTGGTCGAACGGCACCGGCTGCGGTTCCGGCGCATCGATGATCTTGAGGAAGGCGAGCGTGTTCATGATGGCCGTGTAGGCGACGTCCGGCGCGCGCGGGTCGAGGTGCTGCCCGCATTCGAGGGTCAGCGCATAGCCGCCCGTGCTGCGCATGTATTCCGTCGTGCCCATGCCGTAGCGCAGCACCGTCTGCAGTTCTTGCGCATTGCCGCGCGACCGGCGTTGCACGCCGCCGCCGTACGCGGCCATCCAGCCGGTGACGAAGCGGCGCACGCCCAGGCGGCGCGCCAGCGCGCGCTCCGCGCGCATGTGCGCGAACGGTTCCAGCGGGCCGTCGTTGTCGAGGGGGCCGACCATCACGAACGGCTCGCCGTGGGCGGCGTTGAACGAGTGCAGGTCGAGCAGGACGTCGTGCTGCGCCAGCAGCGGGCACAGCCAGTTGGCGACGTGGTCTTCGAAGTCGTGCGGCTCCGCTTTCGGCGACAGGTCGCGGTTCAGGTTGCGGTCGCCCGAGCGCGTGTTCTGCGCATAGGCCTTCGGGTTGACGATGGGGACGAAGGTCACGCTGCCGTTCGCGATCGGCAAGGTGCCGGCGTCGATCTCCGCCATGATCCGCTGGATGGCCTGGGTGCCGCATTTTTCGTTGCCGTGCGTGGCGCCCATGATGATGACTTTGGGGCCGGGGCCCTGGCCGGTGTAGTTGACGGATTTAAAATGCAGCTGGCTGGCGGGGATCATGCGTCGTGTTCCAAGAAGAAAGAATACGGGCATTGTAGCGTGCCGGCCCGGTGCGTGGCATCATCGGCGGGTTTCGTAGAAGAATGCCAATATGGACGGCGTCAATACGGGAAATGCGCCCCGGATCCACGGCCTCGACACCTTGCGCGCCCTCGCGGTAGCGCTCGTCGTGCTGCATCACTACACCTTGTTCGTCAGCGACGCACCGACATTCGGGTGGGCCGGGACGATGGGATGGGCGGGCGTCGACCTGTTTTTCGCGCTGTCCGGCTACCTGATCGGCAACCAGATCGTCGCGGCGTCCGGTGCCGCCCCGCGGTTTGGCCTGGCCGGGTTTTACCGGCGGCGGCTGCTGCGCACGCTCCCCGGTTTCTGGGTCGTGCTGGCCCTGTACGCGCTGTGGCCGGCCTGGCGCGGCGACGCGCCCATGTTGCCGCTGTGGCAGTACCTGACGTTCACGCAGAACATCCACCTGCAGCCGGGGACAGCATTCACGCATGCATGGTCGCTGTGCATCGAGGAACAGTTCTACCTGCTGCTGCCCGTCGCCGCCGTCATCGGCAGCGCGCTTGGGCGAGGCGGCGTGCGCCTGCGCTGGGCGTGGTGCGCGCTGCTGCTGGCCGTCGCGGCCGGCATGCTGACCCGGGCGACGATCTGGCACGACGGCCGGCACGCGCCGAACTGGCTGGGGTACTACTATCAATACATCTACTATTCGAGCTGGTGCCGCTGCGACGAATTGCTGGCGGGTGTCGCGCTGGCGCTGCTCGAGAACCGCGCGCCCGGCCCGTGGCGGCGCATCCTCGCGCGCGGCAATGCGCTGCTTGCCGCCGGCACGGCCGTCGTCGGCGGCACGTTCGCGTGGTTCCTCGACGATCGTTACGGATTCGCGCAGACTGTCGCGGGCTATCCACTTCTGGCCTTCGGTTGTGCCCTGCTGATCCTGGCCGCGCTGGCGCCCGGTTCTCTGCTGCACCGCGTGCGCGTGCCGGGCGCGGCCAGCCTTGCGCGGTGGTCGTACGCGATCTACCTGACGCACAGATCCGTCAGTATGCTCGTCGCGGCGCGCATGGCGCAGGCGGGCCACGGGGCGGAGGATGCGGCGACGATCGCCGCATGCATGCTGGCGTCGCTGGCGGGCGGCTGGCTGTTGTTCGTGCTCGTCGAGACGCCGTTCATGCGGCTGCGCGCACGGTGGGAGTCCGCGCTCAGCCCCGCACCCGCGCCGGCGCCTCGATGACGTCGAAGGCGGCCGGCATGTCGGCCAGCCAGGCTTGCAGGTGGGCGATGCGCATCGACGGGTCGTAGCCCTCCGTCGATGCCAGCGCGGCGCGCAGGCCGGGCACGGCTTCCGGCGTGTGCGGGCTGCCGCAGGCATCGATCAGCATGGCGACGAGGTCGGTCGGCGCGACGCTGCCCCGGCGCAGACGCGCGTGGATGACGGCGAGCAGCGCGCGCTGCATGCGCGGCGTCGGGTGCGTGATGTGGGCGAAGACGGTGGGCGTGTTGGCGATGGCTTCACAGATCGCCGTCTCCATCTGCTCCGGCGTGAGGTCGGAGGCGATGTCGAAATAGGCGCGGTCCCAGCGCGTGCGGGCGTAGCGGTGGCCGGGCGGGAAGGCGTCGACGCTTTCCAGGCCGAGGGCGCGGCTGGCGCGGGACAGCAGGGACGACAGGACGGGGAGCAGCGGCATCGTGATGAACGGCGGAGTGCGATGCCCGCTAGTGTAGACCAAGAAATGGAAACGCGCGGGAGACCGTCGGAGAGACGGTCTGCCCGCGCGGGAAACTTAAGCGATCACGCTGCCGAAGCGGCGGTGCTGTCCGTGAACTTCCCGTTGCGGAAATCCTCGACGGCCTGGACCACCTCGGCCTGCGTATTCATCACGAACGGGCCGTATTGCGCGATCGGCTCGTTCAGCGGCTTGCCTGCGATGAGCAGCAGGCGCGACGGCTGCGCCGCCTTGATGCGCACGCCGTCGGCAAGCGGCGCATTGTCGAGGATGGCCATGCGGGCCTGCGGCACGCCTTTGCCTTCGACGACGACCTCGCCGCGGAACACGTACAGGAACGCGTTGTGCCCGGCGGGCAGCGGCTGCTCGAACATGGCGCCGGCCGGGAGCTCGATGTCCAGGTACAGCGGCTGCGTCACGTCGCGCTGCACGGCACCGTCGACGCCGTGCGTGCTGCCGGCGATCACCTGCACGGTGGCGCCGGAATCCAGCGTGAAGCGCGGCACATCCTCGGCCGGGATGTCGCGGTACCACGGTGCGCTCATCTTGTCCTTCGCGGCCAGGTTGAGCCACAGCTGGAAGCCTTCCATCAAGCCTTCGTTCTGTTCCGGCATTTCCGAGTGGACCACGCCGCGGCCGGCCGTCATCCACTGGACACCGCCGTTCGTGATCGAACCCTCATGGCCGGCGCTGTCGCGGTGGCGCATGCGGCCTTCGAGCATGTAGGTGACGGTCTCGAAGCCGCGGTGCGGGTGTTCCGGGAAGCCGGCGATGTAGTCGCCCGCCTTGTCGCTGCCGAACGCGTCCAGCATCAGGAACGGATCGAGGCGGCGCTGCAGCGGTTGCGTCAGGACACGGTTGATCTTGACGCCTGCGCCGTCCATCACGAACTGGCCACCGACCAGGCGTTCAACGCCGCGGCTCGTGGCCACGGTTTGGGTTTGCACTTGCTGGGTCATGATCTCTCTCCTTGACGCAATGTCGATATTCAAGCCAATGCTGCGACGGCGGCGTCCGCCTCGGCCTGCCCCTTGGCGGCCGCTTCCGGACCCATCGCCAGGCCTGCCGAATAGATGAACTGGTGGTCCGTCATGCCCAGGAAGTTCAGCAGCATGCGGATGTGCGGCACTTGCGGGTCGGCGTCCGCCGGGTAGATGCCGCCGCGCGACGTGGCGACGTACACCTTCTTGTTCTTGAGCAGGCCTTCCGGACCGGTCTCCGTGTAGCGGAACGTCACGCCGGCGCGGGCGATGGCGTCGAACCAGGCTTTCAGCTGGATCGGCATGCCGAAGTTGTACATCGGCGCGCCGAGCACGATCACGTCGGCCGCTTGCGCTTCCGCGATCAGGGCGTCGTCCAGGGCCACGCGGGCGGCCTGTTCGGCCGTGCGCTGGTCGGCCGGGGTGAACAGGGCGCCCAGCGCCGCTTCGTCCAGCACCGGATGCGGGTTCGCGCCCAGGTCGCGCACGGTGACGGTTGCGCCCGGATTGGCGGCGGCCACTTTCGCGACGATCACATTGGCCACACGGGTCGATTCGGATTGGGTGCCGCGCAAGCTCGAGTTGATCTGCAGGATGTTCATGGTGTCTTCCTTCGTGTCGGTTGGTGTTTCGATGTAGACACTTTAGCGGTTCCATATATCGTGCGGAAGGCGATAGAATGGATAACATTATTCAACCAATGGAACAATCTATGGATGTCGAACCGAACGACCTGCTGCTGTTCGCGCGTATCGTCGAGGCCGGCAGTTTCAGCATGGCGGCACAGCGCCTGGACTTGCCCAAGTCGACCGTGTCGCGTCGCATCGCGTTGCTGGAGGCGAGCGTGGGCGAGCGCCTGCTGCAGCGGACGACGCGCCGCCTGATGCTGACGGAGTTCGGCGCGAGCCTGCTGGAACACGCGCGCAAGGTGGCGGAGGAAGTGGACGCGGCCGGCGCGCTGGCCCAGCACCGCCAGGCCGCGCCCAGCGGCAAGCTGCGCATTTCGATGCCGCAGGATTTCGCCAACGTCGTCATGGCGGAGATGATTCCGGCATTCATGGACCGCTATCCGGCCGTGTCGCTGGAACTGGACCTGTCGCCGCGGCGTGTCGATCTCGTCGCGGAAAACTTCGACATCGCGATCCGCATGGGCGACCTGCCGGAAGATTCGACGCTGGCCGCGCGCCGTATCGCGATGCAGCAGTTTGGCCTGTACGCGGCGCCATCGTATATCGCGCAGCGCGGCCTGCCGGAACAGCCGGACGATCTGCTGCGGCACGACCTGCTGTGCGTCCTCAGCCGTACGGGCGGGGCGGTGCCGTGGGTTTTGCTGCGCGGCAAAGTGCGCTGGGAAAAGGCGCTGACGGCGCGCCTGACGGCCAATTCGCCTCAGCTGCTGGCGAAGATCGCCTGCAGCGGGGCCGGCATCGCGGCGAGCACGGATTTCATCGTGGCGAAACACGTGCAACGAGGCCAGCTGGTGCGCGTGTTGCCGGAGTGGGATATGCCGGTCTCGACCGGCTGGGCCGTGTTCCCGGGGCGGCGCCTCATGCCCGCGAAGACGCGGGCGTTCCTCGACATGCTGGAGGAGATGTTCTGCAAGAACCGGGAGAAAGCCGCCTGAGCGTTCAGGCGGATACGCGCGCGGTGCCCCGGGTGCCGCGCATCGCCGCCAGGACGATGCCGCCGAACACGATCTCGATGACGGATCCGGCGAACGCCCCGGCGGCCGGCGCCGCGTGCTGCGTGGCCAGGCCATAGCCCGCCGCTGCCAGCACCGCGCCGCACACCCAGAATACCTTTCCGCCGAACAGCGTCGCGAAGGTCAGGTAGCGCCCGCCGATGATGAACAACATCGCGGGGAAGAACAGCTCGATGCGCCACAGCGCGATGCCGTAGGCCAGGAACAGCATCAGGATCATCCAGATCGTCGTCGCGAAGGCGAGCATGCCGAGGGGATTGCCGCTCGCGTGGCGGCCCGAGCGGCCGAGGAGGCGGGTCAGCAGCACGGACAGCGGGTGGATCAGCACGCCGCCCGCATACAGCGCCCAGACGGCCGTCTGCGGCGAGCGCCACAGGCACACGAGGCCGGCGACCGCCCAGACGGCGCCGGACACGAACAGGCCGGGCGCGCCGCCCAGGTAAGCCTCGCGCATGTCCTGCTGCGCAGCGAGAGTGGTCACGACATCGGGAACGGGCGGGCGCTTGTCATCCATGGTTTGCCTCCGGGAAAAGGAAACGCCATGCTGACATGAAGGGCTTGTCAGTACAACATCTTTTTGCTTGGGGGATCAAGCCGGGCGGTTGCCCATCATCTCGCCCAGGCGCACGGGGCGCTCGGGGGCCCAGTCTGGGTTGAAGCGGATCGTGTTCGGAGGGAAGAGCATGACGATCGTCGAACCGAGCAGGAAGCGGCCCATCTCTTCGCCTTTTTTCAGGACGATGTCGCGGTCCGTGTACGTCCATTCCGTGACCTTTTGCATGCGGGGCGGATTCACCACGCCATGCCAGACGGTCGCCATGCTGCCGACGATCGTCGCGCCCACGAGCACCATCACGAACGGGCCGTGCTCGGGCGACTCGAACACGCAGACGACGCGCTCGTTGCGCGCGAACAGGTTCGGGACGCCGCGCGCCGTCGTCGGATTGACGGAGAACAGGGCGCCCGGGACGTAGATCATGCGGGTCAGCTTGCCGTCGCACGGCATGTGCAGGCGGTGGTAATCCTTGGGCGACAGGTACAGATTGGCGAAGCAGCCGTGGCGGAATTGTCCGGCCAGCGAGGCGTCGCCGCCGACCAGTTCCGTCGTCGTGAAGCGGTGGCCTTTCGCTTGCAGGATGTGATGGTCGTCGATGGCGCCGAACTGGCTGATGGCGCCGTCGACGGGGCAGACGAAATCGGCATCGGCCAGCGGACGCGCGCCGGCTTTCAGCGGCCGGGTAAAGAAGTCGTTGAAACTCTTGTAGCTGGCGATGTCCGGATTCTCGGCTTCCGCCATGTTCACGCCGTACTTTGCGACGAACCAGCGGATCATCCGCGTCGTGACCGTGCCGCCCTTGGCACCGGCCACGCGGCCGGCGAAAGTCGTGAGGCGCCGCTTCGGCAGCAGATACTGGGGCAGGACTTTAAGGCGATCGGACACGGTAAACCTCGACATGAAGACGCGCCATTATAGCGGCACGGGCGTTCGCGAAGGCAAAACCGCGGGGTCGCCGACGGTTATGCATATCAAAAATATTTGCGCAAGGGCAACAAAGGGCGCGCAATCCAGTGGACAATGGCGGCCGCCCCGTGTTTGCCATTCTGACATGCGTATCGTGATAACGCCATTCCGCCTGACCTTGCTCGCCGCCGCCATCGCCGCGGCGTGTTCCGCCCACGCCCGGCAAGCACCTGCAGCGCTCGGCAAGGACGAAATGAAGCTCTAAACCGGGGTCAGAGCCCGTTTTTGAGCAATTGCCAAAAAACGGGCCCTGACCCCGGTTTTCAGGCCAGCCGCATCGCCACCGCGCCGCAGGCGATCAGCGCGACGGCCGCCAGGCGCGCGCGGCCGACGGGTTCGCGCAGGACGACGGCGGCGATCGCCGTCGCGAACAGAATCGACGTCTCGCGCAGCGCCGCCACCGCTGCGACCGGGGCCCGCGTCATCGCCCACAGCGCGATGCCGTACGAACCGGCCGACGCGAGGCCGCCCAGCGGCGCCACGAGCGGGTTCGCGCGCGCGAACGCGGCGAGGGCCCGTACGCGGCCGCGGGCCGTCCAGGCGCACACGAACACGCCCGTCAGCAGGAAGATCCATAGCGTGTACGCGGCCGGCGCGCCGGAGCGGCGCACGCCCTGGCCGTCGATCAGCGTATAGGCCGCGATCACGCCGGCCGTCAGCAGCGCGAACACGGTCGTGCGGCGTGCGCCGGACGCGGGCGCCGCACGCGCGACGAGCCACTGGCCCAGCACGCCGCCGCAGATCATCAGCATCGCGCACCACTGGCCGACACTCAGCCGGTCGCCCGTCAGCGGACCGTTGACGAGCGCGACCAGCAACGGCGCGCAGCCGCGCATTAGCGGATAGGCGTGGCTGACCTGGCCGTCGCGGTAGGTCTCGATGAGCAGCAGATAGTAGATCGTCTGCACGACGCTGGACGCCGCGATGAAACCCCAGCTCGCGCGCGCCGGCGCCGCAAGGAAGGGCAGCAGGACGATCGCGGCCACGGCCGATCCGGCCGCGATGAGCACGGCCGCCAGCAGCGGTTCGCCGCGGCGCTTGAGCAGTGTGTTCCAGCTCGCGTGCAGCAGCGCCGCGCCCAGCACCGCCAGCAGTACGGGCGCGGCGATCGTCACGCCTTCTCGGCGGCCGGTGCCGTCTCCGGTATGCCGTGGCTGCGGAAGTAGCGGTGCGCGACGAGCAGCGCCGCGGCCTGCATCGCCGCGCACAGGAAGAACGGCCCGCCGACGCGCCAGTCCAGCGGCGGCAGGTGGCTTGCGGCGCCCAGCAGCACGGTGCCGACGAGGGGCATGACGACGAGGCCGATGCTGCTGATCGATTGCAGCGAGCCCATCAGCTCGCCCTGTTCGCGGCTCGACGACGACTTCGACAGGATGCCCTGCAGCGCCGGCCCCGCCGCGAACGACAGCAGGTTGCACAGGATGAACACGTACATCATCCAGCCATGCGTCGCGATCGCATAGAGGAAGTAGGTCACGGCGCCGGACGACAGGCCGATCAGCGACAGCCGCACTTCGCCGAAACGCCGGATCAGCGGCGCGAGCAGTCCCGCCTGCACGACGATCGAGCACACGCCCACGCAGAACAGGGCGACGCCGTTGTCGCGCGGCGTCCAGTCGAAGCGGAACGTCGTGTACAGGACCCATGTCGTCTGCAGCATCATCTGGGCGAACGAGACGAGCGTGTAGACGATGATCAGGCCGCGGATATCGGTGCGGCGCGCGAGGCGCAGCAGGGCGCCGAACGGATTGATGCGCGCCCACTGGAACGGCGCGCGGCGCTCGCGCGGCAGCGATTCCGGCACGGCGACCCAGCCGTAGATGAAATTCGCGGCCGACAGCGCGGCCGCCACGTAGAACGGCAGGTGCAGCCCCATGTTGCCGAGCAGGCCGCCCAGGATCGGGCCGCAGATGAAGCCGAAGCCGAACGCGGCGCCGATCTTGCCGAAGCTTTTCGCGCGGTTCTCCGGCGTCGACACGTCCGACGCATACGCCGACGCCACCGACATGCTGGCCGACGATGCCCCGCCGATGACGCGCCCGATGAACAGGCAGGCGAGGTTCGGCGCCCACGCGGTGGCGAGGAAGTTGATGCACATGCCGCCCATCGAATACAGCAGCACGGGGCGGCGCCCGATGCGGTCGGACAGCGCGCCGACCATCGGCATGAACAGGAATTGCATCAGCCCGAACGTGGCGCCCAGCACGCCGTACCACAGCGCCTGCTGCTCGCGGTTGGCGACGAATTCGCCCACGAGGCCCGGCAGCACGGGCACGATGAGGCCGATGCCGAGCATGTCGACGAACACGCAGATGAGGACGAAATTCAGGTTGCCGGACGGCGTCCTGGCAAGAGTCGCGCTGCTGGTCATGGCCTTCCCGTCACGATTCGGAAAACGCCTATGGTAGCACCGATTGCCGGGCCGACAACATTGACGGCCCGGTCGGACTCACCTGTGTGGCGTGCCGCTCCACTCGGCGGCGAACGCGTTGCGGAAGTCCGTCAAGGTGGCCAGCCGCGCCTCGGCCAGCTGCCTGCCGGCCTCCGTCTGCATCATGCCCGGCAGGCGCGCAAGTTTCGCTTCGATGTGGTCGAGCGAATACGATCTGTCGTCCAGCGGGCGGTCTTGCGCGAGCGGATCGCTGCCGTGGGCGAGGGCGCTGCCCATGCGGCCGGCGATGTAGAACATGCGCGCGAGGCCGACGGCGCCGAGACCGTCCAGGCGGTCGGCGTCCTGCACGATGCGCGCTTCCAGGGTCGTCGCCGGCACGCCGGCGGAAAAGCTGTGGGCCTCGATCGCGTGGGCGACGGCGGGGATTTTCTCCGCCGGGAAGCCGAGCGCGGCCAGCCGTTCGCTCGCCAGCCCGGCCGACAGGCGCGAGGCGCTGCTGCGGCGCGGGTCGTCTTTCGGCACGTTGACGAGGTCGTGCAGGTAGCAGGCCGCCAGCACGACGAGCGCATCCGCCTGCGGATACTGTGCCAGCAGCGCCTGGGCATTGCGCCAGACTCGTTCGAAGTGGTTCAGGTCGTGGGCGCCGTCAGGGGCTTGTTCGGCCAGCGCGGCGGCGGCCAGTTCCGCCAGGCGCGCCGGCCAGGCGTCGAGTTCAGGATGGCGTGTGGAGTTCGTTGCTTGCATCGGTTTCATCGAAGGAGGGGGGTGCGAGCGCGCGCTGCGACAGCGCGTCGGCCCCGGTGTTCTTGTGGCGCGGCACCCAGCGCAAATGCACGCCGGGCACGTTTGCCAGCAGCGCGTGCACGCGGGCGCGGTAGACGGCCAGCGCGGGCGCGGCGTACAGGTCCGGGCCGTTGACGTCGTCGATCACGACCCGGCTGTCGCCGTAGATCGTCAAGCCGCACGCGCCGTGGGCGACGGCCGCTTCCAGCAGCGCGATCAGGGCGCGGTATTCCGCTTCGCTGCTGTTGCCGTGACCGGCCGGTTCGGCCAGCTCCACCTGGACGCCGCCGGGGCCGTCGAGCCGGACGCCGATGCCGCAGCGGCCCGGGTTCGGCTTGGCGGAGCCGTCGAACCAGCCGCGCCACGCGCCGGGTTGACCGTCGTGGCGGGCTTGAATGGCAGCGTTGGCGAAAGCACGGGCGGCGTCGCGGGCCGCCTGCGCGGCCAGCATGCCGGTGCGCAGCTCGACCAGGGCGGCAAGGCCCTTGGCGCCCGCCGCCAGTTCCAGCGTGCGGCGCAGCGCGTCGGCGGCGGACAGCCCTTCGGCGCGGGCCAGGCGGACGCTGGCCGCCCGCTCGGCCTTGTAGGCGATCCGTTCCAGATCGGGAAAGTCGTTCATGCCGGGAGGATACCTGCTTTTCACAAATACTGTAGCCGGAAAGAAAAACAGCACCGAGGCGGTGCTGTGTCTCGGCTGCATCAGCGGCGGTAAGGATTGTCCGGCCGGCGATCCCAGCGGTTCGGCACGCCGTCGCCGTCGCGATCGCGGTCGTAGCGGTTCGGTACGCCGTCGCGGTCTTCGTCCCAGCGCCGGCCGTGGTGTTCGTAGCGGTCGGGGATGCCGTCGCGGTCGCGGTCGCGGTAATAGGGCCGGTCGTTGACATAGCCGCGGTCGTAGCCGCGGTCATAACGGCGCTCGAAGCGGTCGGGCACGCCGTCGCGGTCGCGGTCGGGGCCGTACGGCGTCCAGGCCGCGGGCTGCATATACCACCCGCCATTGCCCTGATACCAGGCCGGTGCACGGTAGACATAGCCCGGGCGTTCGGCAATCCAGAAACCCGGCGCCCATACGTGGCGGTAGCCGTTCCATTCCCAGTGGCCGGGCGCCCATACATGACCGTAGCGCGGCGCGGGGATGCGTTCGTACAGCGGAGCCGGCGGGGCGGTACCGATGTAGAGGCTGACATTGCTGTAAGCCATCGAAGGCAGGGGTGCGGCGGCGGCGCCGAGGGCGATGAGGGCGGCGAGAGCGAGGCGTTTCATGTTGGTCTCCAATCCGGGCTTCGGATGCGACCAATATAGCGCGCTCTGCCTGTCAATTCAGCCGATGAAGCACATGCTGACATCTGAAACGATTACGTCGAGACACTCTGTAAAGCGGCGGACGGCGGCGTGCGCGCGCGGCCGTCCGGGTGCACGTCATGCGCGGCTCCGCACGCGTTCCAGCGCCAGCAGCTGCTGTTTCTCGACCGGGCTCAAACGCTTGGCGGTGACGTGCACGACGGGGATGCCGGCGGCCGTCGCGTAGGTCTGGGTGCCGGCTAGTGCGGGTTTCATGCTGTCGATGGCGACGCTGCCGGCGGCGGCCAGGCTCAGTGCGACCAGGAAGGCGGCTTCCATGTGTTTGATGACGTTCATGATGTTCTCCTCGGGGTGGGTGCGTTGTCGATGTGTGTACTGTAGCCGCGGGCCTTCCGGGTCTCCAGCGGCGTGCGACGGACCGCAAAAAACGCGGGATGAAGCGCGCAAAAGCGCGACCGGCGCGCCGCGCGTTTGCGTCGCCCCCCGCTAAGCGCGGACGGACACATCGAGGGAGAGACAACGATGATCGGAGCGCTCGTCACGGCCGTCGCGGCCAACCGGACGCGCTGGCGGCGCGCGCGCAACCTGCGTGCCGGCACGCGCACGCAGGCGCCGGCACGCACGCGGACACACCTGCTCGGCCCGGCGCCGCTGCGCTGGCTCACGGCCGCAAGCGTGCTGCTGGCCGCGGCGGGCGCCGTGCTCATCATCGTGCACGCGCGCTGGCTGGCGGCGGCCGGGACGACGCCGTCCGGCGATGGCGCCGCGCGCTTCCAGTCCGTGCTGCCGGGCTTCGCGTTCACCGTGCCGGAAGCGCCGGGCGCATCGGTGCGCACGCGCGGCCTGGACTCGCTGCTCATCCTGTCCGGCATGCGCGCCGGTCCCGTGCACCGCATCGACCTGTGCGACCAGCTCCTCGACCGCACGCGCCCCGGGCGCCTGCTGCCGCTGCGCATCGGCTGGGCCTTCGCCGACGTGGCCGGCCTGGAGGCGCCGCGCAATGTGCTGCTGGCCGACCAGGCGATGCCGCGCGTGACGGTCGACGGCCGCGCCGGGTCCGACTTGCGTGTGCGCTGGGAAGGCCGGGCGCAGTGGTGGACGGCCGGTGGAACGCCAGCGCTGCGCGGCGACGGCTGGCTGACGTGGCAGGGGGGCGCCTTGCGCCTGCAGCGGCGCGCAGGCGGCGCGTGCCCGCCGGCCGGTGAGCTCGTCGTGCAGCTGTACCGGCCGGCGCCGGAACAGCGCGCCCTCGTCGTCGCGCTGCCGGCGCAGGGGCCGGCCGTCGAGGCGGTGCTGGCGCCGGGCGACTACCGCGTGCCGTCGCTGCCCGCCGCCGCGCTGGAAGACGAGCAGCTGTTCGATCTGCTGAGCGCACGGGGCCTCGTGCGCCTGGGCAGCAACGGGCTGGCGGAGCTGGCCCCGCCCGACCTCGCCGCGTGGCGCGCGGCCGGCAAGACGCCTTGGGATGGCGTCGCGCTCGACGGCGACGCGCTGCGCCTGCTGGAACGCCTGTACCGCCGCGCCGACGGCGATTTCGTGCGCGAGCAGGTGCGCATCTTCAATGCCGAGCGCCGCCTCCTCGCGTGGCGCGTGCGCAGCGCCGACGCCGTCAACGTGGCGGGCACGTGGCGCGCGGAAGTCGTGCAGGGCGCGTCGATGGCGCCCGTGCCGTTGGCGGACGATATGCCCCCGCTCGGCGCGCGCCTGTTCGCGCGCCTGCCGCAGGGTTGGGCGGCGTGGCAGCGCGTCGGCGCGTGGCCGGCGGCCGGCGGCGCGGCGCGTTTGCGCTTGTTGCTCGCGGCCCCGGCGCGCGCGGGCGACAGCATCCGGCTGATGCTCGCCGGCCGCCTGCGCCATGTGTCGGGTGCGCGGCTGCGGGGCGAGCCGCAACCCGGCTGCGACGGCCGCGCATGCCGCGCGCCCGACGAGGTGCAGGTGCTCGACCTGCTGCTTGACGCCGGCGCCACCGAGATCGTGCTGGACGCCGACCCGTTGGCGCTGGATGCGCTGGCCACGCCTGGCGATGCGCGCTACCGTCACCTCGTCGTGCGCGACGGCCGCCTCGCGTGGCAGGCGCTGGCCCCGTCCACGGCGCGTCCGCCGGCACCGCTGGCCGACGTGGCGCTGGCCGACCGCACCGGCATCCCGCTGTGGCGCGACGGCGCCCCGACGGAAGGCGCGCGCGCGGCCGGTCTCTCGACCCTGCTGGGCGTGCGCGCCAACCAGCCGGGAAGTGTCGCCGCGATGCTGGGCCGGCTGCCGGGCGGCCATCACGCGGCGCGCCTCACGCTGGACGCCGGCCTGCAGACGGCCGCGCAGGCGGCGCTCGACTGCGTCGCCATGCGCCGCGGCCGCTGGGATGGCGCGGCATGCAGCGGCGGCGGCTTGGCGCCGGCCGGCCGGCAGGCGGGGGTCGTCCTGCTCGACACGGAGACGGGCGCGATCCTCGCGCTGGCCGGCGCGGGCATGCCGGCCGTGGACGCCGCCAACTGGAAGGAAGCGCGCGATTTCGACCGCATCGACCCGGCCGCGAGCCCGCTGCGGCTGCCCGCGCTGCAGCACGACGGCGGCGCCGAGCGCGCGCCGGGATCGACGTTCAAGATCGTCAGCGCCCTCGGCCTGGAACTGGCCGCACGGTCCGACCGCCAGCTGGACGCCCTGCTGGACGGCCTGCCGCTGGCCGGCATCAATGCCGTGGCGCGCGAGCGCGGCTACGCCTTCCGCACGGACGCGCCGACCTACCCCGTCGACGGCCGCGCCAGGATCACGAATTTCCGCGACCAGGGCCTGGACCGGCGCGCGCACGACGGCCGCCTGGGCCTCGCGCAGGCATTGACGTACAGCCTGAACACGTGGTTCGCGTGGACGGGCGAGTTGTCGGATCAAAGCCTGCTCGGCCGGCCCGACGGCGGCGTGCCCGACCTGCAGCCGTTGACGCCGGGCGCGCTCGATCCGGTCCGTCCCATCGTCGCGATGGCGCGCCGGCTGGGCTTCGGCCAGGCGCTGCGTCTCGACGGCGGCCTGCTGCCGGCCGACTATGCATGGTCCGCGTGGGATGCCTTGCAGTGGACGCCCGCCGGTATCGACCCCGTCCACACGCGCCACGAGCTGCGGCAGATGGCGATCGGGTTGCGCATGCAGGCGACACCGCTGCAGATGGCGCTCGTGGCGGGCGCCGTCGGGCAGGGGCGCGTGATCGTCCCGCGCCTGCTGGCGGAGCTCGACGGCGTGGCGGCGCAGCCCGCCGCCGGACCGGCGCTGGACGTGCGCCTGGACCGCATCCGCGCCGGCATGAAGGGTGTCGTCGACGTGGGCACGGCGTCCGGCGCCTTCCGCGCGCCCGCGCTGGCCGGCATCCGGCGGGGCCTGTCCGGCAAGACGGGGACGGCGCCCGTGGGCGACGGCGCGCTGGCCACGGTGTGGTTCACCGGCTGGCTGGAGCCGCACAGCGTGCCGGGCCAGGCGCACCGGCTGGCCGTCGCCTTGTTCGTCAGCCGTTCGGAGGCGACCGGGGGCGAGCACGCGGCGCCCGTCGCGGCGGCCGTGCTGGGGGCGCTGGCGCGCCGCGGTGCCGGCAAGGCCTTGAATTAAGGGGTATTTTCCGCTCAGCTGCGCGCCTGATCGATGTGTTTCTATGGCATGATTCATTTCGGGCACGTCAAAAACCTGCTGCGCGTCGTACGGCGGACCGGTCGTACGACGCGTACAGTTGCGCTTCTCGAACGGCATTGCGGCCGCTCGCGACGGTTGTCGAGTGCCCTTGGGTCCTGCCATCGTGGACCGAACCATCGAAGAGGATTTATGCGTTTGCCGGGAACCCGGTACCAGGAACCGGGCTGGGAGGAAGTGCGCAAGTTGCTGGGACAGTGCTCGCTCGCCGCGCTGCGCGGCCTCGATCCCGCGCGCCCGGACATGCTGGACGACTACGTCGAACGCATGGCAGCCGGGCTGCTGGCCCAGCGCCACGGCGCCCGCGCGCGGGCGGCCGGCAACGGTTATGGCGAGACGGTCTATGAACTGGCCGTGGCCCTCGTCGTCGAACTGCGCGCCCGTCCGGCCGACTGGGACGCCTTCCGCGCCGCGCTGGCCGACGCGCCCCCGGGCGACGCGCTGTTGCGCAAGAAGGTGAACGACATGTTCGCCGTGCTGCGCGACCGCGTCGACGCCGACAACTACCAGGCCGCCTGCGGCCGCCCGTGCAGCCCGAACCGCATGTACGCCTACCGCATGCTGGACACCGCCTACCACGACGTGGCGCGCCTGTTCGCCGACTGGCGCGCGCACCGGGAGCAGGTCGGCGCCATCCTCGGCCGCGACATTCCCGACGCCACCGCGCCCATCGAAGCGCGCCAGCTGCGCACCATCGCCGATTGCCGGCCCGAGTGGATCCTGCGCTGGAGCGAGTCGCTGGAAGCGTTCGGCGGCGGGCCCGGGCCGCTGCACACGCGTTCCAAGCGCTTCGCCAGCCTGAAAACGAGCCCGGACAAGATCGCCGCGATGTTGCGCGAGATCGGCGATTACGAACAGCTGTCGGCAAACCGCGACGAGGATTGGCTGCGGGACCTGGACGACGCCTCGGTCTGGGTGGAAGATTACTGGCGTGTGCTGCAGGAATCCGAGGACGCGGCGACGCCCGGCCCGGACCGGATACTGGAAGCGTGCGAGGACGCGCTCGACCTGGCGGGACCCGAACCGGAACCGGAACCGGAACCGGCACCGCCGGACGACACGCTGGATGCGCGCCTGGAAACGCTGGCGCTGAGCGTTTCACTGCCCCCGGCTATGCCAGGGAAGCGGGAGCGGCCGAGACGCTCGACGGCAAGGTGGCGCGCGTGCTGGCGGCGGACGGGCTGCCGGTGCGCCTCGCCGTGTACGCGCGGCTGCTGGGGCCCGACGACGACGCCTATCCCGACGCCTGGCGCGACCCGGCCACCGGCGCGCTGCCGACGATGCAGCAGCTGGCGGCGCTGGCCGAGGTCTCGCTGCCGACGCTGCGCAAGCGGCGCGACGCGGCCATCGCCCGCCTGGGCGCGGCCTTTGATATTGAGCGAGGAAGCGATGCATAGCGACGACACGACCTCCCGCCGGCTGCGGGAAGCCCTGCTGCTGGGGCGCCGCAAGCCGGGCGACCGCTTGATGCTGGACGATGCCACGCTGGCCGCCGCGCTGGACGGCACCCGGCCGTTGACGGCGGGCGAACGGGCCGCGCTGCAGGCGTCGCCGCTGACGGCGCGCCGGCTGCGCCATCTGGCGCTGGCCCGCCGCGCAAGGGCGGACAACTGCGCATCCGGATCGTGGCGCGGCAGCCGCGGCGTGCTGCGCGCGGCGAGCAGCGGCACGCTCGACGCCGTCGTCACGGAAGACGACTGGTGGACCTTGCACTTCGTCGCTGCGGACGGTGGCTGGCGCGCCGTCCTGCAGCTCGCGCCGCAGGCCCCGTTCGCGCAGGCGCTGCTGGCCGCGCGCGCGCCGCTGCGCGTGCGTGACGGCGCGGGCGGCACGATCCTGGCCGGCCGGCTCGACGCGGACGGTGAATGCGAGGCCACCTGGCCGTTCGCCGCCGCGCCAGGCGACCATCTGCAGGCGCATGGCGCGAAATTCATTGTCGAACCGCTGGAGGCGGACCCGTTATGATCCCATTCTTCAAGCGCGCCGCGCCCGCCGTCGATGCGTGCAGCCTCGGACACACGGCCGTCGCGGTGCCGTTGCAGCCCAGCTGCGGCGTGCCGCCGGGCTGCCCCGTCGTGATCGTCGACGCGGACGGCCGGCCGCGCCGCGCCACGACCCAAAGCGGCAGGAAAGTCGAGCTGCGCCCCGGCGAACTGGCGTGGGCGTTCCACCCTGGACCGTACACGGTCGACGTCGTCCCGTTCGCGCAGGCGCCCGAGATCGGCCTGCGGACGACCTTCGCCATCGACCCGGCCGACCCGGCGCCGGCGGGCAAGCGCTTCGACCTGTACCTCGCGGCGGAGGCGGACGGCCGCCTGGACCTGGCGGCGTTGGGCGCCTCGGTGGAAGGCGCGGTGCGCAGCGCGCTGGAGCAGGGCGCGCTCGACCTGCCGCCGTGCGCGGACATCGACGAGTGGAACGCGTTCCGCCTGGGCCTGAACCGGCTTGTATACCTCCGCTTCGGGCTGACCGTGGACGATTGCGTGCCCGTCGAACTCGAAGGCGTGGACTACGCGGCGCAACTGGCGGCGCGCGCGGCGGGCGGCGCCGTCGCCGCCGTCCCGGCCGCCGTGCCGGAACGCGTGGAACCGGCGCTGGCCGATGCGAAGGCGCTGCGCCGCATGTTCCTGGAACTGCCTTGCGTGATGTGCGGCCTGCGCCTCGGCGCGCTGCCGTCCGGGCAAGACCTGTTCCGCCAGCAGCAGGCGTTGTTGCAGCGCCTGGACCGGTTGTCGGTCGAGATCACGACCATGCCCGCGCTCGTGCTGGCCGCGCCGGGCCAGCCGCTCGCCATCGACGAACAGCTGCGCCGCATGCGCCACAGCCTGCGTGCGACCGTCGCGCTGGACGAGGCGTGGGCTTTACTGGCCCGTCTCGACGGGGCGGACAAGGAAGGGGGAAATGCGCGCCTGGCCGCGCTGTACGACGAGGCCGAACGCATCGTCGCCAATCTCGAGGCGGAATGCGCCGGCCGGCGCGCCGTCCGCGAAGCGCAGGAGGCGGCATGAACGCACCGACGCAAGCCGTCTGCCGCAGCCGCCTGCCCGACGGTACGCTGCTGACGGTCACCGCCACGCGCCGCGAACGCGCGGGCCGCGCGGACGTCAAGTGCGTCGTGCCGGGCGACCCGCAGCGCGCGGAGCGCATGCAGCAGGTGGTGCGCCTCGCGCGCCACACGGAAGCGAAGATCGACAGCCGCGACCAGGTCGTGCTCAGCGCCGACAAAACGCCCGCCGGGCGCGACGCCGAACTGGCCTTCGTGCTGGCCGACCGCATCGTGCGCGGCGTGTGGTACGGGCGCGGCGACGTGGTCGCCAACGGCTGGTCCGACGCGTGGCAGCTGGGACGCGTGGACGGCCACGACGTGGGCGATGCTTCGCCGGACGCGCTGCTGGGCGGCCCGGACGGCCTCGCGCATCTGGGCCAGCTGGACGGCCATCCGGATCCCGGTGCGCGCGTGTCGAGCAGCCGCGCCTGGTTTCCGCTGCATAGCGGCGGCGCGGCCGACGCGCTCGGCTGGGTCGAAGTGAGCGTCCATCCGCTGGCCCCTGGCGCGCAGCAGGTGGACGAGGAACAGACGATCGCCGTGCCGGGTGCCGACGCGGCCCGCCAGCTGGCCGTGCGCCAGGCGCTAGCCGGCGCCCGCCATTTCGACGGCCGGGGCCTCGGGCGCTGGCGCACGACGGTGCGGTTCGGCGGGGAGCCGTTCGCGGGACGCTCGTACGAACTGGCGCTCGTGCTGGCTGACCGCATCGCACGGGGCCGCGAATTCCTGCCGCGCGCGCGGCTGCTTGCCACCGGCTGCTCGGACGCGTGGCATGCGGGGCGCGTCGGCACGGTCGACGGCCTTCTGCCCAAGTGCGCGCTGCTGCTGCGCGAGGCGGGGCCGGGCGACCGGATCGTGCTGCCGCACGCGTGGCGCGATGCCTTGCCGGACGGGTTCGTGGACGACGTCCGCGCGCGCGGCGCGAGCGTGACGTGCGTAGAGCGGATCGGGATCATTTGAGGTAGGCTGTCCGCGTGGCGGCAGTGGAAAGGAGTGGATGATGTTGCGGATGTTCGGACTAGGCGGCGCCAAATGCCCGCGCTGCGCGCAGGCGCATGGCGCGGCCGACGGTTATTGCGGCGCCTGCGGCCTGATGCTCGGCACGCCGCGCCATGCGCCCGTGCTGGTCGAGAACCGCTGGGTCCCCGGCCCGGACGAACTGGCCGTGTTCTTCGGCGTGCGCGCGCTGTCCGGCGTGTTCGTCAAGACGCTGCGCGTGCCCGCCACGGCGCGCGCCTATATCCTGCAAGGCGAGACCGCGACGGAAGTGCCGCAGGGCGAGTACGAGATCGAAGGCTTCTTCACGCGCCTGAACCACCTGCTGCGCGACCAGCATGCCGAGATCCTCGTCACGCGCAGCGGCGCGCTGCCCGTCGACTTCGAGCTGGATGGCCTCTGCAGCGCGGAACACCTGGAGGTGTCGGCGCGGCTGGCGCTGTCCGTGCGCATCGAGAACGTGCCCGCGTTCGCGCGCCACTTCATGACGATGCCGGGCACGGTGAAAAGCGATCACCTGCGGGAATTGCTGATGCAGCCCGTGCGCCAGCTGGCGGGCGAATTCGTCGCGGCGCGTTCGCTGCGCGAGATGGCGGAGGATGGTAAGCAGCGGCGCGAATTGCGTCCGGAACTCGACCAGCACCTGCAGGGCGGCCTCGCCTCGCTGCTGGCGGATTATGGCCTTGCGATCGTGCGCGTGGACACGCTGGCGCTGCGCCACGACCGCTTCGACGCCAACCGCGCCCGCATCGGCAGCCTGTGGCTCGCGGTGGACGAGCAGCGCGTGAAAGTCGAGCATGCGCGCCAGCTCGACGAGTTGTACACGGCGGACGAGTGGCGCCGCATCGCGCGCGAGGAAAGCCAGGCACGCCTGGCGCACCGCCGCGCCGAACTGCGCCAGGGCGCGAGCCTCGAGCGCGCCGAGATGACGCTGCAGAACGCCGAGCGCGCGCAGGCGATCCGCGTGCGCGAGATCGAGCTGTATGGCCGCATCGTCGAGGCCCGCTCCCGCAAGCAGGCCATCGAGCGGGGCGCGCAAGACCTCGTCGCGGAACTCGAACATGAACTGGCGCAGAAGCGTGGCGCGCGTGCGGACGCGGAAAGCGAATGGGCGCACCTGCGCGAACTGGCGGCCGTGCGCATGCGCGAGGAAGTGGCGCTGGCGCGCCAGGACGCGGCGCAGGAACGCACGGTCGCGGCCCAGCGCTTCACGCACCAGCTGTTGCAACAGCAGATCCGCAACAAGATCGAGCAGGCGCGCGGCATCGAGGACGCGGCCCGCCAGCGCGCCGAACTGGCGCGGCTGCATGCGGCCGAGGAAGACGCGGCACGGCGTGCCCGCGAGATCGAGGCCGAGGAACACGCGGGCCGCCTGCAAGCGCTGCAACTGGCCAACGCGGCGCGTCTGCGCGCGGCGGAGCGGTCCGAATCGGTCGACGCCGAAGCCGTGCGCCAGCGCGTGGAGGCGCTGCGCCGCGACGGTAACCAGGCCGACACGCTGGCCCAGCACGAGAAGCTGCTGCGCACGATCGCGGCCGACGCGGCGCTGCAGCAGGTCGCGCTGGATGGCGAACAGGCGCGCGCCGCGCTGCAGGCCGACGCGTTGGCCGCCGAGCGTGCGCACGAGCTGCGCCGCATGGAGACGATGGGCGCGGTCGACGATATCGCCAAGGTGGCGCTGGCCGCCGGCCCGAACGCGGCGCTGCTGGCCGACGTGCTGAAGGCGCGCACGCAGGCCGGCATGAGCGCGGAGCAACTGGCCGCGCTGACGTCGATGTCGCCGCAGGAAGCGCTGCGCCTCGCCGAGGAACACGTCGCGCGCGAACGCGAACGGCGCGACGACGACCTGGCGCGCGAGCGCCGCCACCAGCTGGACCTGCTCGCCATGCAGAACGACGTGAACAAGGCGGCGCTGGCCGCGCAGGCGCAGTTGGGCGCGGGCCTGATCGCGGGCGCGGCCGCGCTGGCGTCCGGCCCGGCGTGCCGCCATGCGGGCGCCCAGGCCGGCGACCGCTTCTGCGGCAGTTGCGGCGCGCCGCTGCCGGCGCGGGGATGATGCAGACGGCCATCGACAAGCTGCGCGAACTGCGCGCGCTGCACGAAGACGGCCTGCTGAGCCGCCAGGAATTCGACAGCCGCAAGAACGCGATCCTGGACGCGGCCTATCCCGCCGACGCCCCCGCGTACGCCGACGCGCCGGCCCGCGCCGGCACCGAGATCGGCCTGATGGCCACGCAGGAAGTGGGCCCGGCGCACCGCCGTTACCGGCTGGAGCACCTGATCGCGCAGGGCGGCATGGGCGAGGTGTGGCAGGCGACCGATCTCGCGACGCACGCGGAACTCGGCCACAGCGCCCAGGTGGCGTTGAAGATCCTGCCGCCGCGCCTGACGGAAAACGCGTTGCACGCGAAGCTGCTGATCGAGGAAGCGGCACGCGCGCGCCAGCTGGCGCACCAGAATATCGTGCGCGTCTACGACTGGGCGCAGGACCCGGCCACGGACAGCTATTTCATCATCATGGAGTGTCTCGACGGCGAGGATCTCGACGCCTTGCTGGCGCGCGAAGGCCGGCTCGGTCTCGACCGCGCGCTGGGCATCCTCGCGCCGCTGGCCGATGCGCTCGACTACGCGTGGGAACGGCACCACCTCGTCCATCGCGACATCAAGCCGGCCAACGTGTTCCTGGCGCGCGGTGGCGACGTCAAGCTGCTCGATTTCGGCATCGCGGCACGAGCGCGGGCCGGCGGCCCGTCCCTGGAGGCGCCCGCCAGTTCGGGCACGGCGGGCTATCGCGCGCCGGAGGCCAGCGCCGCCGGTGGTGTGCCGGAGCGCGGGCTCGACGTGTATGCCGTGGCCGTGATGCTGTACCGGATGCTGGCGGGCGCGCTGCCCGCGGGTGCCGATCCCGCGCGGCCGCAAGGCTTGAACGACGGCCAGTGGCGCGTACTGAAATCCGGCTTCGCGCGCGAGCCGGCGGTGCGGCCTGCCGGCGTGTCCGACCTGGTCGCGCGCCTGCGTGCGGCCGCGGGGCCCAGTCCGGATGAACTGCGTGCGCGCGCGGACGCTGAACGCGCCGAACAGGCCGCGCGCGACGCCGCCGCGCGCAAGCTGGCGGAAGCGCGAGCCCGGCTCGATGCGGCAGCCAAGGCCCAGCTGGAGCGCCAGCGCCGCGAACAGGAGCGGGCGGCGAAGGCGGCGGCCGAACAGGCGCGGGCCGTGCGCAAGGAAGCGCTGCGCCGGCAACTGCTGGAGAGGCGCGCGGCGGAAGCGGAAAAGGCCAGAGCCGAACGCGAGGAGACGCAGCGCAAGCTCGCGCAGGCCAAGGCGGCCGCCATTTATCTCGCCGAGCAGAAGCGCGCCCGCCTGGAAGAAGCGGCGCGCGCCCAGGCGATGCTCGAACAACTGCTGCCCACGCCCGCGAGTCCGGTGGCCGATACCGAAGGCGTTCTGCGCGACCGTTTCGAAGGCGGTGACAGCAGGGGCCCGGAACTCGTGCTGCTGCCGACGGGCCGGTTCCAGATGGGCTCTCCGGAGCACGAGCGCAAGATCGCGATGGCGTCCGGTTCGCAGCCGGCCTGGCTGGCGCGTGAACTGCCGCAGCACTGGGTCGGCATCGACAAGCCGATCGCGATGGGCCGTTATCCGGTGACGGTCGGCGAATGGCGCATGTTCGTCGCGGCGACGGGTTGGCGCTCCTCCGGGGAAACCGACTGGGACGCGCCCGGCTTCGCGCAGACGGACCGCCATCCCGTCGTCGGCGTGAACTGGTTCGACGCGATCCGCTACGTGCGCTGGCTCTCCGAGACGACGGGCAAGTCGTACCGCCTGCCCAGCGAAGCCGAGTGGGAATACGCGTGCCGCGCGGGGACGAAGACGGCGTTCTCGTTCGGCGATACGATCACGACCGACCAGGCCAATTACGACGGGAATTTCACGTATAACGGCAGCCCGCGCGGCGTCTATCGGCGCGGCACGACGCCCGTGGGCGTGTTCGCCGCCAATCCCTGGGGCCTGTTCGACATGCACGGCAACGTGTGGGAATGGGTGCAGGACGTCGTCCACGACAATTACGACGGCGCGCCGCTGGACGGCAGCGCGTGGGAAGAGGGCGGCGACCAGGCGCGCCGCATCCTGCGCGGCGGTTCCTGGCTGTACAACCCGCGCTACCTGCGCTGTGCGCTGCGCAACGGGTTTTCGGCCGCCCTGTCGAACGACATCGTCGGTTTCCGCGTCGTGCGCGACCTGATGTAACGGCCCGGCACGATACGGAGCAGCAACTTCACGGCAGTGACATAATGGACCGGCACGCGGGCGAGGCCGGCGGTGCCGTCCGCGTCTTTGGAACCGAGGAGGTTGCCATGCGCATTCCCAAAGACATCCAGATCCCCTTCATCGTGCTGTCGCTCGAGGCGGTCCTGCTGACAGGGGCGGCGTTGATCTTCCTGGTCCTGCGACCCGGCTGACGGGCGCATTCAGGCGTCGAGAAGGCGGGCCGCCGCGCGCCGGCGATCGCCCGCCGGGCTGCGTTCGGCCTGGTCTTCCGGACGCGCACTGCACGCGAAGCGCACGCGGCCCGTGAAGCGGGCGAGCCGCTCCAGCATGGTGGCGGGACTCAGCGCCGTTTCCAGGCGGGTAGCGGGGTCGAGGTGCCAGAAGCCGCCGTCGCGGTGGAACAGCACCGGCATACCGGCCGCGCGCGGCAGGGCGCCGCCGCCGTGCGCTTGCGGTTCGACGCCAGGTGCGCACAACACGAAGCACTCGGCGCCGCCGCCGGCGTCCACGCGGTGCAAGGTCAGCGCGTGTGCGTGCAGCGCGGTGACGACGAAGGTCACGACGCCGCGGATGCTGGCCGTCAGTTCGATGCGCATGCCGAGCCGCAGCGGCACGCGTGCGTGCTTGCCGGGCCAGACCCCGTCCAGCAGCAGGCCGTAGCGCGACACGTCCTCGATCTCGAATCCGCCGCGCGCCGGACGGACGACGGCGTGGCGCGCGGACAGGCGGCGCGTGAGGCCGTCCGGTTCGGGGCCGTGCGCGCCGTAGTGTTCGAGCAGGAGATCGGCCTCGCCACCCGGCGATTCATGACGGCCCAGCGCGCACTCGTCCAGCGCGAACAGGCGCACGTGGCGTTGCGCGCCCGCATCCGGCTCCGCGTACACCAGGCACGCGCTGCTGGCCGGGCAGGGGTGCGCGGCCCGTTCCGCCGGCATGTCGATTTCGATCAGGTCTTCGTCCCAGGCGATCGTCGGCAGCGCGACGGCCACCTTGCCGCCGGCGTTCGCGTCGAGGTTCAGTTGCGCGATGGAGGCGTTGCGCGCCTGGATGTCGATGTCCATCGCGCCGCCGCCGGCCAGGCCGTGCACGCGGGCGATGCCGGCATCGTCGGCGCTGATGCGCACGTTTTTATGCGTGGCCAGGAAGGTCTGGTGGATCTCGCCCAGCGACGCGTCCGGCCGGGGCACGAGCAGCACGAGCGTCGCCACCCACGTGCGGGCCCTGTCCGGACGATCGGAGGGGCGCGCATGGATTTCCAGGTCGATGCGGTACTGGCCGTGTTCGTGGCCGCGCGACGAGAATTCCACGAACACGGGGCGCCAGTCGCCGCGCAGGGTGCGGTTGAATTGCTGGCGGCCGCTCGTGCCCGGCAGCAGTTTCGATTCCAGCAACAGGGTCAACTGTGCGGGTACGTCGTCCGGCATGCCGCGCAATTCCAGCTTGATGGCCTGGCGGCCGCCGGCCGCGCGCGGGTCGAAGCCGCTCACGTGCAGGTGCGGACGCTGATTCGGGACCGGGCCCGGACGGATGGGCGCCGGCGCCCCCTCGGCGCGCACGTGTTTCACCATGTCGAAGCTGGAGCCCAGCAGGTCGACGGACCCGGCGGCTTGCCGGTGCCCGTGCGCACACACGGGCTCGCCGGGGGCGACCCAGACCGTGCAATGCGGGTGATCGGGACTGCTGCAACGCTTCATGGGCGGTTATCGGTTCGGCAGGGTGATTGCGGGCGGGTTCTCGGGCCTCAGCTTACGCGATTGTAGCCGAGCGCAGCGCGCGGTATTCATTGTTGAGCAAGGCTTTTTTCCAAAAGCATCATTAACAACGGTCACGCACCGGGCAGCGCGGTCTCGTCGCGCGTCCGGCCGTCGTCGGGGACGCGCAGCAGGATCGCGCTGACGTTGTCCGGATAAAAGAACGCGGCCGGATGCGCATCGTACGCGGCCAGCAGCGCGTGCAGCATCGTCGCGGCATCCGCGCCGCCCGCCAGCAGCTGCGGCCACTGGCCCACCCAGCCGGCCGGGTCCGAGCACGACCACAGACCGTCCGTCGCCAGCAGGTACGAGCAGCCGGCGCGCAGCGCGACGGGGCGGCGGTCGGCCAGGCGGCACAGCCACGCCGGCAGGTTCAGCGGCGACAATTCGAACAACGGGTCGTTCAGCCGGGACGGATCGGCGAACGCATTCCCGAGCAGGAACGCCTGCGCCACCTGGGGCCGGTGCTCGCCGTGCACCTGCCGCCACCATTCCGCCTCGCCCAGCAGGCCGGCCATCGCATAGGCGGTGGCGGGGACGTGGTCGACCGTCAGCGGCGTCGCCCCCTCGGGCGTGATTTCGTACAACCGCGAATCGCCCACGTGGTACAGCAGGGGAGGTTCGCCCGCGCGCAGTTCCAGCAGCGTCAACGTCGTGCCGGGGCGCGCGCCCGGCGCGTCGGCGAAATGGCGCTGCAGGTCGCCGTGCAAGGCGTCCAGGCGGCGCGCCAGCTCGGCGGCGGTGGCGCAGGGCGGCAGCGCGAGCAGGCCCGCGACGACGGCTTCCGCCGCTTCCCGTCCGTGGCCATGGCCGCCCATGCCGTCCAGCACGGCGAGGCGCGCGTGGCCGGGACGCCAGCCGCCCAGGCGGCGGCGTTGCACGGCCTGGTCCTGCAGCCACGCGGCGTTGCCGTCCTCGTCGATCAGCAGCAGATTGTCCTGGTTTTCCGCGCGCAGGCGCGGTCCGGCGCCCAGGCGCGAGCAGGCGGCGACGTCGAGGGCGGTAAAACGGAGTCCGGCAATCCGGGCTTCAAGGGGCGATATCGGCATCTTCATACTGTAACCGGAAATGCCATAACGCCAAGCTTCGATTAGATGGGGTTTTTCCGTCCACCCGTGAGTAACACGGCCGCGTTCACGAGCACGCATGCGCCGGCCGCCGTCAACGCGAAGCGCACGCCCCACGCATCCGCGACGCGGCCCCAGAACAGGCTGCCGGCCGTATAGCCGCCAGCCATCACGACGAGGTAGATGGCCAGCGTGCGCGCCCTCACCTCGGCCGGGAACGACAGCTGCGCCGTCGCATTCAACGTCGACACGACGGCCGACCAGGCCATGCCGCCGCACAGGATCAGCGGAACGAGCAGGGCCAGCGAGTGCAGGAAGGGCATCGTGGCCAGCATCGCACCGTACACGACGAGCGCGCCCGCGAGGATGCTCGTCTTGTCGACGCGGGCGCGGACCGCGGGCAGGCAGAACGCGGCGATGACGGCGCCGCCGCCCAGGCTGCCCATCAGCGTGCCGAACACGCTGGCGTCCATGCGCAGCACGTCGCGCACGAACACGGGCAAGAGGCCCGCGAACGCGATGGTGGCGAAGAACACGCTCGCCACATTGCGCAGGATGCGGCGGTAGCGCGGGCAGCCGAACGCCATGTACAGGCCTTCGCGCAGGCGCGCGCCGTAGCCCGCGCACGACTTGGGTTGCGATGCGCCTTCGCGCCACCACGCGCGGTAGATCGCGAGCAGGCCGACGAACGAGACGGCGTTCACGAGGAACAGCGGCCCGGGGCCGATCCATTTGAACAGCACGCCGCCCAGCGCCGGGCCGAGGATCGCGGCCGTGTTGTACGACAGGTTGTTGAGCGTCGCCGCCGCCTCCACTTCGTCCGGCTCGACGAGCCCGGAGATCGCCGCCTGCCACGCGGGCCACATGAACGCGGAGCCGCAGCCGAGGCAGAACAGCACCGCCAGCACGGCGGCATGCGGCGCGTGGCCGCTGGCGACGATCGCCGCCAGCGCGCAGGCGCAGCCGGCCATGAACAGGTTGCAGAAGAACAGGAATTTGGGCCGGTGCACGGCATCCGCGACGACGCCGGCGAACAGCGCGAACAGGAAGATCGGGATATACGTGGACGTTTGCACGAGCGTCGTCATCGACGCCGATTGCGAGCTGGACGCGATCAGCCAGGCTGACGCGAACGTCTGGATCCACGTGCCGAGGTTCGAGACCAGGTTGGCGCACCACAGGCGGCGGTAGCGCGCATGGCGCAGCGGTTGCGTCAGCGGGACCCTGCGCCGCGCCGGGGCCGCCGTCGCCGTTTGGGGCCGCGCGGCGGGGGCGAGGCTGGATTTCGTCATCCACGCAGTCTACGGGCGCGCCACGGCCGGGTCAACGCGGCGGCCGGACTTGCGCGCGTTTGCCCGGCCGGTGCGGGGTTTTCCCAACGTGACGATTCGATAACCTGGGCGGCCGTGCTATCTTGTCGTTTTCGTCATCGATGACCGCGCGTGCTGATCCGCCCGTTCGAATCCACCGACATCCCTGCCGCCGCCGACGTGCTGCGGCGCGCCGCCGAGACCTTCATCCTGCACGAGTCGACGCCCGAACACGCAGCAAACTTTCTCGCCGAGCACGACGCGGCGGCCCTGCGCCGCAACGTCGACGCCGACTTTCTGTACCACGCGGCCGTCGTGGACGGCGTGCTGGCCGGGTTCATCGGCGTGCGCGGCGGTACGCATCTATTTCACCTGTTCGTGGACGCGGCGTACCAGCGGCGCGGGATCGCGCGGGCGTTGTGGGAGGTCGCGCGGGCGGCGGCGCTGCGGCCGGGGCACCCCGGCGTCTTCACCGTCAACGCGTCGAACGTCGCGGTGCCGTTCTATGCATCGCTGGGTTTCGAACGTACGGCGCCCATGCAGGAGGCCTCCGTGCGCTACAACCCGATGCGTCTCGTCGTCGCGGGTTCAGTGCCCCTCGTCGGTGCGGCGTAGCCACAGGCTGCTGGCCCAGCCTTCCACGTCGCGGCCGTCGACCTTCGCGCGCACGCGCCACCAGTCGCCGTCCGTCGCGCCCGTCGCGCTGACGACGGTGCCGGCCCGCAGCACCCGCGTCCGCGCGGCGCGCACGCCGTGGTCTGCGCGCAGGTTCAAATCGTCGACGACGCGATAGCGCGCGCCGGCCGCCGGTCCGACGGCCGCCACCGCCGCCTGGACCGGCGCGGGCGCGGACGCGGACGGCAGCATTCTCGAACACGGCAGACCCAGGGCGAGCGTCCCGCCGGCCAGCACGGCCGCGGCCCGCACATTGGGACGGCGCCACCACGCGCGCGGCGTGCACCATGCGGCCAGCACGAGCGTGAGCGCGAACGCCAGGCCCCAGATGGCGACTGTGCCGAGGTCCATGCGCGCCTCAGGCATCGAAGCGGAGCACGTAATGGCCCGCGACGAGGTGGTGGCCCGCCGGCAGACGGTACGGCTGTTCCGGCGTGGCCGCGTCGATGGCGGCGACGAAGGCCAGGTTGTCGTCCAGGTGGTACAAGGCCTGCGTGGGCGATTGCCGTGCGATCAGCCAGCCGTCCGGCGCCGCCTCGAAGCTGAACGCGTCGCGCGACAGGCCCAGGCGGTCGGCGCTCGACGGCGGCGTGCCGGCGGCATTGCGCAGGAAGCGCGGCGAGTCCAGCACGCGCAAGGCGGCCAGCATCGCCGCGCCGCGCCCGAACGTGAAGCGCGCACCGGGCGCCACCGGCAGGGCCGGGGGCTGCGGCAGCATCAGGAGGGCGCAGTAACGGTCCGCCAGCGCGGGCGCGCACGCCGCGAGGTCCAGCCGCGCGCCGTCGACGGGACTGAAGCTGGCCGGCACCGCGATGCGTTCGCGGCCCGCAGGCGTGATGGCGTGCAGCGCGTCCTGGTCGTCGACGGTGAAACCGATGACGGCATCGGCCGCTTGCGCCGACGGGACGAAGGCGCGGTTCAAGCCGATCTCCAATACCTGGGCGCCGGTCTCGCGGTAGCGCGACAGCCGCGGCAGCGCGAGTGCCGCGAGGGCCACGCGCCGGCGCTGGACGGGTGCATAGGTCGCGTCCAGCGCCGCGCCGGCCGGCGCCGGTGCCGTCACGTGCGCAAGCGGCACGGCCGTGAGTTCGGGATCGGGCACGGTGCGCGGTTTCCAGACGGCCGGACGTGCAGCCGGCGTGGCGGGCGCTTTCGATACGGCGTGGGGGCGCGACGGCGTCGCGCGCAGCAGCAGGCGCAGCGCGGCGCCCGTGGCGTCGGCGGCGCCGCGGCGCGACTTGATCGTCCAGTAGCCGGCGGCCGCATCCCAGGTGCAGTCGAAGGCATCTTTGGGCCGCACCTGCACTTCCAGCGGCGCGTCCGGCCCGTCGTTGATGAGGAGGACGGCGCCTTCCGCGCCGAACGGCCAGCCCGGCGCGGCGTACGTGGCCTCGTGCTCGTCGTGGCCGATCAACGTGAGTCTCTGGTGCGGGTAGATGGGGCAGACGGTCTTCCACACGGCGCTGTCGCGCGACACGCTGACCGTGTATTGCACGGCTTCGTCGGGCGCGGGCAGGTAGACGGCGTGGCCGAACTTGACCTCGACCTCGCCCGGTGCCAGGCGGTCGGCGCCGATCACGTGGTAACGGACGTCGTCGCCCTGCAGCAGGTCGCCGAAATCCTTCTGGTGCAACGCCGCCAGGCCTTGCGCGAGGTCGCGCACGCGGGCGCCGCGCGTGAGGTGGCGGTCGTCGTCGACCTCTTCCTGCGGCAGCATCAGCGTGACGTGGGAAAAGCAGCGGACGGCGGCACGGCCGCGCTGCTCGCGCGGCGTGCGTTCCAGCAGGTCGCGCAGCAGCGGACGGCGCGCGAACAGCGCGAGGCCGGGCGCCTGCCAGATGGCGTGGGCGTCGAAGACGTCGCCCACCTTGCCTAGAGCTTCATGTTGGACGTAGACCGGCATGATTCGTTCTCCTCTAAAGATTGGCTGCTGGCGACAGCGGCACCTAGCAGGGGGCAGATGAAAAACAGCAGGTGCGAACCGCCCGCGGACAAGAAGCTCATCGGCTGGCCCATCACCGGGAAGATCGCGAGATTCGTGCCCCACGAGAGCAGGAAGTGGCCGAATGCGAACGCGGCGCCGCCGGCGAGGAAGAAGCAGCGCAGGCGCGCGAGCCACGCGATGCGGAAGTCGCGCGCGTCCGATGCGGCCAGCCAGCAGCGCACGGCGAGGCGCAGCAGCGCGCACAGGAACAGCGCCTGCAGCAGCCACAGGCCGACGGCAGCAAGCAGCCCGTGGCGTTGGACGAAGAACGACGCGGCGAAGTCGTCCTGGACGGCGGGGATGCGCAGTGCGAACCCGGGATCGAGGCCAAGCTGCGCCACGCCGAATACCCCGTCGACGCCGCGCCAGCCGCCTTGCGCGATCGCGCGCGCGCCCAGCAGCAATTGCTGGCCGGTGTGCGGATGCGTGCCCGGATCGAGCCAGACGAGGAAGCGGTCGGCATAAAAATCCCAGCGCGCGATGCCATCCGCGCCGGCGCCGCGCAGCAGGACCACGGCCAGCACGGCGGCGGCGGCCACGCAGACGAGCGCGCACGCGGCGGCGCGCCGGCGCGTGGCCAGCGCCTGCGCCAGCATCATCGTGCCGCTCCACAGCGCCAGCAGCACGAGCGGAGAATAATCGTCGACCTGCACCAGCGCGACGCCGAGCAGCAGCATGAACAGCAGCGCCGGCGCCGCGAGCCGCAGGCCACGGCGCCACGCGCCGCCGGGGGACGGGCCGTCCGCGCACGCGAGCGCCAGGCAGTGGGCCGAGAGCGCGGCCAGCGCCAGCTTGGCGAATTCCACGGGCTGCAGGTCGAACACGCCCGTCTCGTCGCCATACGCGACCTGCAGCAGCAGTGCAACGAGCGCCACACCCGTCAGCAGCAGGAGCGCCAGCTCGATGCGCGCTTGCGGCAGAGGACGCGCCGGCCGCACGCGGCCCGCCAGCGCGGCGGCGCCGGTGCCAAGCGCCAGCAGCGCCGCGGTCTTGTGGAAGTGGCGCAGCCAGGCGGTGTCCGGCGCGCCCAGGCCCAGGTCGAGTTGCGCCAGCAGGCCGAGCGCCAGCAGCGGCAGCGCGGCCGCGAGGACGGGATCGAGGCGGCGCGGCGCCGCCAGCGCGAACGCCAGCGCGGCCCAGGCGACGAGCAGCCCGACGCCCGCGCCGGCCGGCGCGCCGGTCCGCTGCAGCCAGAACAGGATCGCGCCGGCACCGGCCAGCAGCACCGCCATGCCGGCCGCCGCGCCCGCGCGCAAGCGTGTCCCCGTGTTGGCGGCGGCGCTTGATGCGAGTGCGCCCGCGCAGGCGGCACCGAGGACGGCCAGCAACGGCACGATGGCCTGCGCCGGCAGGTCCCACGGCGTGCGCCGCGTCCACGTCCACGTGACGCCGGCCGGCAGGCGCAGCGCCGCGTCCGGGTACAGCGCGACGTGGCCGGCGGGGCGCAGGTGCAGCACGTCGCCGTTCGTCGCGAGCAGCAGGCGCGTGCGGCCGAAGGCGAGCGTCGCGCCGGTGCCGAGGCGCAGCGGGCGGTCGGACAGCAGCGCTTCGCGGCCTTGCTCGGCCAGCAGCAGCGGGACGCCCGGCGCGGCCGCCAGATCGAGACCGTCGCCGGCCTGGCTGCGCGCGATGGCGGCAGCGGGCGCCGGCACGCCCGGGACGGCGATGCGGTTCCCGCAATCGAGATTGCCGCCGAAAACGAGCGGGCGGCCGAAGGCGAGCATGGCCGGCGCGATCCGGTTCCACATGCCGGCCAGGCGTGTGCCGAGGCGGGCGTCCGGGCAGGCCGGCTGCGGCTTGCCGTCGCGGCGCAGCAGGGCGCCGTCGTAGCGCCATGTCGTGCCGCCGGCGGAGAGCGACACCGTGCCGGCATCGGCCGCGGCGACGTCGACGCGCAAGGCACCCAGCTGGAAGTGCTGGCCCGGCGCCAGCACGACGCTGCCGCCGCGGCGCCGGCGGGTGCCGTCGTGGACGAGCAGCGGCGAGCTCGCGCCATCGTCCGCCGCCCACCAGGTGCCGCCGGCGTCGCGCCGCAGTTGCAGGCGGCCGCCGTCCCGGGCCGGCGCGCCGAGGGCCGCGTGGTCGAGCGCCAGCGTTGCGCCGCGGGCCAGCACGACGTCGACCCGCGCCGGCATCCACGCAGCCGGCGCGCGCAGCAGCGCAAGCATCTGCAAAGCGCACAGGGCGGCGAGCAGCGCGCCGGCGAACGGGCGGGCCGCGCGCGTCATGCGGCGCTCCGCAGGGCGGCGGGTGCGCTGTCCAGCCCCTGCGCTGCGCGCGCGATCAGGCGGCTGATCTCGAGCGCGTGGCGCGGACGCGCGTCAAGCCGGGGCGCGAGCAGGGCGCGCAGCAGGACCAGCAATCCATCGGGATCGCGCGCGCAGGCGTGCCCGAGGAACAGCGCCACCTCGTCGGGCGCGAGGATCGCGGGCGGGCGTGCGCGCAGGGCGCCGGCCGTGCCGTGCGTCCGGAAGGCGTCGGCGCAGGCGGCGCAATAGCGCAGCGACACGCCGGTGACGAGGGTGTAGAGCAGGGCGCCCAGCGCGAAATAATCGCTGCGTGCGTCCGTGCGGTAGCGTCCGGCGTCATCGGGGAAGAATTGTTCCGGCGCCTGCCACGCGGCGGTGCCGGCATAGGAGTGGGCGGCCCTGTCCGCCAGCTGCCGGTTCGTGCCGAAGTCGGCGAGTTTCAGTGCGCGGGTGCGCGCGTCGACGAGGAGGTTGGCCGGCTTGAGGTCGAGGTAACGCCAGCCGTATTGATGGACTTTCGCGAGCGCCGCGTTGACCTGGGCCGTCCAGGCCAGAGCCTGGTCGATGCCCGGCCCCGCGCCCCGGCTGCGTAATGACTTCAGGTGGCCGGCGAGGTCGCCGTCGAGCAATTCCAGCGCCAGCGCGGGTTGGCCGTCGTGCTCGCCGCTGTCGAGCAGGCGCACGATGTGGCGCTGGTCCCATGGCTGCAGCGCGCGCAGGAACGCGATCTCGGCATCGAAGCTCGCGCGCCAGACCGCACGCTGCGGCGGCAGGGCGAGGTCCATCTGGTCGCGGTTCACGAGTTTCACGGCTGCCGGTGTGCCGTCCAGCACGGACACGGCGCGCCACACCTGGCCGTAGCTGGAGCCCGTCAACCGAGCCTCCAGGCGCCATGCGCCCGCCGTCAATGTGATGATGTCGCCTGCTTCGACCATACGTCCTCCCGAGCGGCGGTTGCCGCTTGCGGAGGGTTAGCCGGGGGGCGGAGAAAAGCGGGCTTATGGTAGAGTTGACAATATTGCAAATCGGAAAACGCAAGGAAGCCATGTCGAGATCGGTATTGAGTGCCAAGGTCTTTGCCGTCTACCTGTTTATCGTCGGTCCCGTGCTGGTCTTCGCGCCGAACATCCTGCTGGCGATCTTCCGGATCGCGCCTGTCGGCGATGTCTGGATCCGCGTCGTCGGCCTGCTGGCCTTGAATATCGGCGTGTATCTCTGGAGGTTGGCCGATCACAGGCCGTTCCTGGAAGCGTCGGTCTACACGCGCGTGCTCGTGTGCGCCGTGTTCTTCATGTTCGCGCTCACCGGGATGGCCGACCCGATGATCGCGCTATTCGGCGTCATCGATCTGTGCGGCGGGCTCTGGACGTGGTTCGCGTTGAAAGCCGACGCCCGCGCATCCGCGCCCGCGCTGGCGGGCCAGCCTTGAGCAGGCAATAAAAAACCGCGCACGGGGCGCGGTTTGTGGTTCGGTGTCGCGATCAGCGGTGCCAGCCGCCGCGGTCACGGTCCCAGCCGCGGTCGCGATCCCAGCCGCGGTCGCGATCCCAGCCGCGGTCGTGATCCCAGCCGCGGTGCCAGCCGCGATCGTGGTCGTAGTAGCGGCCGCGTTCGACCACGACCACATCCGGGCGCGCATCGTAATAGTAGCGTTGCGGCTCGACATACACGGGGCGCGGCTCGACATAGACCGGGGGCGGCTCGACGTAGACGGGACGCGACTCGACATAGACCGGACGCGATTCGACGTAGGTCGGTGCCGACTGGTAATAGCCGCTGGAGTAGCCGTCCGAGTAGGCGTAGCCGCGGTTGCGGTAGTAATAATCGTCGTTCGTGCGGGCGGAATTGCCGACCGCGGCACCGATGACGCCACCGACGAGCGCACCGTTGCGGCCGCCCACACTGCCGCCGATGGCGGCGCCGGCCACCGCGCCGACGATCGTGTTCACACCACGATCGTCGGCCATCGCCGTCGAGGATACGGCAGCTGCGGCCAGGAGCATGGCACCAATGCATTTATTCTTCAACATGGCTTGTTCCTTGCGCCTCAACGGGGGATCGAAATGATCGCGACTACGCCAGGCATGCAATCATCATAGATCGGGTACCGGATGGTGCCACGGGTTAATACAGATTTTTACATCTGCTTCTCCCTCAGTAACATTGGTTACAGGAAGCCGTTTCCAGACCTTGCAGTCGGCACAGCCTGCCCCATCTTGGAAGCATTATCGACTGCCCGGACTCATCATGGCGCGCCGACGTTCTTTCGTTTCCATTCTTGCCATCCTGCTGTTGTTGCATGCGTATATCGGCCTGCGGCTGCTGCCCGCAATGGACGCCGGCCCCTTCGGGATGTTGGCGGGGACGGTATTGCTTGCCGTCTCTGCCGCGCTCGTGCGGATCGGCCTCGTCGCGCCTAGCCTGCGCCGCTCGCGCTGGTCGGAACCGCTCACATGGGCCGGGCTGCTTGCCATGGGATTCTTTTCCTCGTTGTTCGTGCTGACGCTCGTGCGCGACCTCGTGCTGCTGGCGCTGGCGCTGGGCGGCGCGGGCGGACCGGCATTCACCCATGACAGCGCCGTCGCGGTGCCGTCGCTGGCGCTGGTCGTTTCCTTCATCGGTTTCATCAACGCCCGCCGCGTGGCGCGCGTGGTCAAGGTCGAGGTGCCGATCGAGGGCTTGCCGGAAGATCTGCATGGTTATTCGATCGCCCAGATTTCCGACATCCACGTGGGTCCCACGATACGCCGGCCGTATCTGAACGCCATCGTCACCAAGGTCAATGCGCTCAAGCCGGACGCCATCGCCATCACGGGCGACCTCGTCGACGGCAGCGTGCAGCGCCTGGCCCTGCACACGGAACCGCTGGCGCGCCTGTCCGCGCCGGACGGCGCGTTCTTCGTCACGGGCAATCACGAATATTATTCCGGCGTGGAGCAGTGGGTGGCCGAGGTGCGGCGGCTGGGCCTGCGCGTGCTGATGAACGAGCACGTGATCCGGCGCCGCGGCCGCGCCAAGGTGATGATCGCCGGCGTTACCGACTACACGGCGCAGCACTTCGATCCCGCGCACAAGAGCGATCCGCACCAGGCCGCAGCCGGCGCGCCGGACGACGTCGCGGTACGCATCCTGCTGGCCCACCAGCCGCGCAGCGCGCCCGCCGCCGCGGATGCCGGCTTCGACCTGCAATTGTCCGGCCACACGCACGGCGGCCAGTTCTTCCCGTGGAATCTGTTCGTCCCGTTGCAGCAACCGTTCGTGGCCGGCCTGAACCGCGTACGTTCGCTGTGGGTGTACACGAGCCGCGGCACCGGCTATTGGGGACCGCCCAAGCGCTTCGGCGCGCCGTCCGAAATCACGCTTGTGCGCCTGGTGCCCGGCCGGGCGTGACGGTCTGCGTATTGCTGAGATATATGTACGTCAATATATTTCCCCAAACACACTCGGATGCGTTATCGTTTTGGTTTTTTCACCGACCAAAGGATTGCACGCATGAACCGCCGCCTCCGTCTCCCCGCCTTGAGCCTGATCGCTGCCGCCTGCCTGCTGGGCGCGTCCGCGAGCGCCGCCAATCCCGGCAATGATCCGGCCGCGCTCGCGAAGGTGCGCGATACGGCGCTGCAGAGCGATTATGCCTACCAGCGGCTGGAAGACCTGACGGACCTCGTGGGCCCGCGCCTGTCGGGCTCGCCCGGCGCCGCCGCCGCCGTGACCCAGGTCGCCGACGAGCTGCGCAAGCTCGGCGCCAAGGTCACGCTGCAGCCGATCAAGGTGCCGCACTGGGTGCGCGGCGAAGAGACGGGCGCGCTCGTCGACTACCAGGGCCGTCCGGCCGGCGTCACGCAGAAGATCGTGCTGACGGCGCTGGGCGGATCGGGTGCGACGCCGGCTGCCGGCATCACGGCGCCGGTGATCGTCGTGCGCACGTTCGAGGAACTCAAGGCGCGCGCTGCCGAGGTCAAGGGCCGCATCGTGTTGTTCGACGTGCCGTTCGACCAGAACATGGCCGACCGCGGCCTCGCGGGCACCGCGTACGGCCAGGCCGTCGCATTCCGCGCGGCCGGTCCGCGCATGGCGGCCGAGATGGGCGCCGCGGCGGCCCTCGTGCGCGCCGTCGGCGGCGCGGCTTATCGCATCCCGCACACGGGCGCAACCTTGCTGAAGGACGATGCGCGCATCCCGGCGGCGGCCGTCACCATCGAGGATTCGCTGCTGATCAGCCGCCTGTCCAAGCGCGGCCCGGTCACGATGCATCTGACCCTGACGCCGCAGATCCTGCCGGACGCCGACAGCTATAACGTGATCGCCGACTGGCCGGGCACGGACAAGGCGGACGAGATCGTGCTCGTGTCGGGCCACCTGGATTCCTGGGACCTCGCCACCGGCGCCAACGACGATGGCTCGGGCGTCGTCAGCGCGATGGAAGTGATCAATACCTTGCGCAAGCTGGACTACCACGCGCGCCGCACGATCCGCGTCGTCGCGTGGATGAACGAGGAGAACGGCGGCCGCGGCGGTCACACGTACGACGCCGTCAACAAGAAGGTCGCCGACAAGCATTTTGCCGCGTACGAGGACGACGGCGGCTCGGGCCGTCCGTTCGGCCTGCATGCCGGCATCAGCCAGACGGGCGCCAAACTGCTGGCGCCGCTGCAGGCGGCCCTGTATCCGATGGGGGCGGGCGCATTCCGCCGCGACGACGTCGTCGGTTCCGGCGATCTGCACGACCTGGAAGATTCCGGCGTACCGACCTTCGAGCCCTGGATCGATTCCTCCGATTATTTTAATTATCACCATACCCCCGCCGATACCTTCGATAAGGTGAATCCGGACAACCTGCGCCGCCACGCCGCCGTTATGGCGACGACGGCCTGGTTCCTGGCCAATCTGGACCAGCCGCTCGGCCGCTCCAATGTCGTGACCGAGGCGAAGGCCGCCAAGTAATCGCGTAGTCGACAGGCGCGACGGTGCTAACGGGCGCCGTCGCGTCCGCCTGTCCGGCTGTCGCGTCATCCCCGACGCGGCGCCGGTCTGCGTGCGTCAGCCGGCGTCGATGCGCCGGATCGCACGGGCGTGGCCGCGGAACGGGCGGCCGTACACGGTCTGGATGCCGCTGGCAAAGTTTTGTCCCCAGACCAGTTGTGGCCGCGTGTCGTGCGGCTCGTTCGACCAGTACCAGACGCGATCGAAGCGCTCGCGCAGGTTGGCGAACAGCAGGGCGAGTTCGCGCCGCGTCGGCAGCTCGCCATCCTCCGCGGCCGCCCACTCGCGTGCGGCCGGCCAGCTGACGTCGGACGCTTCGTCCGGCAGCAGCACGAGGTGGTAGTCGGACTCGCCGTTCTTGCCGAGTATCAGGCCGGCATAGGCTTCGCCTTCCTTCAACATTTCTTGGATCCTCAGGTAATCACCCATTGCGCAACCCTTTCGTCATGACTTCATGTCTTGCGGTCTCGTATGACCACCGATCGCCGCGCTTGGTTGCGACACGCGATACGACCTAGCTCATAACGGAGTGCGCTGCAGTCGTTCTCAGCGCTTCCGCTGTCACTGATCCACGGCAATTGTTAAACGATGGCGCCAGGGAGGTGCCGTCGTCGCATCGAAAAAGTTTGCAATTGCCAATCTGTAAGCTGTTGATTCTCATCGGGAATATCTTTTATTTGTTCGTTACCACGGGAAATTTTTTTTCAAAAAGATTGAACTTAAGCAGTTTCCTTGCATCAAAGGGTTACTTTCACTTCTTAATGCAAGGATTTTTCCCGATGAAAAAACTGGTGACCTCCTCGAACCTCCGTCTCAACACCCTGCTGTGCTGCAGCGCCGCCGTTCTGTTGTCCGCGGGCGGCAGCGCCATGGCGATGAGCACGCCGGCCACCACGTATAACTACTATGTGTCGCCGACCGGTTCCGACTCGGCTGCCGGCACGAAGTACGCCCCGTTCAAGACCCTGGCCCGCGCCGCCAAGGCCGCGACCCGTCCGAGCACGACCGTCTGGGTTGCGCCGGGCACCTACGCCGGCGGCATCAAGACCACCTATAGCGGCACCGCGTCCGCCCGTATCTACTGGGTGTCGACGACGAAGTGGGGCGCGAAGATCGTCCCGCCGGCCAGCTCGACCAACAACAATGCGTGGGACAACCGCGGCAACTACGTCAGCATCATCGGCTTCGACGTCGACGGCACCAACTCGGGCAGCGGCACGAAATGGACGCACGGTATCTACACCGGCGGTTCGTACGGCATGATCGCCAACAACCACATCCACAACATCGCGAAGTCGGTGACCTGCACGAGCGCGGGCGGTTCGGCGATCGGTGTCGACAGCTACTACCACGGCGTCATGACGGATGTGGTCGGCAACGTCGTCAACGACATCGGCCCGGCGGGCTGCACCTACGTCCAGGGCATCTATTTCAGCACTTCGGGTTCGATCAAGAACAACCTGGTCTACCGCGTGGGCGCGGTGGCGATCCACCTGTGGCACGACGCCAATAACGTGGTCATCACGAACAACACGGCCACGGCATCGAACTTCGGCATGGTGATCGGAGGCGGCGACTTTTATTACACGACGGCGGGTGCCAACAATGTATTCGTTGCGAACAACATCGTGTACGACAACAAGTACGGCATCTCGGAGCAGGGCGTGACGGGCAAGCAGAACGTCTACAAGAACAACCTCGTGACGAAGAACTCGACCTACAACATTTCGCTGCGCAATGGTCTCGTGGCCACGTCGACGGTCAGCTCCGATCCGCTGTTCAAGGCGTACTCGCGCACCGCGACGACGCCCGACTTCCACCTGACCACCAGCTCGCCGGCCATCGCCCGCGGTACCGCGACCAACGCCTACCCGACCGACCTGGACGGCAAACCCCGTAACGCCACGACGGGTTACGACATCGGCGCCTACCAGCACTGATTTTCCACTCGTAGTACCGGTCCGGCTTGCCGGACCCAAGCATCCGCGGCGGCCCGCCGCGGGTTCGCTTCCCAGTGTTGCGCCTGCTAACACCGACGCCGCCGGCCTCGCGCCCGCGGCAAGGGAACCCACGCACTCAAGGACTGTAAATGAAACAACGACTCAATATCGCGTTCACCACCCGTATCAACGTACTGCTGTGCAGCAGCGCCGCCGTCCTCCTCGCCGGCTGCGGCGGCGCGGGCGATGCATCGACCGGTTCGCCGACCCAGACGGCAGCCTATGTCGGCACCAATACGGGCACTGGACAACCGAGTGAGCCGAATACGGTCGATGCCGGCACGACGGCGACCGGCGGCGCATCGAACGATTTCGCCGTGAGCGGCTACGACACGAATCCGCGCGCGGGCGCCGGCTCGATCAACGGCGCGATCGCCAGCGCGGCCGCCGCCGCGAGCGGGACGCAGACCCGCCTGCTGGCCAGCATCACGTCGGTCGACACGTCGAGCGCCAGCACCCAGGTGACCCAGTTGTATCAGAGCCTGCTCGGCCGTGCGCCGGACGACGCCGGTCTCGCTTACTGGACACAGGCCGTGGCCAACGGCGTGCCGCTCTCCGCGGTCGAAGCGGCGATCCGCGGCAGCGCCGAATATACGAGCCTGCACGACACCAGCACCGTCAGCGGCACCGGCACCGGCACCGTCGGCGGCACCGGCACCGATACTGGCAGTGGCGGCGGGTCGACGGTGACAGTACCTGCGACCACGTACAACTACTACGTGTCGCCGACGGGTTCGGACACGGCGGCCGGCACGAAGGCCGCGCCGTTCAAGACCCTGGCCCGCGCCGCGAAGGCCGCGGCGAAGGGCAGCACCACGGTCTGGGTCGCACCGGGCACGTACGCCGGCGGCATCAAGACGACGGCCAGCGGTACCAGCGCGGCCCGCATCTACTGGGTGTCGACGACGAAGTGGGGCGCGAAGATCGTCCCGCCGGCCAATTCGACCAACAACAATGCGTGGGACAACCGCGGCAACTACGTCAGCATCATCGGCTTCGACGTCGACGGCACCAACTCGGGCAGCGGCACGAAATGGACGCACGGTATCTACACCGGCGGTTCGTACGGCATGATCGCCGACAACCACATCCACAACGTCGCGAAGTCGGTGACCTGCACGAGTTCCGGCGGTTCGGCGATCGGTGTCGACAGCTACTACCACGGCGTTATGACGGATGTGGTCGGCAACGTCGTCAACGACATCGGTCCGGCGGGTTGCACGTACGTCCAGGGCATCTATTTCAGCACCTCGGGCACGATCAAGAACAACCTGGTCTACCGCGTGGGCGCGGTGGCGATCCACCTGTGGCATGACGCCACCAATGTGATCATCACCAACAACACGGCCGCGGCGTCGAACTTCGGCATGGTGATCGGCGGCGGCGACTTTTATTACACGACGGCGGGTGCCAACAATGTATTCGTTGCGAACAATATCGTGTACGACAACAAGTACGGCATCTCGGAGCAGGGCGTGACGGGCAAGCAAAACGTCTACAAGAACAACCTGATCTACAAGAACACGACGTATAACACGTCGCTGCGCAATGGTCTCGTGGCCACGTCGACGGTCAGCTCGGATCCGCTGTTCAAGGCGTACTCGCGCACCGCGACGACGCCCGACTTCCACCTGACCACCAGCTCGCCGGTCATCGGCCGCGGTACCGCGACCAACGCCTACCCGACCGACCTGGACGGCAAGCCGCGTAACGGTACGACGGGTTACGACATCGGCGCCTACCAGCACTGATCGCGGTAGTTGGCGTATGGCCCGGTTCGGGAAGACTCGATCTTCCTGGGCCGGGCCTTTTTCATTTGTTCTTAAGTGTTTGTTACTACAGGAAATTTTTTTTAAAAAAGGTTGAACTCCGGCAGTTTCCTTGCATCAAAGGGTTACTTTCACTTCTTAATGCAAGGATTTTTCCCGATGAAAAAACTGGTGACCTCCTCGAACCTCCGTCTCAACACCCTGCTGTGCTGCAGCGCCGCCGTTCTGTTGTCCGCGGGCGGCAGCGCCATGGCGATGAGCACGCCGGCCACCACGTATAACTACTATGTGTCGCCGACCGGTTCCGACTCGGCTGCCGGCACGAAGTACGCCCCGTTCAAGACCCTGGCCCGCGCCGCCAAGGCCGCGACCCGTCCGAGCACGACCGTCTGGGTTGCGCCGGGCACCTACGCCGGCGGCATCAAGACCACCTATAGCGGCACCGCGTCCGCCCGTATCTACTGGGTGTCGACGACGAAGTGGGGCGCGAAGATCGTCCCGCCGGCCAGCTCGACCAACAACAATGCGTGGGACAACCGCGGCAACTACGTCAGCATCATCGGCTTCGACGTCGACGGCACCAACTCGGGCAGCGGCACGAAATGGACGCACGGTATCTACACCGGCGGTTCGTACGGCATGATCGCCAACAACCACATCCACAACATCGCGAAGTCGGTGACCTGCACGAGCGCGGGCGGTTCGGCGATCGGTGTCGACAGCTACTACCACGGCGTCATGACGGATGTGGTCGGCAACGTCGTCAACGACATCGGCCCGGCGGGCTGCACCTACGTCCAGGGCATCTATTTCAGCACTTCGGGTTCGATCAAGAACAACCTGGTCTACCGCGTGGGCGCGGTGGCGATCCACCTGTGGCACGACGCCAATAACGTGGTCATCACGAACAACACGGCCACGGCATCGAACTTCGGCATGGTGATCGGAGGCGGCGACTTTTATTACACGACGGCGGGTGCCAACAATGTATTCGTTGCGAACAACATCGTGTACGACAACAAGTACGGCATCTCGGAGCAGGGCGTGACGGGCAAGCAGAACGTCTACAAGAACAACCTCGTGACGAAGAACTCGACCTACAACATTTCGCTGCGCAATGGTCTCGTGGCCACGTCGACGGTCAGCTCCGATCCGCTGTTCAAGGCGTACTCGCGCACCGCGACGACGCCCGACTTCCACCTGACCACCAGCTCGCCGGCCATCGCCCGCGGTACCGCGACCAACGCTTACCCGACCGACCTGGACGGCAAACCCCGTAACGCCACGACGGGTTACGACATCGGCGCCTACCAGCACTAAGGCCAGCACTAAGGCCAGCACTAAGGTCACCACCGGGCCCGCACGAAGCCCGGGCGACGCAAGCAACGGTCCGCATGCCTCCAGGCGTGCGGACCGTTTTTCTTAGTCGTTCAGGGGCGCGGTGATCCCAGGCCCGTCCGCGCCGGCCCGGTTCACGGCCGTGCTCACCTTGTACCATTCGAACGCGTCGGCCGGCACGGCGGCATGGCGCGCCAGTTCGATCGCCTGCTGGGGCGACAGGTCCGGATCGAGCCACAGCTTCGCGTCCTCCGCTTCCAGCACGACAGGACGGCGATCGTGGATGTCCAGCATGCCGCCCGAGGCGTCGTCCGTGACGATGACGAAACCGGCCTCGGCGCGGTTCTCCTCGAACGGACCGAAGTTGGCGACGGCCAGCATGAACAGCGGACCGTGATCCTTGCGATGGATGTGCCAGGGCTGCTTGTGGCCTTTTTCGCCTGTCCACTCGTACCAGCCGTCGGCCGGCACGATGCCGCGCCCGTTCTTGACGAGCCGCGACCAGTAGCGATTGGCCAGTTTTTCCAGGCGCGCATTGATGACGATGGGCACTTTACCTTCAGCCCATTTGGCCCGGTAACTCCAGAACACATCGTCCACGCGATGCTCGCCGTCCTGCACGTGCATGACGGGACGATACGTACCGGGCGACGCGTTCGGCGTCGGCCTCGACTCGCTGTCGAGCACGGCGTCGGTCCAGCCGATCAGGTTGGCGTAATGGCGCGCCGTCTGGCTTTGATCAAATCGTCCACACATGGGACGATGGTAGCGCAGATGGCGGACAACGGCCGTCCGTTAGCGCGGCGCGCTGTTATGCCACGAAGCGGCGGGTGAGCGGGAAGCGCGCCAACAGCCCCGTCAATGCCAGCGACAGCACGAAGACGACGGCGACGACGATGATGTCCCAGCCCGGCAGCGCATGCATGGGATTGTCCGGCCCGGCGAGCGGGTCGACGAACAGGTTGTGCGACGCATAGATGCCCAGCACGAGCGGACCGAGCCCCGCCAACCGGGGGAAGCGCAGCGGCGCCGGATCGGACAGCGCCAGCATGGCGACGCCCAGTCCATAAAAATAGGTGCCGACCACGAAATCCTGCGCCATATTCGTGCCCCAGCGCGCGTGCAGCCAGGCGAGCTCGACCAGTTGCAGCGCCAGACCGCCCAGCGCCAGCGCCGGGCCCAGCCAGCGCCACGCCGGGGCGGGGCCAAGGCGGCGCAGCCAGACGCCGCTCGCGAACATGAGCAGGCTGAAGCACAAGCCGTTGCGCACATTGACGTGCGTGTGAAAGCCGAACGGCGTGTCCGCATAGGCCTTGCCGGCAAGGCCGACGCCGTACAGCAACAGCGCCAGCACGAGCAGGGTGCGTTCCATCCGGCGGGCGAGCAGGGCGCCGCTGACGAGGGCGGCCAGCGCCAGCGCCGGCAGGAACCACAAATGCACCTTGGTCCCCTGCAGCAGCAAGGTGGGCAGGCCGGGCAGCGGTCGCGCGGCCGCCCGCAGTCCCGTCGCCAGGCTATCCGCTGACCAGGCTGCTTCCGCCACGTTGACCAGGAAATAGATCACCGACCAGACTACGAACAGCAAGTAAACGCGCCGCGCGAGCGCCAGGCCGGCCGTCCAGCAGCCGGCGCCGTCCCGACAGCGGCCGGCCCAGAAATAGCCGGACAGGATGAAGAACAGGGGGACCGCGAAACGCTCCAGCTGGTCGCATAGCGTGCGTGTATCGAAGCGCAATCCGACGGCGTCCGGACCCGTGTGCGGTGCCGTGTGCAGGGCGATGACGGCGGCGATCGCCAGGACGCGGAATGCGTCCACGGATTGGATGCGGGCCATACGGAAGACGGCAGGTTTGGGGCGGTAGGGAAGGGCAGCAGAAAACCGATGGTGCCCGGAACCGGGATCGTATAGCTGAGCGCGCGAGAAGAGGCTGTGCGGTTTTGACCAGATATTGAATAACATATACCGTCAAAAATACTACGAAGCTTTCTCGTGTCGTCGGCTCGGTCCCACTGTCCCGTGTACATCGTATCACGCGAGAGCGGCTCGCAGCGTCAACGTTGGCTCGATCCGATACGATTTGGTGGTGCTCGCGGAGGCGCCGCAAAACCGCCTCATGGACACTCTGCCGGACACTGCTTGCATCCGTTCGTGAAGGCGACGCCAGCACGTCATTCCACTGCCGCACCGAACTCACGTGGCAGATATTCCCAAGGTATCCCTGTTCTGACGACGGATAGGATGCCTCTTAGGGCAGCACGATCATGATGCGGGGTCCGCCTTCTGGCGCACGACTTGGGTCGGAAGTTGAGCGGCTATAAGCGACCAAAGGTCTTCAGGGAGAAGTTCCTGGGCCATGGCATGAGTCCGTTTGCGAGCAGGGCCGCCATAACGATGGCCGATCCATGGCCGTGCACCTCCGCGATCGGCCTGTTTTGTCGACAACCGGTTCGGTCTCCTATACCGGACCCCGCATCTGGTTGACCTCAACAGTCAAGTGAGATAGCCCTTGTAAACGATCGAGTTTTTCATGGTAGAAAGCGGGATTGCGCTGAAGGTCCTCGGTAACGACAGAAACCAACGCGCTCATGTGACCCGGGCCAAGCCGCCATACGTGGAGGTCGAGCACGTTGTCTCCACTGTCCTCGATCACGTTGCGCACCTTGTCGGCCATTTTCCGGTCAGTATTCATGTCCAGCAGGATGCCGCCGGTGTCGCGCATCAGGCCGAACGACCAGTTCGCGATCACCAGTGCGCCGATCACGCCGGCCAGCGGGTCCATCCAAAGCCAGTTGAATTCTTTTGCCAGCACGAGGCCGATAATGGCCAGCACCGAGACGGCTGCATCCGCCATGACATGGATGTAGGCGGCGCGCATGTTGTGGTCGCGGTGAGCCGCGTCATGGCCGTTGCCATGGTCGTGCGGATGTTCGTCGAATTCCACCGCGTGGTCGCCATCCGGCAGCCGGAGGATGACCTTGAATGCGTGCGGCTCGGGAATCTCTTCCTTCGACTCGAGGTATCGGCCCCGGTCCGCGAACGTGAAGGATTGTTGCGCACCATCGGGACGAACCGTCGTGACGGAAAGTGCCGAGGCCGCCAGCTTCGTGCTTGCGGACTCGGAGGTAAGGCGGAAAACGGGCGGTACGCCATCTTCGAAGATCGACAGAGAAACCATTCCCGACGACGTCGCGATTCGCTGCGCCTCTTCCTCATCGTCGAGCCCATCATCATGGTCGTGTCCGTGGCTGTGTCCATGGCTATGCCCGTGACTATGACCATGATGGTCGCCGCTCAACAACCACACGCTCGCGATGTTGACCAGCAGGCCGACCACTGCGATCGGAATCGCTTCGCCGAAGTGGATGGGCACCGGCGAGAGGAAGCGTGTGACGGCTTCATAGCCGATCAAGAGGGCGATCATCGCAAGCACGATGGCGCTGGTAAAACCTGCCAAGTCGCCGAGCTTGCCGGTGCCGAAGACGAAACGCGCGTCACTCGCGTGCTTGCGCGCGTAGGTGTACGCGAGCGCTGCAATCAGCATTGCGCCCGCGTGCGTGGACATGTGCAGGCCGTCGGCAACCAGCGCCAACGAACCGAACAGGCTGCCGCCGACGATTTCGAGCAGCATCATCGCACTGCACAGCGCAATTACTGCCCACGTCTTGCGTTCGTTGTTTTCGTGGCCGGCGCCCAGAAAAATGTGGTCGTGACCCGCTCCGAAGGCAGCGTCTTCGAAACGGCTCATCTCCTTCCCTCGTTCGGGACGACCTTGGGCAGGAATAGGGGAGTGTGTCAGGTCTTGCATGAGGTTTCCTTGGCCGGCCGTGCTATCGCCCGGCCAGTTTTTTCTCGCGTCGTGCGCGTTCGTTGACGATCTGGTGTCTGCGGTGATCGGTCATCTTCTTCCACTCGCGTGCTTCGGCGAGCGTGCGCAGGCAGCCAGTGCAGAAGCCGGTCTTTCCGTCGAACTGGCATAGCTCGACACAGGGCGATTTGACGGCCATCGATGCTTACTTGAGGTATGAGCGGATCACGTCGAGGAGCTCGCTTGTGCCTTCGGCACGAGCGGCCTCAGTCAGGTCGCTGGCAGCGACGTGTTCCCGCACATGGTCCTCGATCACTTCCGCTATCAGGCCATTCATGGCCCCCCGGCTAGCAGCCAGCAGGTGCAGAACCTCGGCACACCCTGCTTCAGACGCCAGAGCACGTTCGATCGCCTCTACCTGACCACGTATGCGGCGTACGCGGGCAAGCAGTTTTGCCTTTTCTCTTGTCGTGTGGGACAAATGAACACCTTCAAATATAGGGTAAGGGGGTATATTATCATTGAACGCGAGCGTCGATCGATGGGACCGTGACGGCCACCGTGTTGTCGACTCCAATGCCGACATCAGGCGGCGCAGGCCGCCCGTATCAAACCGTGATTACATCAGGAATGGCAAGCCGGCAGCGAACACAATGTAGAGCGCCCCGAACACGGCCAACTTCCTTGCACTCAAATGGCGGTGCTTCAGGAACCAGTACAGCCCGACGATCGACGCGACCGTCACGACCGCGGCCCATACAAGTGACCGGTCCAGCATCCATGGCGTGAAAAACAGTCCCAGCGCGCTGGGTATGGTGGCCTGGATCATCATGGCGCCGCTGATGTTGGCAAGCGCCAGGTCCGACTTTCCTTGCCGGACCCAGATGACGGCGTTCATGGTTTCCGGCAGCTCCGTCGCGATCGGGCTCAGCAGTAATGCGACCAGTTGCGCCGGCAATCCGAGGAGAGGTCCTACCTCGCCGATTTCGCGCACGAACAATTGGGAAGCAGCGAAGATCGCGGCCAGTGCGCCAACCGTCTGCGCGACTGCCCACACGGTACGCGGGTTGTCGGCACGCGGCGTAAGCTTGAGGGGCTCAAGTTCCTCGGCGTCCGCCATTTCACCTGAAGCAGTCATCTCGCGCCAGACATAGACGCCGTATGCGATCAAGAACAGCACACCCAGCCACGGCTTGTATGCGAACGCGACGACACCCAGGCCGACCTTGCATAGGAAGACGGCCAGAAACCATCGTTGGTCGTCCAGCAGACGTCGTGCCGCTGGACGGGAAACGACGCGCCGCTCTTGCGTATGTTGAACAGTCATGAACGCGATGCCGACCACGGCATACGCAATGGTTGCGAGAACCAGGGGACCACCAAGGGCGGCGCCGACACCGATTTCCTTGTGCGCCGAATCATGCCCGAGGGCGACGGCAACGAAGGTCACGACGCTCTCGGGCAGTGCGGTGCCAAAGGCCGCAAGCACCGTCCCGGTCGCGGTCTGCGAGATGCCAAAGCGATGACCCACCCATTCCACGCCGTTGACGAAATATTCGCACGACACATAGATTGCAGCGGCTGAAAGAAGGAGGAGCACGAAGGGGACTAGCATAGCGCCCCCATGGGAACGACGGCGGCAGAATCAGTACGGAAGATTTTTTTTGACACAACAGCTCCAAGCCGGACGAAAACCGATGACCACATGCCCCGTCCGGCCTGGAAGGGCAATATGGTCAAAGGTCTTGCAAGGCTTGACGAGCCGCTTGCGCCATGGCCTGCTGGCCAAGGATGTTGACGCAAGCTCCTTTCAGAGAAAGGTAGCTACTCCCCAATGACGGGCGCATTGTAGCAGCGCAAATATGCAGCGTCCATCATTTCCGACGCAAAAGCGGTAGTCGAAAATCATGGGCTACTCCGACTTAGATGAGCAAATTGTCTATAGCTTGGCGCGCCTCCGCGGGTCAGAAATAGGTTTAGTTAGGCGTACATGGTCCCCCGGTTTGCCAAGCCCTCAATTCGTGGCGGCGTGAAGGTAAAGATTGCACCCGTACATTCGGCTTCGATTGCGACAATTTGTCGCGGTCCCTGATGGGATGTGCTGGTTAGTGCCCGATCGCTCTATCGCACTCCGCGTGCCAGCCTAACAGCGGGCTTTACCAACCGCGGTCTTACCTGACTGCCATCACTGCATAATTGCCTGTGCAATCGGCGGAATCGATAACCTCGTACTGCCGTTACTCTGTGCCGGTCGGATTACGCAGCGACGTAATCGGACCGGAAATTCCTGTCGTGTACCCGTAGTGCCCACGCGATCCGCGCATTCTTGTTCGCCAGTGCGACTGCTGCCACGTTCTTGTTACGCCGACCGAGCAATTTGCCCAGCCAACCCTGCACATTGGCCTTGCGTTCGAGTTGCCGAATGACCGCTCGAGCGCCATGGATCAGCAGCGTGTGCAGGTACGTGTCGCCGCCCTTGCTGATCCCCTGCAAACTCGCCTTCCCGCCGGACGAGCGCAGCTTTGGTACCGGGCCGGCCAAGCCGCCAACTGGCGGCCGTTCGTAAAATTCTTCGCATCGCCAACCGAAGCGATCACGGCACTGGCGGTAATCATGCCAAGCCCGTATTTTCTCCAGCTTGCACATGCGCGGAGGTGCCAACCCAGCCGACTCGCCAACTTGCATCGACCCTTCATTGGAATCGCCCGCTTGAGCTTTGACCGGCATCTAAATCATTGGTCCCGTAAATCATTTTCAGTTTTGCTGAATTGACCTTTCTTATGTGCGTTTTTTCACATAATTAACGTTCTGAAAGGTTGGTTATAGTACAGCTTTCATTGTCATATCATCATCTGCATCGCTTTCGGCATGCAGGCAAAACCGTGACATCGTACAGTTATTGGCGAAGTCGCGTCATGTTGCTGCTAGGCAGCTTTAACGAACAGACCCGGGTTCAGGGCCTGACGTACGATCAGTTCGGGAGAAAATTGGAAGCCGCAATCGAGGTGAGGACAAAGGCAATATTTGCGTTTTCGCGATAAAAAGAATCAAGTCGACTTCCAGTCACAAACTTTTAGGTAATTATCGCGGCAGCCTAATAGCGGATGCACATCTCGGTAACTACTTTGAAGACGAGTGGAGATAATGGCGGTATCGTAAATTAACTGATCAGTGAGCGAGACATGACTTATATCACGAGGCTACACAAGAATAAACTGTTGATGTCCGATGAAATTGCTCGTTCGCGGGCCGGGCGTTATTTCGAGCATTTCGAACTGAGCGCTATAGCCGATTACCACGATCGGCCGGATATACTGGCTATCTGGTCCCGCATGCTGGCCACGGCTTTGGGACCGGAAACATTGTATCAGTCGCCAGAATTTTTCGACTATCTAAGCAATACTGCGCAAGGGCCCGGTACGACTCATGAACTCCTCATTGTTCGCCGGAAGTCGGATCACTCGGTGGTTGGCTGCGTTCCGATTCGGACAATTAGCTGCGATCTCAACTTCCGTTTCGGCCATATAACTCTGTTCAGGCGAAAACTGCGTGCTTGTCAAATCCTTGGGAGTGTCCCACTGTTAGATCTCACGCAAGAAGGTGTCGTCAAGTCGCTCCTCCAGCAGCTGCTTAAACGTTATACGAAGTGCGACGTACTATACATGCAGGCCTTTCCCAAGGAAGCTAGCGCGATGCTTCAAAAAATTGAAGGCGTGTCCGCTTATGTTTTAAACGGCTGGCGCGTATGCCACACGCAACCGTTGCCAAACAGCGTTGACGCATACTTACAGAAATTCAGTTCAAAGAAACGCTACAATCTATCGCGTCAGGTCCGTTTGCTGACTCAAGCCGCCGGTCCGTTGCAGGTACTGTGCATCGAGTATCCGGAGCAGGTTACGAAAATGCTTGATGCAGTTGTCGCAATTGACTCGGCCAAAAACATGGACCGGGATGGTGAACAGGCGCGCTTGGAAGGCTTGGCACGCTATGGACTCTTGCTGTCTTATGTAATTCGCTGCGGCGAGGAAAATATAGCTGTTGTGTACGGCTCCCGTTCGGCATCCGTCTGGCACATCCATAAGATCTCCACCAATCCCGATTATCTGCACCTGTCCGCCGGCACCAGTGCCATTCACCTTGCCGTGCAAGATGTGCTGACTAAGTTCTCATTCACACATATCGACTTCGGTTACGGCACTCCGAACGCGGAATTTCGTTCGACCCATGTATTAAAGCCGCGTGGTCTTGTTTTATTGCACCGCGCACGCAGCTTGACAGCTATGCTGTTAACGCTTCATCGCGTGTGCGATGGTGTAAACGAAGCGCTGACCAGACAGCTCAAGCAGGTAAAAAAGCGGTTTACGCTTGCTCCGAAATTTCTTCGCTAATATGTGATGCAAGCGTGCGAACAGGGCGCTAAGGCCTCTTGAGGACGCAAAGAAACCGCGTCCCTCACGGTCGCTTCGGACAGAATGAACTGCAGACACTACCTCGGCCGCCTGTGCATGCACCAGTGGTTCGGCATCAATCAGCGCAGTGAGTGTTTTGGATCGATCGCGCGGCATCAGCAGGTCCGCCAGATAAAGTGCGAAAGCCGTGCCGCTGCGCGAGCGTATGGAACAGGGGAATTGCACCGCAAATTCTTCCAATGCTCCTGATGCAGGCAGACAGGGCGAACGAGCGGACATGATGGCAGCCCTCCTGCTCTTGGACAGCAGGACGTCATGCTTTTTCAACAAACTATCGTTAAGTAAATAATCCTACATCTGAACGCGCTCTTTTCGCGGGGGGATTACGCACTTCCCGCAATTGATTACTTGGAACGCAAGACTTCGCTGATGGTTGGATCGGTCGGGAAAAGTAAATCGCCACCCGTTCACCAGATAATGTTGAGCCTACTACTTGAACGCGTCTTCTGACGGCTCAATGCCTTGCCAGCAAATAGGCGACCTGGAATCGTTCTGCTAACTGGACTAAGCGACGATCCAGTGTCCACAGCCGGGCCCCGTAGTCAGCATTGTTGATGCCAGCAGCGTCAAATCCACCAACCCACCCCGAGTCCATACAGCTGTTCGCGCTCGATGAGCTCCCACACTACCACTCGACTGGCTTGGCGGGACTGTGGCAGCATTGCAATAACGGACCTGCGCGATCGACTTGATAGCCGGGCAGTTGTGTCCCTTTAACGGCCTGGAAACTCAAAGGAAACCGGCCACCGTAACCAGCGCTGCACCGGTCATCAGGACCGCCGTGATCCAGCCGAACGCAACCAACATATATGGGGCCACGAACTTGCCCATCAGGCTGTGGTTCCGGGCCAGCAGGAGTAGTGTGCACAGCATCGGCACGCTAAGTACACCATTGATGAAGGCGCTAAGAATCAGCGCCTTGATCGGATCGATGCCGAAGAGGTTCATCGCCATACCCATAAGGGTCGCGACGGCGATGATGGCGTAGAAGCGCTTCGCCTGGAAAGGTTTGTAGTCCAGTCCAGTTGGCCAGTTGAAGGCTTCGCCGACCGCGTACCCGACCGAGCCGGCCAGTGTCGGTACCGCCAGTAGCCCGGCGCCGACGATGCCGGTTGCGAACAACGCGAAGGCGAGCTTGCCGGCCACCGGTTCCAGCGCGCGCGCAGCTTGACTGGCGGTCTCGATCTGCGTGACGTGCTGGTTGTTCAGTGTCATGGCCGTGGACAGGATGATGAAAAACATCACCAGACAGGAGACGAACATGCCCGTGTATGTGTCGAGCCTTACCTTGAGGAACTGGCTGCGTGCCTGCTGCGGTGCGCTGCGCACAGGCCGTTCGCCGGGCGTGGCGCGCTGTTCCTCGACCTCGAGCGACGACTGCCAGACGAACAGGTAGGGGCTGATCGTCGTGCCCATCACGGCCGTCAGCATCGACAGGTAGTCGTGTGACAGGTGTAGCTGGGGCAGCAGAACGTCATGTGCAACCTGCGGCCACGGGATGTGAACGAAGAACGCCACCGCCACATAGCTGAAGATACTCAGCCCGATCCACTTGAGCGCGGTCGAATACGTATTGTAGGACAGCCAGGTTAGACTGACGACCGAGCCGAGGCTGAGCAGAATAGGGTAAAGGTGTAGCCGGTCGCGCCCGATGATGAGTTCGAGCGCCGCGGCCATGCCGGCGAGATCCGCGCCAATGTTGATCGTGTTCGAGACCACGATCAGGAACACGATCAGGTACAGCCAGGCTGTCGGACAATACGTACGAATGTTCCGGACCAGGCCGTGACCGGTCACCCGGCCCATGCGTGCACTGATCTCCTGCACCGAGGCCATCAGCGGAAAGAAGAACAGTGCCACCCACAGCAACGAGGTACCGAATTGTGCGCCCGCCTGGGAGTAGGTGGCGATGCCGCTCGGATCGTCGTCGGACACGCCCGTGATGAAGCCGGGCCCGATTTCCCTCAGATAGCTCTTCCATGTCCGCGCCATTGTTGTCCTTGGTTCAAGGTGTGTATCCTCCGTTCAGCTACGGGCTTGGCCACGTGGCCGCTGGCGGCCGCCACCTTTGCCCACCAAATATGGCAGTTGGCTGTCGACGCTGCTTTAAATACCTCCGCAGCGCGTTCGGAGCGGGCAGTTGCCGTGCGCAACGCGTCGCGATGTATCCGCGTATCGCGTAGACGGTCACCCGGTCTCAATGATCCGTCTACCACCCCCGCCTGCAACGCATCCGCGGTCTGCAAAAAACGTAGCCCGCAGTCTACGGCCAATCGCGGCAACCAGACTGAAAATTTTCATCTTGTGCGGTTTTCAACTGGGACATTTTGTCTCAATGTATGGAAATTGCTTTTAAGTAGAATGGCTCAGGACGTGAAGCAACACCGCCCTTGCAGAGCAGTCGCTGACGTTTTTTCCTCTCTCATCTGCATTCGGCAAATCACTCGTCATGGACTGCCCTTATCCCAACATAACAACCAGTCTTAATGAGCAAATACTCAGGCGTGGCTTCGATGGTTTGAACAAAAATGAAGCTTCTGAAGCAGCGTTTTGCGGTAGTGCGCCTCACGATAGACCGTGTCAAGTAATAGCCTGGAAAAATCAAAATCATGGATTGGATTCCTATAGTTTTCGTTACGTTCAAGTTTCTCGTGTTAGGCATAGGCATGTTCTTCGCCATCAAGTGGCATTACGATCAAGGGAAGAAAGAGAAGGACAGGGGGACGGAGAGGCGCGCGGTGCTACGCGCGGGCGCCAAGGTGGCCGCAGCCTTCGTGCTATCGCTCCTGGGCCTGGGGCTCGTCACCTTCGTCCTTGGCAGGACGCTCGGTTTGGACTTGACCTTCCCATGATGGCAAAGAATAGTCGGCCGACATCCAGTGATGCGGTAGCAATTCCCCGATGCGGCTATCGGGCAGCGTCGGCAGGCGGGTCAGAGCTCGCTTCCGAAAATAGCATCGGCAACGCTGCGGTACTATTAACCGGCAAGCCAATGGGCATTACATTGATGTGCTTCATGGCCGAGTGAAAGATTGCGGACTTTCACAACTGGCGGCATCCGACCTCATTGCGGTCAGTCATGATTTTCCACAGCGGCCGTCTGGTGTGCGAAATGCCTTGCATCATCACACCCATTTCTTCTGTCGACCTACACAGCCAACGACGTCACGCGACGCTGGGCAACGGAAAGGCAAGTTTCGCTGGCTAGTTTCCGTTAGGGATGGAACATGGGCTTTCGTTACCGCGACAGCCATGAAGGCGAGATCGACATCGAAACCGGCTGCAGCGCACTTGGCAGCGCTGATGTCTTTTTATCGAAGAGTTGTTGCGGTCGATTTTTTTTACGGATATAGTTAGCCACATGGATAACTATAAGGTTGCGCTGGACGCCATCTTCCACGCTTTGTCGGACCCGACGCGCAGGGCCGTGGTGCATCGGCTTGGCGCTGGACCAGCGACCGTCAGCGAGTTGTCGGCTCCCTTCGACATGGCCCTGCCGTCGTTCATGAAGCACATGCGGGTCCTGGAAGAGGCCGGCCTGGTCAGTAGCAGCAAGAGCGGGCGGGTGCGGACTTGCACACTCGAGCGCGACAGGCTGGCCGCGGCTGAGCGGTGGTTCGAGGAGCAGCGCGCGCTTTGGAGTAGCCGATACGAAAACCTGGACAAACTTTTGGATCAACTACAAGGAGATGGTAATGGCAGCTAAGCTTCAGTTCGATTTTCTAGCCGACAAAGAAAAGAGCACACTCACCGTGAAGCGGGAATTTGCTGGACCACGCCAGCTGGTCTGGGATTGCCATACGCAGAGCGCTTTGCTAGACCGCTGGTTCGCGCCCAAGCCTCTGACCACCAAGACCAAACATATGGAATTCAAGGAGGGGGGCTACTGGCATTACGCCATGGTCACGCCGGATGGCCAGGCATACTGGAGCCGCGTGGATTACCTGGCCATCCGTCCGATCGATGGTTATGCGACGCTGGACGGCTTCACCGATGAAACCGGTGTCGTCAATCCCGACATGCCGCGTTCGCGCTGGGACGTGACCTTTACGGACCTAAAAGAACACACACTGGTCACCACGGTCGTTCATTACAACTCGCCGGAAGACGTGCAAAAGGTCATCGATATGGGCATGAAGGAGGGTATGGCTTCCACCCTCGAGTGCCTGGATGAGCTGCTGCTCAAGCTGCGCGCATGAAAAGCAGACGGGCTAATGTGTAATGAGTACTCCTGGCCGAGCTCGAACGTTTGACGAACTCAGCATACACCCCTTGTTGCTTTGAAGGCAAGTGCTGGGCATTGTCAGGGGCATGTAGTCGCTGCCAAGGTTGGATGCGTGGTGGTACGACGACCATGGCCCTTACGTGTCGCGGTCGGGCCTGCCGCTCCGTCGCATCGGAGCCGGCGCCACGGTAGCAACGAGACGGCGACCCAGCGCGGCATAGGCCGAGTCGCTGATCGCAGCCCAGTGTTCGCGCCGCACTCTGGCGCGCTTGCGGTGCTTGGCGGGTGTGTCCGACAGCGGCCGGGAATAAAAGGGCAACGCAATCCGGTAGGCCTTGAGCGACAGTGGCATGCCCCCCAAGGTTTGCCAGAACCCATCGTAGGCGTTGGCGAAATGCCGGTCGTCCACGGCGGTATACGAACACTGCCAAGTCGACTTGACCGCCACGGCCTGGTCGATCCCGAGTGCCAGTGCTATGCCCTGTAGGGCGGCAAAGCAGAAGAAGCTGGGCGAGTTCTGCGGAAAGGCCCGTTCGAAGGCTGCGAAGGCATCGACGACGTCGGCGCGCCGTCCCTGGTTACGCGCGACGAACGGGACGATCGGCGCGTCCACGCCGACGAATGTCCCCTCGACCCAACTGAACGACAGGCGATGCACGACTTGGTCTCCAACGTAGGCGCAGATCGTCAGATCGCCCTCGGCGCAGAGGCGCGCCGCCATTTCCAGCCGTAGCGAAAACACGGCGCCGTCCAGCTCGCGCTGCCACACCACCAGCCCGCCGCCTGAGTAGACGGCCCGCTTGTAGGTGCAATCAAAGGTGGCCTGCTCGAAACGATAGTGCACGCCAACGCAGTGCACGCGCTGCTGCAGCGACAGGCCACGAATCAGATAGTGTCGATGGCTCAGGTGGTGGAACACGTCGTCATGCGCCGGGCTGACGTAATTGCGGTAGATCTCCAGGGCCAATAAACGCAGGTGAAACCGGTAGAAGAGCAGCACCCGCAGGCTGCGTGCGACGCAGGCAGCCCAAGAGGGTAACGGGAAATGCCGCCGGGCGTACCAGTGTCTGGTCAGGTGCGCAATAACCATATCATCCTTGTGCAAAGTCGGTCGAAAGCGCAGCAGGCGGGCGCGGTGCCCCGCTTCGCCGAAACGCGCTCCGAATGGATGAGCGGTAGGATAAATGCCCGCGCGAGCGCAGGTATGTACGGCTGGTCACACACCATCGAGCATGGATGAATTGTAATAACGAGTCGTTACGGCGCCTCCGGCCGCGCCCAGGCTGTGGAAAGACCAAAACGACGGTTTGAAGGCACCTGCAAAGTGGACACATCTAATCGAGCATCGGACTTCCACAAGTTCAGTCGACAATTCGTGGCCTCACGCTGAGGCGCAAGGCCGGCGTCATCAGCGAAAAAGGCGGCCAGCGGGCTTACCTCTACCGGGTCGTCGGCGCGTCGGGAAGGAAGTTTGACTTATGGCTCAGCAAACGTCGCGACCTGGCATTGGCCAAAGCCTGCTTTCGTAAGGTCGTACGGTCGCTAGTTCGGGCCCCCGCGACCATCACACTGGACGGCTACTCAGCTTCCCATCGCGCCTTCCGTGGACTTCGGCAGCAAGGCACGCTCGCGGACTTGACGAAGCCCCCCACACAGCATGCCGCATGGCCGGACGATCCCACCGGATGCCCCCGTCGAGCGATCTCTGCCAGCTTCTTGCGCTGTTCGACCTGCAGGCGACTCCCGGTCCGCCTGGGCCGGCGGCATGATGCGCGACCGCAACGACGCCCCGGCAGCGCGAACTGTCGGCCATCCTGTCGCGTGCACCGTTACGGTAAGACCCGGATATTCCGGGGGCGCCCTTTCCGACCACGGCGGGTTCCATAACGCCCGCAGGGAGCACATGGAGGCCGATCGACGCGCGACGGCGGGCCGTATTTCCGCCAACGTCATCATATTTTCCGTGACTGTCGTAGTGCCGAGCCTATTCTTAGCGATCGAAAAAGCTTGCCATGTGGAAATATTGAACGTACACTGCGCCAATAAGTTCTCTTGTGAAACATTTGATATCAAGAGATCAACCCGGCGGCAGGTGGCGTGATGGACCTGCCCAGATCGTCCGAATGGGTCGAGAACAATTCAGAATCACGCCCGTTTGCCTTCGTGTCGTTTTAGTGGAGAACCGTAATGCCAACCGTAATCGCTCCTTCGCCTGTGCCAATGACGTTGGCGTCGACCGCCCCGGTACATACCACGTTCGTTCAGAATTCGACTGGCATTCCCTCGGGAGTAAGCCAACCTCAAGCGAAATTTTACGGAATCGACCCGAACCATATTTTCGCAATACCTTCGGCTCGCGCAAGCACGATGGTGGATGCCGTTACGATCAAGGGTTTCCAACCAGGTTCGGACTTCATCGGTTTGTACGACGATGAGGCCGTTTCCTTGAATGTGAAGTATGCTCAAGGGACCGGCGCACATTCGCACGACACCATTATCTCCCTCTCAACCGGCAAGGCGTTGGCGGTCTTGCTCAATGTCGACGCGTCGAAACTCAAACTGACGAATTTTGTCCAGTTAGGTCATGACCCGCTGGCGACCGTCCTGCCCCCGGCGGCACCGTTGCCGGCGGCACCGTTGCCGGCGGCGCCGACCGCCTCGGTAAAAAGTGCCGTGCCGTCGCTGGACGTCGCCATCAATACGCTGCAGAACTTGAACAGCATTCCGCACGGAAGCCACCTGGTCGATTGCCGGGCGCAAGCCCTGGTCCATGGCAACGACCTGAGTGACGTCTTCGTGTTCCAGTCGACTTACACCAGCAAGACGGTCGATGGCGCGACCGAGATCACCAACTACCAGCATGGCGCGGACTTCATCGGCTTGGCCGGCGGCTTGAATTTCAGCGGCCTGAAGGTAGCCCAAGGTATCGGCGCCCACGTCCACGACACCGTGATTTCGCTCACGAACGGCAGCACGCTCGCCGTGCTGCTGAATGTCAACGCAGCGCAGATCAACGCCAAGGATTTTATTCAGCTCGGCGCTGACTCGGCAGCGGCGGCTACCGCGCACGTCGCGAGCGTGCCCGCGGCTTCGGCGGCCGTACCGAACTTCGTGACTCCGCCTACGATTGTCGGCCTCAACACACTGCAGAACCTGAACAGCATTCCGCACGGAAGCCACCTGGTCGATTGCCGGGCACAAGCCCTGGTCCATGGCAACGATCTGAGTGACGTCTTCGCGTTCCAGTCGACTTACGCAAGCAAGACGGTCGATGGCGCGACCGAGATCACCAACTACCAGCACGGCGCGGACTTCATCGGCTTGGCCGGCGGTTTGAACTTCAGCAGCGTCAAGATTGCACAAGGAACGGGAGCCCATTCTCACGACACCGTGGTGTCGCTCACGAACGGCAGCACGCTCGCTGTTCTGGTCGGTGTCAACGCATCGCAGATCGGCGCGCACGACTTTATTTCGCTCGGCTGAAAATCCGGTACGGCTATCGTGGGGCCCGGACGGCGCGCTTGAAGCCGCGCCGTCGTGCAAGCGTACGTGGTCTTCAGCACGCAACTGACGTACTGACTGTCGAGGCGGACACTATGGTTTATTCAACCATCAGCCTGCTGTCGTCGGCCTCGTCATGCCGAGGGCGGATGTGGTGCAAACCTGCGGCCGGGCTAGAATGACGGCCTTTGCCCGGCATGCGTAACCGTCTGAGCCAGACTGACCGGTTCAAGGGCGGCACTTCGAGCAGGAGATGATGACTCCCTGCGTGCGCGTACCGTCGTCGAACCAGAGATCCATCAATCCATCCGTGCCGGCGGTTGCGGCGTACATATCGCGCGTTGCCACGCCTTCCTCGACCGCCCGCAAGAACGATCCGCCAACTGGGGCAATCCCCTTAATGCCTCCCGTGCCATCGCTGCCCGCGATTGCAGCCGCGTTGGCGCAGGGGATCTTGAGATCTGCCGTCATTGCCTCCAGGCTCGGATAATACGAGGTCGCAGGCGTGCTCGTGAAACTCACCGCACCAGTGACGGGATCGGTCACTGTCGTTTACGGCGCATCGACGCTGCCGAAGGTATAGCGATTGCCGACAAATAGAATCGAGATCGGATCGGCGGACGCCGCTGCGCTCCAAAAATCCCGCGCACAGTGCCAGCAAGGTCAGGCGATGCCTCATCGTGTCTCCGTATGATGTTGTGATTGTTCGCTCATCATAGAAACACCGACCTTGCCCGTAAAATATCTGGAACTGCTGAAGTCAATACTTTTTGGATATCTCGTCGCTCATGGCCAGGCGATCGAGGCTGCCCTCCCAAGCCGCGACGACGACACAAGCCACCCCATGGCCGATCACGTTGGTCAGAAGGCGGCATTTCATCGTGCGATCGATCGCGAACAGAATCGTCACCATTTCTGGCGGCACGACACGCAACAACGCCACGGTCGTCGCCAGCGTGGCTATCCCTGATCCGGCCACGCCGACCGCTCCTTTGCTACTGACAAAGGCCAAGCCAAGCATGAGCATGAGCTCGTGCCAACCTGGCTGCACTTGGGCTGCCTGCATCAGGAAGACCAGGGCCAGGGCAATATAAAGGTAGGTGCCGGCTAAATTGAGCGAATACGAAAAGGGCAGCACGATATCGGTCACGGCCCGCGGACAACCAAGATCTTCGAGCTTTTCACTCAGCGGGGCGAGCCCTGCCAGCGACGAGCTCGTGAAAAAGACGAGGTAGAGCACTGCTCTCACGTGCGCGAGAAAGCGCAGCAAGGGCAGCCCCACGAGGCGAGCCGCACCGCCAAACACGATAAGGACGAACACCATGCTGGCGAAATTGATAGCCGCAATGAACTTGAATAAGGGCCAGAGCGACCCCAGTCCATAGCGTCCGACCGCACTGGCCATGGCGCCGAACGCGGCAAGTGGTGCGAGCATCAGTACAAGCTTGACAGCATTGAACAGTCGCGCGCGGCAGTTCTCCGCGAAGGCCAGCAGACCCGACTTTGGAACCCGTCCCAAGATGCCCCCAACCGGCAACGCCGCAGCGAGCAGGAACAGGTTATTGGCTTGCAGCGAGGGCAGGCGTTCGAGCCAATCGAATACGCCAGCGTGCGCGGCGCTGCCACTTGCCACGGTGGCTTCGGCATCGAAACCAAACGTTGCCCCGACACCGGGTTCGAGTGCCCAGCCTAGTCCCAGTCCAACCAGCATGGCCAGCACGGACATGACCGCGAAATACGTGATCGCATAAGCACCGATGCGGCCCAGTTCACGGTCTCGGCCTAAGGCAGCGGCGCTCACAGCGAGCATGCAGAAGATGAGCGGGTACGTCAGCCAGCCAAGCAAACGGATGAATGCGTCGCTCAGTGGTTGCATCTGCAACGCCAGCGAGGGCGAAACGAGGCCCAATACGAGGCCAGCCCCAACAGGCAAAACCAGGGGCAGCAAGAGGGTGCGGCGGTGCGCTCGCATGGCAGTCCCTCAAGCCGCTGTCTTGCGCGCCAGATCGATAAAGTGCATCAGCGTCGGCTGCTGCACCGCTTCGCGAAACGCCAATGTCAACGGCGCAGCGAGCGTCGCCGGCGCGTCCTTGATCGAGCAATACACAACGTTCTCGCTGTGGAAACCCTGCATCGACGCGGGCACGGCAGAGACCCCGGCTCCCGCCGCCACGAGGCTGATATTGGTAAGCATGCGCTCGACTTCAATCGCGATATTCGGGACGAAGCCAGCTTGTACACACGCTTCGACCAAGTTCGCGTACATGCCGGGAGCACCACTACGGCGCACGAGGATAAAGCGTTCATCACACAAGGCCGACAATGGCACCGCTGGCCGCCGGCGCCCGGACTTCCGCGGTAAGGTTGGATGCCCGACGGGCAGCACGAGCAATAGCTCTTCTTCGAGCAGACATTCAAACGCGAGCTCATCCGGCATGTTCACAGGGCGCCGAAGAAATGCCACGTCCAGCTGCTCCTTGACGAGCGCCTCGGTCAACTCGGCCGCATTCCCTTCTCGAAATTCGAGCATGACTTCCGGCCACGCTTCGCGATAGGCACGCATGACCTGAGGGATGAACGGGTGGGCTGCGGCCGAACTGGTAAAGCCGACAGACAGGCTGCCGACGGATCCACTGTGGGCGCGGCCCGCTCTCGCGACTGCCGCATCGACGTTTTCGAGAATCGTACGCGCCTCCTGCAGGAAGGCTTCGCCGCCAGCGGTCAATGCCGCGCCCTTCGGATGGCGGCGAAACAGATCGAAACCCAACATCTGTTCAAGTGCCCGGATCTGCTGGCTAAGCGGCGGCTGCTGCATGCCGAGCCGTTCGGCGACCCGCGTGAAATGGCCTTCTTCGGCCACCACGACGAAATAGCGAAGGTGTCTTAGCTCCACGGACACTCCATATTTTTTAAGTATTGACTAACGTCTTCCAAGATATTTTACATTGAAGAATGAGCCCGGTAGCATCTGTCGCAAATTACTAACAACAACTTGGAGACAATATGCTGCTATCTCGTTGTACAGCTGGCGTGGCACTGGCCTTGGTCATGTTGCCCGCGTGGGCGCAGACCCAAACCAGCTGCCCGACCGTGCTGCAGGGAGTGGCGCGCTGTTACCGCGGTGCCGATGCGAACGACGCCAACTACTGGATCGCCATCCCCGAGCGTTGGAACCACGCCCTGGTCATACATGCGCATGGGGGACCGCGCATGTCGCATGCGACCAACGACAACAACGTGGAAGATCTGGAGCGCTTCGCGGTCACGGTCAAGCAGGGGTATGCCTGGGCAGGCTCGGCGTATCGCCGGCCCGGCTATGGGGTCTTGATGGCGGCCGAAGATACCGACAACCTGCGCAAGCTGTTCATACAGCGCTTTGGCGAGCCCGCGCGGGTCATCCTGCATGGTCAATCCTGGGGTGGGAACGTGGCGGCGAAAGCGATCGAGCTCTATCAGACCGCGCCGGATGGCCGCCGCAACTATGACGGCGTCATTCTGACCAGCGGCATGCTCGCCGGCGGCACGCTGAACTACCTACATCGAGCCGATTTACGCGCCGTCTACCAGTATTACTGCAAGAACCATCCGCGCCGCGATGAACCGCAATACCCTCTGTGGATGGGGCTGCCTGGAGATTCCACCATGACGTCCAAGGATCTCGAGGCGCGTACCAACGAGTGTCTTGGACTGAACCTGTCGGAGACAGAACGTAGTCCTGCGCAGAAGCGCAAGCTGGCGAACATCCTGGCCGTGATCGCCGTCCCGGAGCGTTCCCTGCAATCCCACCTGAACTGGGCCACGTTCACGTTTCGCGACCTGGTCAAGCTTGTGGGCGGCAATCCATTCGACAACCGTCACGTTGTCTACCGCGGCTCGGATGATGACGCCGCGCTAAACAGGGATGTTCAGCGCTTCGATGCCGATCCGGCAGCGGTAGCGCGCCTGGCACAGGAATCGGACCTGAGCGGCAAGATCGACGTACCTGTGATCAGCATGCATGCGATCGACGATCCGACAGCACTTGTCGAATATGAGACCGAATACCGTGCCAGGGTCACAGCAGCGGGTCGACAGGGACAGCTGCTGCAGACGTTCACGCGCGAGCACGAGCACAGCAAGCTGGCCGATGCCGAATACGCGGGTGTGTTCGATAGCCTCATGAAGTGGATCGACACCGGCAAGCGTCCAGATGTAACCGACGTCGCCAGCGCATGTGCCTCGGAAGCTTCCCATTTTAGTGGCGGCTGCCACTTCGAAGCAGGCTACCGTCCCATGCCGCTCTTTTCGCGCGTCGCACCCCGCAGCGCCCAACGTACCGACATCAAATGAATCCCGCAGCGCATAACAACATCGCAGGAGACAAGCATGCAATTCCCTATCGCGGCTGTACTTGCCGCCTTATCCCTTCAAGTCCAAGCCCGGTCCGAAGAGGGACAGACCGATGCGCCCCGCGCCGGGGCAGCAGCGGCCGGTAATGCAGCCGTCACCATCTACGGATCGATCGATGGAGGCTTGCGCCACGAGACCAACATCGACGCGGCTGGCGACAGCGATACGACCATCAGTTCAAACGGGACCTTCCGATCGAATCGCCTGGGCTTTCGAGGTGGCGAGCGCATTGGCGGGAATAATGCGGTCAATTTCGTGCTCGAGATGGGTTTCAATTCCGGCACAGGCGCTCTCAACAACACGAATAACGTAATCTTTCAGCGTGAAGCGCATGTCGGCATGTCGGGCGACTGGGGTGCACTCGACGTTGGGCGCAATTACACAGTCGCCTACCGCACGATCCTCGCGTTCGATCCATTCAAATTCCGTTATCCGAGCATTACTTACGTGCTGGCTGCCACGAATGGCATCCGTAAAGATAACGACGTCCAGTACACGGGCCGCTTCGGCAATTGGACTTCGCGTGCAGAACACGCACTTGGGGAAGTGGCAGGTCACGGCGACTATGGCACAACAGAAGCTGTCGGACTGAGTTACGCTGGACATGGACTCAAGGCCGGTGGCTCGTACTCGACCGCAAAGCAAAATGCCGGTACGACCGCTTCTCCGGATTACCGCGACTACACCCACTACGCGTATGGCGCCTCGTATGACTTCGGCGCGCTGACGCTTGCAGTCGGCCACGTCAAGCAAGCGCAAACAACCAGCTCGCGCCCGACTACCTCGGTGTGGGATTGGTTCGGCGTCGACTGCCAGTTGACAGAGCGTTTCGACTTTACTGCGGCTTGGTACAGAAACGAAGCGTATAACACCAAAGCCACCTCGGCGGCGGCGGTTGGCGACGCGCGCAAGAACCTGTACATGGTCGGCGTCACATACGGGCTGTCGAAGCGTACAACCCTGTACGCGGAAGCGGATCGTACAAAGCTCTCTGGCGGCTTCGCCACGGGCGGCACTACCAAGCTCAACCAGACCCGTCAAAGCGGCATGGCCACCGGCATCATGCATATGTTCTAACGCGCTCGCCCCGGCCTACGTGAACGACTTATCCGACCTCGTTCACGTAGGCAGTGCTGGAAGGGATGGCGTGCCGGCGACGCACCTGATGCGAGGGACCACGCTTGTTGACCCGGCGTCACGCAAGCCACGCTACTGCGCCTCGCATAGGCAAGAAGCACACTTCCCGCCGATCGACCGGGTGGTCGCCGACTCGATCGTCCGGGAACTGCGCGTGGTTGCGGATGAACTGGACCGCGATAGATTTGCCGGCCCTCAACGCCTACCTCTCAGTGGACTGTTTTGCTCAGCGTGCTCATCCGAGGCGTCATACGACTTGCGGATATCGTTCCAGCAGTGCTCACGACGCGTCCTTACAACGGACTTTGACATGGTGCATAGTCAAAACGTCAAATTCGGTAAAAAATGCTCTGGATATATTGACTTCCGGAAACGAAGAACGGTAGCCTGCTAATCTGCATTTTTTATTTAACGTCAATAGCTTAGGCGTATCATGCTCTCGACTCAGACCGTCCGTACCCGACTAGTTGAACCGCCCCGGATTTGATGGAGGCTCCAACTCTTGAGAGAATGGAGCTATGAACAAGAAGCCAAGCAAATTTTCGCCGGAAGTCCGGGAGCGCGCAGTCCGTCTGGTACGGGAGCAGCGTAATGAGCATCCTTCGCTGTGGGCGGCGGTCGAGTCAATTGCAGGGATGATCGGCTGCACGCCACAAACGCTGCATGAATGGGTCAAGCGCGACCAGATTGACCAGGGAGAGCGCGCAGGAGTGACAACAGAGGAGCGTGAGCGACTCAAAGCCCTGGAGCGCGAGAACAAAGAGCTGCGGCGGGCGAACGAAATCCTGAAGCTGGCAAGCGCGTTTTTCGCCCAGGCGGAGCTCGACCGCCGTTTGAAGTCCTGAAGGCCTTTATCGATCAGCATCGCGACACCTTCGGGGTCGAGCCGATCTGCAAGGTCTTGCGGATTGCCCCGTCGGGTTATCGGCGCCATGCGGCACAGCTTCGTGATTCGTCGAAGCGATGCGCGCGGGCGAAGCGCGATGAGATTCTGTGTCCGGAAATCAGCCGGGTCTGGCAGGCCAACATGAAGGTCTACGGAGCCGACAAGGTCTGGAAGCAGATGAACCGGGAACGCATCGCCATCGCTCGCTGCACGGTCGAGCGCTTGATGAAGCGGCTGGGTTTGCAAGGTGCTGTGCGCGGCAAGCGAGTCCGGACAACGATTCCCGATTCTGCCGCCCCACGTCCGCTGGATCGGGTGAATCGGCAGTTTAGGGCTGACCGTCCAAATCAGCTGTGGGTGTCGGACTTTACATACGTTTCGACGTGGCAGGGCTGGCTGTACGTAGCCTTCGTGGTGGACGTTTTCGCCCGGCGCATTGTCGGCTGGCGGGTCAGTTCGTCGATGACCACTGATTTCGTTCTGGATGCGCTTGAACAGGCATTGTATGCTCGCCAGCCCGGTGAAAATGGAACTTTAATCCATCATTCCGATAGGGGCTCGCAATATCTCAGCATTCGCTACAGCGAACGCCTGGCCGAAGCAGGTATCGAACCGTCGGTCGGCAATCGGGGAGACAGCTACGACAACGCACTGGCTGAGACGATCAACGGCTTGTACAAGACGGAATTGATTCACCGCCGAACCTGGAAAACTCGGGAATCTGTCGAGCTGGCAACCTTGGAATGGGTGGCCTGGTTCAACCACCACCGGTTGATGGAACCAATCGGCTATATCCCGCCCGCGGAAGCTGAGGCAAACTACTATCGGTAGCTCAAGATCGCTGCCGATGAAACCGCATTAACTTAAACCAACCAGCCTCCACTATTCCCGGGGCGGTTCAAGTAGTTGGCTTTTCGCTTGTTTTCGCTCTGCTCCTCTTCCTCGCGATATTCAGCACCGTACGCATGCGAGCGTCCACGCACACGACCGATTACGTACTGAATGACAAGCTTCACAATGAGCGCTTGATCGCTGAATGGAAGAACATCATTGAGGTCAATGTTCCTCGCTCAATCGCCGCGGGGAAAACGGACGATCCGGCAATGGAAAAGCAATTCCTTACCGAGATGGCGGAGGCGTCGAGTCGCGCCACCAAAATCGTCGAAGAGCTAAACGTCAGATTGGCAGACCCACAAGCGAAAGCGCTTTTTGAACAGGCCGCGCAGATTCGGGGCACCTACCAGGCAGCACGCCGACAAGCGCTTGAGCTGCGGAAGACGGACGTCAATGCTGCGCATCGGTTCTTCGACAGCGAATTCAAACGCAGCGCGGATAACTACATCGAGGCAGCGAACAAGGTCTTGGTTCGCCAGCACGAGCTGATCGATGCCACCGCGCGCGACCTGCATGAGCAGAACACGAACTCGATTACCGTCACTATCGTGATCGGCGCTGCCGCTGCGCTTGCGAGCATCGGCCTGGCCTTTGTCATCAGTCGTTCGATCACGCGGCAGCTCGGCGGCGAGCCGACCGTCGCCGTAGCGGTAGCGCACGAGGTCGCACGCGGTAATCTGACGGTTGAGATTCCCCTCGCACATGGCGATACCTCCAGCCTGCTGTATGCCATGGAGTCGATGCGCACGCGCCTGGCCGAGATCGTTCAACAGGTGCGCGGGGGAACAGATTCGATTACGGCCGTATCAGGTGAGGTGGCGTCCGGTAACGCTGATCTGTCGACCCGCACCGAACAGCAAGCCAGCGCCCTGGAAGAGGCCGCTGCCTCGATGGAAGAGCTGGCTTCAACCGTCAGCAGGAACGCGGAACACGCACAGCAGGCGGACCAGCTGGCCCGTAGTGCCTCGGATATTGCTCGCAGGGGTGGCAGCGTAGTCGCCAACGTAACCGAGACGATGAATGCAATCCATGAGTCCGCGCGCAAGATCGTCGACATTATCGGCGTCATCGATGGCATTGCTTTCCAGACCAATATCCTTGCTTTGAACGCTGCCGTAGAAGCCGCACGCGCGGGCGAGCAAGGGCGCGGTTTTGCGGTGGTCGCATCTGAGGTACGCAATCTGGCACAACGTAGCAGCCAGGCAGCGAAAGAGATCAAAGCGCTGATCTCAAGTTCGGTCGAGCGTGTAGAGTCGGGGACGCACCTGGTCAATTCGGCAGCGCAAACGATGGCCGAGGTGGTAACAAGCGTAGTACAGGTATCGACCATCATCGGCGAGATCGCGATCGCCGGCGCCGAGCAAACCGTTGGCCTTGCACAGGTACACCGGGTCGTCGCCGACATGGACACCGTGACCCAAAAGAATGCCACTCTTGTCGAAGAGTCCGCGACCGCAGCACAAAGCATGAATGACCAGGCTCGTCATCTGAGCGAACTCGTCCAACAATTTCAAGTTGAGGCGCGGCCCAAGCGGATTCCACCACACACTGCCCTCACGATGTAAGGCGGGTTGCGCTTAGTCCGGTCGTGTGATCAGGTCTTTATTTATTGCCGTGCGCCAGCACCTGCTCGGCGCGGGACGTCCGTCCTTCGGTCGTGCCGATGCGCGCCGCGCTGTTGGCGACCACCTGGCGGCGCAGCCGATGGCCGGCGTGGACGGCCAGCCACAGGCCAGTCAGCCCGCCCATCGAGATGCCGCAGAAGTCGACGGTGTCGATCTCCAGTGCATCGAGCAGGCGCAGCGCATCGCTGCCCAACTGGGCGAGCGTGGTCCCGGTGACTGCTCCTGCGCGAGGCCGCACATCCCGTGGCCGCGCGTGTCATGGCGCAGCACGCGCATGTGCCGGGACAGCGCGTCGGCCTGCCCCTGCCGCGACGACATGTTGGTCCCGAGGGAGTTCGAGAACATCACGACCGGTGCGCCTCCGGGCCTTCCAGCGTGTAGGCGAGCTGGCGCGCGCCGGGATCCGGTAGTCGCATCGGTCGCTCCGCTCAGGCTTCGAAGCGGGCGCGCTCGATATGGTCGGCCGGCAGGCCGGCGCGTGCCGCGTGCAGGTCGAAATCGAAGTCGATCGAATAATAGGGCGTGTCGACTTCCTGCGCGCGCAGCGCGGCCGGGTCTTCCACTTTCGTCATCGCCGGTACGAGGCCTTCGCGGGTGGCGAAGGCGAAGTCGTCCCACAGGTACGGGTCGCCGTCGATGTTGATCTGCGTGGTCAGCTTGCGGTGGCCCGGCGCGGTCACGAAGAAGTGGATGTGCGCGGGGCGGGTGCCGTGGCGACCCAGCAGTGTCAAGAGCTTGTCGGTCGACCCGCCCGGCGGCACGCTGTAGCCGACCGGCACCTTGCTGCGGAAGCGGTAGCGGCCGTCCGCGTCCGTGCGGATGGAGCGGCGCAGGTTGTACGGGCTCTGGGTGGGATCGAAGAACGAGTAGCCGCCCAGGTGGTTAGCGTGCCACACTTCGACCAGTGCGCCGGCCAGTGGCTGGCCGTCGGCGCCACGCACCTGGCCCTGCATGAACAGCACCTCGCCGGGCTGCTCGTCCTGGTCCAGGCGCGCGCTGCCCAGGGATTCGGGAGCGCCCGCCACGTACAGGGGGCCCTCGATCGTGCGCGGCGTGCCTCCCGTGACGCCGGCGCGTGCCTCGGCCTCGTCCAGGCGCAGGTTGAGGAAGTGCTCGAAGCCGAGGCCGGCCGCGATCAGCCCCCATTCGCCGTTGCGGCCCGCCTCGGTCAGGTAGCCGACCGCGCTCCAGAATTCGTCCGGCTGGACGTCCATCTCCTCGATCGTCCCGAACAGGTCGCGCACGATGCGGTTGACGACGGCCTGCACACGCGGGTTGCCGCTCGCCGTCTCGGTGCTTTCGATCTTGTCCAGCAGTGCTGCGATGGCTTGCTTATCCATGTCTGTCTCCTTGTTGATAATAGGTGTTCAACGATCGTCGTCATGGATGGACGACGGGTGCCGGCACAGGGCCTCCACGTCCACGTCCATGTAGGGGAAAAGGGGAAGGGCGGTCAGCAGGGCGTGCAGTTCGTCCGCGCCGGAGACGTCGAAGATGCTGACGTTCGCGTAGCGGCCCGCCACGCGCCACAGGTGGCGCCACTTGCCGCTGCGCTGCAGTTCCTGCGCGACGGCCCGTTCGACCGCTGTCAGTTCGTCGGCCCGCGCCTGCGGCATGTCGTGCGGCAGACGGACCGTCATGGATACCTTGAACAGCATGTTGTCTCCTCAGATATTGGTGTTCGTTGCTGGTCATGGCAACCTCACAAGGAACGGAACAGTGGGCTGCGCGTGGCCTGGCCGGCGTCGGCCGCCGACAGGAACTTCTCGGTGAAGATATCCTTCTCGAACAGGCGACCCTGCATCAGGGCGGCGATGCTTGCCTCGATCATCGGCGGCGGCCCGCACAGGTAGGCGCGCCAGCCGCGGAAATCCTGATCGAACCGGCGCACGGCCAGTTCGTGCACGTAGCCGCGCTCCCCCGTCCAGGGCGAGTCTTGCGGCTCGCTGGACAGCACCGGCAGGTATTCGAAGTTCGCATGGCGCGCCGTCAGCTCCTCGAACTCGGTGCGGTAGTACAGTTCGTCGAGCGTGCGTGCGCCCTGGATCAGCCTGATCGGACGGGTGTCGCCGGATTCGAGCAGGTCCAGCACCATCGAGCGCGGGCTGGACAGGCCCGAGCCGCCGGCGATGAACAGCAGCGGGCGCGGATCGCTCTTGCGCACGAAGAAGCGGCCCAGCGGTCCGGACAGCATGACCTGTTCGCCGACGCGCAGGCCGTCGTGGACATAGGAGGTACCTTTCCCGCCCGGGACCAGCCGTACGTTCAGCTCGACCTCGCGCGCCGAGGGCGCGGAGGCGATGGAGAATGCGCGCGGTGCCGCTTCGCCCGCGAGCCACACGTTCACGTACTGGCCTGGCTGGAAGCGCAGGATGTCGCCGTGCTCGATCTCGAGGAATATGCCCTTGATGGTCGGCGTGAGCGTCTCGATGCGTGTCACGCGCGCCTGGTAATCCATCAGCGGCAGGCATTGCGCATCCGGGTCCGGGTCGATGTCGGCTTCGATCGTGATGTCCGACTGCACGGTCGCGCAGCAGGCCAGGCATTTGCCTTCGTCGCGCTCGAAGTCCATCAGCGCGAACGGCGAGGCCTCGCCGTGTTCCAGTTCGCCGCCGCTGGCCTGCACCTTGCACGTGCCGCACAGGCCGTGTCCGCAGGCGTGCGGGAGCCATATGCCGGCGCGCAGGCATGCGTCGAGGATGGTCTGGCCTTCGGCCACCTCCACGGTCTGGCCCAGTGGTTCGATCGTCAATTGATGGTTCATGGTGTCCTCCGTTCAGTTGCCGCTGCCGCCGAGGCCCGCCAGTTGCGGCGTCTGCAGGCGCAGCACGGACTTGTGGTGCAGGCCGTTCGCCGCGAGACTCGCGTCGAGGTCGGGTACGAACGGCGCGCCGGCCCGCAGCCACGTGGCCGCGCTCCGGTCGATGGACGCGCCTTCCGGATGCGCGGCCAGCAGGGGCGCCAGAACGTCGCTCACGAGCGCCCTGAACGGCATCTCGGGCGGCAGCGGTAGCGTGAACGGGCTGCAGAACAGCATGTGACGGTCCCAGCCGAAATACACGAGCTGGTTGCCGTGGAAGTTCTCCACCCGGTCGCGGACTTCGCCGCGGTAGCCGGGTGCCAATGCGATGACGGGCATGTTTGTCTCCTTGCGCCGCTCAGGCGGCGCCTTGGTTGTTGTTGGTCCAGCGCTCCCAGTTGGCGCGGTCGGCCGAGTCGGCGTAGTCGCCCTGGGCCTCGGGTTTCAGGTGATACCAGTCGAGCACTTCCGGCAGGGTGACACCGCCGCAGTTGCCCTGGAAGATCTGGTGCACGGGCATCCATGCCTGCACGTATTTTTCCGGCTCGCCCTTGAAAATGTCGCAGCAGCCGTCCGAGCAAAAGTGGTATGTGTCGTCGCCGTGCTTCACTTCGCGGTAGCAGATCTGCGTGGGGTCGTCCGGCTCGGGGAAGGCCATCGGGATCTGGCAGACCTGGCACAGCATCGGCAGACCCGGATTGGTCCAGCGCTTGCCGGCCTTGTGCTGTTCCTGCCAGTAGCGCAGGCGCGGCAGGTGGTATTGCTCGAAGGTGTCCGGGTACTGCGCCTTCAGCCAATCCAGTTCGCTTTCCGCCGGCACCCAGGTGTGGATGGCCGAGGCATGGTTGAAGTTGTAGAAGATCGACCAGGCGATGTGCGACAGGTGGTCCTTTTCCTTGGCGGCCTGCTCGTGGTATTTCGGCATCCGCACGCCATAGCGGGCCAGGTCGGCGAACAGGGCGCCGCCGTTCTGCTCGAAATACATCTCCCAGGCTTCCTTCCAGCTCATCACGCGTTTGGGCAACATGTAGTCCATCATCATGGCGACGAGCGTGAGCAGGCGGTAGCCGCGCCAGAACCATTTGTCGACCCATTTCTGGATGATCGGCAGGTTGGCCGGGTCCTGCTCCAGCATGAATTTCACGACCTCGAGTCCGAGGGTCATGTGGCGCGATTCGTCGGACTGGGCGGAGAACCCGAAGGTGACCGTGGCCATGTCGCCGTTGAACGCGGCGCCGGACATGAACGGCATGAACAGCAGATTGGTCAGCACGTACTCGAACGAGAACGAGATGGCGGTGATGAATTCGAACGGGCCGGCCGTCATCGCATCCTCGAAGTACGACTTGGGCACCGACAGGTACCACAGGCGGTCGTGCATGTGGCTCCAGTCGGAGAAGCCGCTGAAGAAGCGGTTGTACTGGCTGATCGTGTGGATCTGCGTCTGGCAGTGGCGCAGTTCGTCGACGGACTGCATCTGGCAGGCCACGCGCGCGCCGGCGCCGCGCAGGTTGCGGCCGGCCATCGCGAAGCCGCGGTGGGCCGCGTATTCCAGCGGTGACACGCCGGTCAGGAACAGTTTCAGGGCGTTCACGTAGCGCGCGTCCGTGACGTTGAGCTGGCCGTTGTTCTGCTGGAAGGCGTCGATGATGGCGTACAGCTTGCGCTCTTTTTCGGACTGGAATTTCCAATACGCGTCCATCGTCATCCGGAACGGGTCTTCCCAGCCGTTCCAGTCGTGGATGACGATGCCTTCGAACTTATCGTGCGGGAAGACGGCGTCCATCGGCTGGTAGGTGGTTTCCCAGCCCAGGTCGCGCGTGAGCAGGGCGTACTTGTCCTTGATCGACATCTTCGGCGTGGCGGCCTGGTTCGGTGCCTGCGGGGTTGCAGTGTTCATGGTGTCTCCTTGTTGTGGTGTGTCAGCGCCAGGCGAGCACGAACCGGTCTTCGGTCTCGTCGATGTTGCCGGCCAATGAGATCAGGCCGAGTTGCAGCTCTTGCGGGTCCCAGCTGCGGCCGATGAGGTCCTCGACGGTGGCGCGGTTGATCTCCAGGCGGCCGGGCGCGTCGATCTTCACCATCGCCGGGTAGCGGTACACGGTGGCGTGCGGGTTGTCGGCCTCGATGGCGTCGATCACGGGACGCATCTCGTCGTTGGCTTGCAGTGCGATGAAGACGAGTTGGTCGCTCACGATGCGGCTCCCGCGCGGGACAGGCCGAGGCCGGATAGGCGTTTTTCCAGCGGCGCCGCCACGGCCGCGAGGACATCGCCGCCGTCCGGGCCGAACAGGCGCTGCGCCACCGGGGCGAGTGCCGGCTCAAAGCGGTCGATCCAGCTGTAGGCGAACCGGGACGCCGTGGCGGCATTGGCCGCGCTTTCCTGGACGACGACCTTGACGACGGCATCGACCCAGCGCGCCGTCTCCGCATGCCATGCCCGCATGAAGTCGGTCGCGAGCGAATACACGGGGCCGTGCTCGAGGGCCAGCTGCGCGTCCAGCTTCTGGTAGAACAGCGGGTAGACGAGGGCGTCGAACACGAGGTTCTGCGCGACGAAGTTCTCGAACCAGTCGCGGCACACGAGCAGGTCTTCCACGGCGTGGCGCACCGGTTGCCAGGCGGCGTCGCGCAGCCAGGCTTCACGGGCCGCGTCCACCGCCGGCTTGCCGCCGATGAGCAGGCCGACGCGGGTCAGGTACTGGGCCAACGCCAGGCGGTCCATCGTGTGGAACATCGTCGCTTCCGTGATGGCGGCGCCATAGCCGTACGCGGTGACGTAGGCATTGTTCATGTTGGCTGCCCACTCGGTATGGCGCAGGACGACGAGGGTGTTGACCAGCATTTCCTTCACCGGCCCGGGCAGGGCGGCCAACAGCGCGCGCTGTTCGATGAATTCGAGGTTCTTTTCCATCGAGTCCTGCTGGCGCGCACGGGTGTTGACCCAAGTGCCGTAATAAAACTGGCGCGGATCCTTGAGCGCATACCAGTCGGCCATCACAACGGCCGTGCGGCGCCGGTCGTACAGCTCGTAGTCGGGCTGCCACAGCGGACGGTAGTGAAAGTTGGCGTCCGGCTGCAGGTCGTACATCGCTTCCTGGTAGCGCGTGGCCGGCTTGTCGGCGCCGAGGCGGCGCGCGATGTTGGCGAACGTCTGGCGCACGGGCTTGACGCTGTCGGTCCGTATGTCGATTTGCATGATGGGTCTCCTGGTCGTTTTAATCGTGGGGATGCGCGCCGGGCACGCTGTCGTGCCAGTGGCGTCGCTGGTGGTCGAGTTGCGCGGACGGCAGGTCCGGCAGCACGAGGGCGCGCTCGCGGCGGCGGAACGCTTCGTACTGCACGGGACGCATCGTCAGTTCCACGCACAAGTCCGGATCGCCGATCGAGAATTCGAATCGCACCCAGCCTTCGTCGCGCGACGTCACGCGCACGAAGCGGCCGGACGGTTCGGGGTTGTGGATCATGTCTCCTCCTGTTGTCGGGTGCTGCACAGGAGCTATAGCAACCGCTATGCCAGGAGGTTAAGTGATTGAATTTAAAGGGAACGTGCGCCGGCGCCGGCGTGGCGCGGCGCGCGGAACTCACGATTTGATGAAGCCCTGCGCGATGGTTTCAGCAAATGCGCAGGCGGGGCAGAAGGGAAACTACTTGACGCCTTTCAGCTTGTCCAGCCGATAGGCAAGCTGCGGCCGCGTGATGCCGAGCAGGCGCGCCGCCTGCGTGACGTTGCCGTCGGCCCTGGCCATGGCGGTGTGGATCAGGCGCGCCTCGAACTGGTCCAGCCTGAAGTCTTCATTGAGCAGCTGCTCGCACAGCGTGTCCGGTGCGGACGGCGCATCGGGCGCGGGCGGCGTGTGCAGGCGGCCGGATGGCGCGATGGCCATCATGCCGCCGGCTTCGGCCAGCGTAGGGAACAGCGTGTGGATGTCGATCATCTGGCCACTGTCGGTGAGGATCACGCCGCGCTCGATCATGTTCTCCAGCTCGCGGATGTTGCCCGGCCACCGGTAGTGCATCAGTGCCTGCATGGCCTTGTCGGAGACGCCCAGAATGCGCTTGCCATACATCGTGTTGTACTTGCCGACGAAGTGTTCCGTCAGCAGCGGGATGTCCTCGATGCGCTCGCGCAGGGGCGGGATGTGGACGGGATAAACGTTCAGGCGGTAGTACAGGTCCGCCCTGAACTTCCCTTTCTCCACGGCCTGTTTCAGGTCCTCGTTGGTGGCCGCCACGATGCGCACGTCGACCTTGTGGCTGTGCGTGCCGCCCACGCGTTCGAGTTCGCCTTCCTGCAGCACGCGCAGCAGCGCGGCCTGCGCGCGTGGCGACAACTCCACCACCTCGTCGAGGAAGATCGTGCCGCGGTGGGCACGCTCGAACTTGCCGGGCCGGCTGACGGTCGCGCCCGTGTACGCGCCTTTCTCCACGCCGAACAGCTCTGCCTCGATCAAGTCGGGAGGGATGCTGGCGCAATTGACCGCCACGAAGGGCTGCTCCGCGCGCGGCGAGCCGACGTGCAGGCCGCGCGCGAACACTTCCTTGCTCACACCCGTCTCGCCCAGCAGCAGCACGTTGGCCCGGCTGGCCGCGGCCCGGTGGATTAGCTTGCTCGCTTCCCGGAATGCGCGCGACCGCCCCACGGAATTGGCCAGCGTGTCCTGCTCGCCGGCCTGTACGACGTCGCGCAGTTCGCTCAGCTGGCTTTGCAGTGCGAACAATTCCTCGGCCATGGAATCGCGCAGCAGCAGCCGTTCCGTCTCGGCGCGGTCTTCCCATTCCTCGGCGGGCTTGCCGACGATCTCGCAGTGCGCGCTGCCGCAAGCCGCGCAGGCCGTTTCCTTGTAGATGATGGGGCGGCCGATGAAATACGTCGTGTAGCCACTGGCGTAGCCCAGCTGGCTCCAGCACACGGGCTCGTTGCTGACGTCGTGGTGCTGGAGGTAGACCTGCGCCTCGAACGAATTGCGCCAGGCGAAACGGCCGGAGAACGTACCCTTGGCAAGGTCGAAATCCAGTTCCAGCGGCGTCACGTGCACGAGGCCACGGATGCTGTGCAGTTGCGGACCGACCATGAAGGCCTGTTCGGCCGGCAGGTCCGGCCGCAGCTTGCGCGCGAGTTCCGCGTCGCGCAGGCCGGTCCGGTAGCCGAAGCGCATCAGCAGCGCACGGGCGCGCTGCACGCCCATGCTCTCGACCAGTTCGTCGCGCAGTACGCCCCATGCCGCCGTGGGATTGAGCATCACGCGCTGCTCGTTCAGCCAGATCGTGCCCTGGTCGGGATCGAAACGGATCTGCGCGAGCAGGTCCTCGTTGGAAGGTAACTGCGGGTTGTCCACTGCGGCGTCTCCGGCGTGTTTATCGATGTTTTCGGCCAAGTGTGCCACAGATGCCGGGCCCCGTCAGGCGGCCGTTTCTCGGCTCTTCCGCGGCTCTGCCGGACTTCATCATTTGATGAAGCGCGCTTCACCAAATGATGACGTGCACGGTGCCGGACATGCGCCGTTCCCTGGCGGAACCCGTATGGCACGGTCGTTGCGTACCCGTCCGCCGCCACGACAACATCAACAAGGAGACGAAATGAAACGAGCAAGCGTGCTTGCATTCGCGCTGGTGTCCGCGTTCGGCGCCGCCCGCGCCACGGAAGGGGGCGGCCTGGGCGTCTATCCGGACGGGCTGGAGAACTTCATGTCCGGCGCGTTGCCGCCGCCCGGCGCGTACGGCATCGTGTACGGCAGCCACCTGCATTACGACACGGTGCGCGATGGCGCCGGCAACCGCGTGGGACCGCCGGACTTCCGCGTCGCGGTGGACGTCATCGCGCCGCGGTTGGTCTGGGTCACGGGCCGGTCGGTGCTCGGCGGCCAGCTGGCGCTGCATGCGGTGGCGCCGCTGCTGGACGTCGACGTGCACGCGGGCGGCGGGCGGTGGACGAGTCGCGGACTCGGCGACATGACGGTCGGCGCAGCACTCGGCTATCACGCTTCGCCGAACCTGCACTACCTGGTTGCGCTGGACATCGTGGCCCCGACGGGCCACTACGACCGCGCCGATCCGTCCAGCCTCGGCAGGAACGTGTGGACGGTGCAGCCGGTGCTGGCAGTCAGCCGCATCGGGCCGTCAGGCTGGAACGTCGATGTGAAAGCGATGTACGACCTTAATCTCGTCAATCACGCGACCGGAACGCGCTCCGGGCAGGCGCTGCATGCGGACTATGCGCTCGGGTGGGGACTCGGCAATGGCTGGGTGCTCGGTGCTGGCGGCCACGTCTACCGACAGATCACCGACGACACCGGACCGGGCGCCGCCGGTAAGGCGATGGCGTTTGCGCTGGGGCCGGCGCTGAAATATGACAGCGGCAAGGGCTGGTTCCTGACTGCGAAGCTGCAGCGCGAGTCCGGTGTGCGGAATCGGTTGCAGGGCGAGCAGTTCTACCTAAAGGCCGTGCTGTCCCTGTAGCAAGTGCGCGGTTCCTATATCCGTCTATTCGTTCGGCCGGTGCCAGATCGTGGTTCGCGATGCGCTTAAACGCCCGAACGTTGCGCGGCAGACCGCACGTGGGAGCGGATCGGTAGTCCATCCTCCGGTACTTGCCTGCCGAGGTCACGAGCAGGTACATGCCGTCACCGTCGGTATAGTTGGCGGCCGCCTTGCCGTTCGGTTTGGCTGCCCTGATGAACGCGTCCGTGAGTGCCCTGTCGCCTCCCATCAGTCGTGTGACGGTATACGACTTTACTCAGCAGCCGTATACCGTCACGGATACCGTCAAAGCTCTGCGCCAGGCAGCGCTGACCTGAGACAAACTGAACAATAAAACCCGCGGCGTCATAGGAGAGACGGCAGGTCCGGGGACGGTAGGGAAGGGCAAGAGACGATCTGATGGTGCCCGGAGCCGGGATCGAACCGGCACGCCATCGCTGGCACGGGATTTTAAGTCCCGGGTGTCTACCAGTTTCACCATCCGGGCAGCGGGCAGAATTCTAGCACAGCCAGACCCGATCAGGGTCGAAAATGCAATGTTGACCTGGCCGGCGCCGGCCAGCGTTGCGCCGAGCCGAACGGCCGGACCAGCGCCGCCGCCACCGCAACCAGCGGATGCGGCGGACGCGGTCCGAGCCGCCGCTTGCCCGGCCGCGTCAGCACGCGCAGCGCGACGTCGAGCGGCACGCCGTCCTCGTGCAGGAGGCGGGCGGCGCGGGTGGTGCCATGTTGCCGGCTGGCGTCCAGCACGGCATCGATGAACATGGCGGAAATACGGTCGTGGCGTCGGTTCATCGGTCGCTCCCTTACGGCTGAGACCGGATTATTGTGCGCCGATCGGCGCGGCATTGCCATGCAATGTGCATGGCGCGCGCCGTCTTTACGGAACGGTATTTCCTTCAACCGGACGCACGCATGGTGTAGCATGCGGGGCGATACGCCCGCGGCCCCGGATGCCGGGGCAGGACCATGCAAGGACAGACATTGAATATCACGATCAACGAAGAACTCCGCTCTTTCATCGATCCCCTCACACCCGTCGAATACGCGGCGCTCGAACGCAGCCTGCTGGCCGACGGTTGCCGCGATGCCCTCGTGCTGTGGCGCGATGTGCTGATCGACGGGCACAATCGCTACGACATCTGCGCGAAGCACGGCATCCCGTTCCGGACCGTCGCCAACGACAAGTTCGACTCGCTGGAAGACGTCATGCTGTGGGTGATCGACAATAACCTCGCGCGCCGCAGCGTATCCGATTTCCAGCGCGGGATGCTCGCGTTGCGCAAGAAGGAAATCGTGGCCGCGCGTGCCGCCCAGCGCGCCGCCCAGCAGCCGCCGGACGCCGCACCGGAACAGGCGGCACAGGAGCCGGCCGACGATCCGTCCGACCCGCCCTGGAGCACGCGCGAAGACGTGGCCAAGGCCGCGCGCGTGTCGGCGAATACGCTGAGCCAGATTGAGCGCATCCGCAAGACGGCGGCGCCGGAACTGGTCGACGCCGTGCGCAGCGGGACGATTTCCGTCAGCGCGGCCGCCAGCGTCGCGTCGCTGCCACCGGAAGCGCAGGTCGCCGCCGTCGCCGGCGGGCGCAGGGAATTGCAGCAGGCCGCGCGCCAGGTGCGCGAGCAGAAGGCGGGCGCGAAGCCGAAGAAGGAAACCGTGCCCGATTCGCCGGAAGACCAGGTCAAGGCCTTGCGCACCCAGGTCGGCGAACTGAAAGACCGCGTCGCCACGCTGATGACGGAAAACGAAGTGCTGCGCCAGAAGCTCGCCGCGCTCGGCGGCGCCTGAGTTCCAAGGAGGTCCCATGACGATGTCCCGCACGACCCCGGTCGCTGTCGCCTGTGCGGCGCTGTTCGCGCTGGCGCAACCCGTATATGCCGAGGCTCCGGCACCTGCCGCCACGGCGGCGCGTGTTGCGTTCGCGCCGGCCGAGCTGGCGCGCATGCGGGCGGCGGCGCGGCGCGTGACGATCATGCGCGACACATGGGGCATCCCGCACGTCTTCGGCAGGACGGACGCCGATGCCGTGTTCGGCATGCTGTTTGCCCAGGCCGAGGACGACTTCAATCGGGTCGAGCGCAATTACATCAATGCGTTGGGACGGCTGGCCGAAGTCGAGGGCGAAAAGGAGATCTGGCGCGACCTGCGCATGAAGCTGTACATCGATCCCGCGGACATGAAGGCGAAGTATGCGGCGAGTCCCGCGTGGCTGAAGAAGCTGATGGATGCGTATGCCGATGGCCTGAACTGGTATCTCGCCACGCATCCGCAGGTCAAGCCGAAGCTGATCACCCGCTTCGAGCCGTGGATGGCGCTCGCGTTCAGCGAAGGCAGCATCGGCGGCGACATCGAGACCATCTCCCTCAAGGACCTGGAGGCGTTCTACGGCAAGCAGCTGGCGGCGCCGGTCGCGCTGGCCGACCTGGGCGATCCGGGCATGGGCTTCGATCCGGAGCCGCGCGGCTCGAACGGCTTCGCCATCGCGCCGCAGCGCACGGCCAGCGGGCACGCGCTGCTGATGATCAATCCGCACACCTCGTTCTACTTCCGTCCCGAGATCCACATGGTGAGCGCGGAGGGCCTGAACGCGTACGGCGCCGTCACATGGGGCCAGTTCTTCATCTACCAGGGGTTCAATGAACGCATCGGCTGGATGCACACGTCGGGCGGCGGCGACGTCATCGACGAGTATCTGGAAACGGTGACCCGGCGCGACGGCAAATACGTCTACAAGTATGGCGATGCCGAGCGCACCGTACGCGAGAAGACCATCACGCTGCCTTACCGCACGGCGGACCGCATGGCCAGCCGCACGGTCACCGCGTACTTCACGCACCATGGCCCCGTGATCCGCGCCCAGGACGGCAAATGGGTGGCCGTGCGCATGATGGACGACCCGATGCACGCGCTGATGCAGTCGTATGGCCGCACGAAGGCGCGCGACTACGCCGCGTTCTACAAGGTCATGGAGCTGCGCACGAATTCGTCCAACAACACGGTGTATGCGGATGCCGACGGCAATATTGCCTACTTCCACGGCAATTTCATCCCGCGCCGCGATCCGCGCTTCGACTGGACGAAACCCGTCGACGGCAGCGATCCGGCCACCGAGTGGAAGGGGCTGCACGACGTCAAGGAGACGATCACCGTGTTCAATCCGAAGAGCGGCTACCTCTCGAACACGAACAACTGGCCCTGCACGGGCGCGGGCAGCAGCAGTCCGGACTGCTCGACATATCCGGCGTATATGTGGTCGCTGCCGCAGAATCCGCGCGGCATCCACGCGGAACGCGTGCTGCACGATGCGCACGACCTGACGCTCGATGGTCTCATCGCCAAGGCCTACGACAGCTATCTGACGGCGCTCGAGCCGCTGGTGCCCGCCGTCGCGCGCGACTGGGAAGCGCTGCCGGAAGGCGATCCGGTCAAGGCGCGCCTGGCCGAGCAGGTGGCGCTGCTGCGCGGCTGGGATCTGCGCTTTTCGACGGCTTCCGTGCCGACGTCGCTGGCCGTGTACTGGGGCCAGGAGATGGTCGCGCAAGCGTCGGCGCGCGCGAAGGCGCAGCGGATGCCCGTGATCGACTTCGTGCAAACCAGTTTGACGCCGCAGGAACGGCTCGACGCGCTGGCCCGCGCGAGCGACAAGCTGCAGGCCGATTTCGGCAACTGGAAGACGCCGTGGGGCGAGATCAACCGGTTCCAGCGCTTGTCCGGCGCCATCGACCAGCAGTACGACGACAGCCAGCCCAGTATTCCCGTCGGCTTCACGTCCGCGAACTGGGGCTCGCTGGCCTCGTTCGGCATGACGGCGAAACAGACGACGAAGCGCATCTACGGCGACCGCGGCAACAGCTTCGTCGCGGCCGTCGAGTTCGGTCCACACGTGCGCGCGAAGAGCATCCTGGCCGGCGGCGAAAGCGGCGATCCCAAGTCGCCCCATTTCACGGACCAGGCCGCGATGTACGCCCGTGGCGAATTCAAGGACGTTCTCTACACCAAGGATGACATCGAGAAACACCTCGAGCGCAAGTATCACCCGGGCGAAGAGGCGCCTGTACGCATGCGCTAGATGCACCGCAAAGCCGGGTGCCGATACCGGTTTTGGCAAATAAACACTTCGCGTTCCTCGGTTCTACTTGAGGCGGCCATACGGCCATCCAACCGCCACAAGGAGCACATCGTGCGTACCCCATCGTTGTTTTCACCGAAACCGCTGTGCCTGGCCGCCATGCTGTGCGCCGCGGCGGGTGCCCAGGCGGGCATCATGGTCTACACATCCGAGACCGCGTTCCTCGCCGCCGTCCCGGCGCCCGGCACCGGCACGTTCGGCGATCCGATCATCGCGCCGTACGGCGACGCGGTCCACCGTACCGCCGGTGCCTACCACTATCAGGCGTATTCCGCCATAAGCATCCGGGGCGCCGGCGGACCGACGGATGTCTGGTTGTCGAACAACCTCCGCTACAACCCCATGGTGTTCTCGAATTTCCGCGACGGGGCGAGTGCGTTCGGCGGGAACTTCTTCGCGTCCGATGTGGCCGGCCGGTTCGTGGACGGTGCCGTCGTGCTGACGGCTGCCGACGGTGGCACGCTGACCTACGATTTCTACGGCGCGACGTCGTCGTCGTTCCTCGGCTTCGTCTCGACGGCGCCACTCGCTTCCGTGACCTTGGGCACGGACGGCGGCGCGTACCGGCCGACGGCGAGCCACGTCGTGCCGGCGGTGCCGGAACCGGCGGCCTACGGCATGATGCTGGCCGGGATCACGCTGCTGGGCGTGGCGGCGCGGCGCCGCCGCGGCTGAGGCCACCCTGGCGCCGTGCCATGCCCGATTGCTATAATCGCCGGATCGTACAACGGCTTTTCAGGGCAAGGCACGGCAGTGGCAAAACTCTACTTCAGGTACTCGGCGATGAACGCCGGCAAATCCACCTCCCTGCTGCAGGTAGCGCACAATTACGAAGAGCAGGGCCAGAAGGTCCAGCTGTACACGGCCGCCATCGACGATCGCTACGGCGTCGGCCAGATCACGTCGCGCCTGGGCCCGCACCGCCAGACCGAAGTGTTCGACACGAACACCGACTTCCTGGACAACGCGCCGGCCGTGGCGTGCGTCCTGGTCGACGAAGCCCAGTTCCTCACGAAGGAACAGGTCGTGCAGCTGCACCAGCTGGCGCAGGTGCGCGGCGTGCCCGTGATCTGCTACGGCCTGCGCAGCGATTTCCGCGGCGAGCCGTTTCCCGGTTCCGCATACCTGCTGGCGCTGGCCGACGATATCGAGGAAATCAAGAACATTTGCACGTGCGGGAAAAAGGCGACGATGAATATCCGGGTCGATCCGGAGGGGCGCCGCATCCGCGAAGGGGAGCAGGTCAGCATCGGCGGCAACGAGAGTTATCGCCAGGCCTGCGGCCGTTGTTTTTACCTGCGCTGACGCGGACAGTCCATGGCCTGGCTGGCAGGTTGCGCCACCCATCTGCCCGCCTGGGCCTGCGGCCTGGGCGAGATCGTGCTGTACCTCGTGCCGTCGCTGGCGCTGGCGTTCCTGATCTGGATGGTGACCAAGGCGCATCCCGTTTTTTTCCTGTTCAGCGCCGCCGGCACGTTCTGCCACGAACTGGCGCATTTCGCGGTCGGGCTGCTACTCGGCGCCGAGCCCATCGGTTTTACCATCATCCCGCGCCGCAATGGCCGGACGTGGGAACTGGGGTCTGTCTCGTTTGCCAACCTGCGCTGGTATAACGCGGCGCCGGCCGCGCTGGCGCCTTTCCTGGTGCTGCTGGTGCCGCTGACGGTGGCGTGGTGGCGCACGCGCACCGCCTGGCAATTCGGTCCGGCCGATCTGGCAATGACGCTGCTGCTGGCGCCGCAGTTCCTGGCGTTCTGGCCGTCGCCCGTCGACTGGAAGCTGGCGCTGCGCAGCTGGCCTTATCTGTTGATCATCGCCGCGGCGGCCCTGGCCGCGTGTTGGTTTCACACCAGTTTGTTTCGATTTGTAAAAGCGTAGCCGCATCGCCGGCAGCAAGACTTAAGCTCGGCTGAAACGCGTACAAGCCGGCTCTGCGCCGCTTCGCTATCCTGTAGAATGGGTTGCATCCGCCGCTGCGTCGGCGCGACCGTCAGCCCTCCCGCCTGGCAGTCGCTATTGAATATCCCGTCCGGAGAACCTAAAGAATGAAGAAGCAGATGTTGATGGTCGCGCTGGCGTTTGCCATGTCGGCCCACGTGGTCACGGCGCAGCCCGAGAAGGTTGCCGTCGTCCAGACCGACAAGGCCGCCATCGTCCAGCTCAAGCCATCCGTCGCCCAGACCCAGGCCGCGCTTTGGGCGTCGCGCGTGCTCGCGCGCTACCACTACAAGGCCACGCCGCTGGACGACGCGATGTCCGCGAAGATCTTCGACGCCTACTTCAAGGCGCTCGACAGCGAGAAGCTGTACTTCACCCAGGCCGACATCGACAATTTCGCGCCCGTCCGCACCAAGCTCGACGACGCGATCAACAACGAAGACCTGACGGTGCCTTTCCAGATCTACAACGTCTACCAACAGCGCTTCTTCGACCGCATGACCTATGCCCGCGAGCTGTTGAAGGGCAAGTTCGAGTTCAACACGGACGAAACCCTGCAGATCGACCGCGAGAAAGCCCCCTGGGCCAAGAACGAGGACGAGGCGAGGGACTTGTGGCGCAAACGGGTCAAGAACGACTGGCTGCGCCTGAAGCTGGCCGGCAAGGACGACAAATCGATCCGCGAGACGCTCGACAAGCGCTACGAGGGTTACCAGAACCGCCTCAAGAAGCTGAACAACGAAGACGTGTTCCAGATGTTCATGAACGCGTACGCGATGGCGATCGAACCGCACACGAACTACCTGGGCCCGCGTTCGGCCGAGAACTTCGATATCGCCATGCGCCTGTCGCTGGACGGCATCGGCGCCGTGCTGCAGTCGCGCGAGGACTACACCGTGATCCGCGAGATCGTCCCCGGCGGTCCGGCGGATAAATCCGGCAAGCTCAAGGTGGGCGACCGCATCGTCGGCGTCGCGCAGGGCAATGGCCCGTTCACGGACGTGATGGGCTGGCGCATCGACGACGTCGTGCAACTCGTGCGCGGCGAGCGCAATTCGACGGTCCGCCTGGACGTGCTGCCGGCCGACGCCGGCCAGGACGGCAAGCATGTGACCATCTCGCTCGTGCGCCAGAAGATCAGCATGGAAGAGCAGTCGGCCAAGAAGAAGATCATCGAGGTCACGGACAACGGCGTGAAGCGCCGCATCGGCGTGATCCAGTTGCCGACGTTCTACCAGGACTTCGAAGCGCGCCGCCGCGGCGACAAGGATTTCAAGAGCGCGACCCGCGACGTGAAACGCATCCTGGGCGAACTCAAGAAGGAAAAGGTCGACAACGTCCTGATCGACCTGCGCAACAACGGCGGCGGTTCGCTGATCGAGGCCGTCGAACTGACGGGCTTGTTCATCGACAAGGGCCCGGTCGTGCAGCAGCGCAGCGCCGAAGGCCGCGTCGAGGTCGAGAGCGATACGGATGCCGGCCTCGCGTGGGACGGCCCGATGGGTGTGCTGATCAACCGCGGTTCCGCGTCGGCGTCGGAAATCTTCGCCGCCGCGATCCAGGATTACGGCCGCGGCCTGATCATCGGCGAACCAAGCTTCGGCAAGGGCACCGTGCAGACGCTGATCAACCTCGACCGCTTCTCGCAGGACAGCAAGCTGAAGTACGGCGAGCTCAAGATGACGATCGCCCAGTTCTTCCGCATCAACGGCGGGACCACGCAGCTGCGCGGTGTCACCCCGGACATCAAGTTCCCCATCACATCGGATGACGACAACTTCGGCGAATCGTCGTATGAGAACGCGCTGCCGTGGACGCAGATCAAACCGGCGACGTATATGCCCGCTGGCGATCTAAAGGAGCTGTTCAATCCGCTGCAGAAGAAGCACGACGCGCGCGTCGCCAAGGACCGCGACTTCCTCGACATCGAGCAGGACATCGCCGAAGCGCTGAAGCTGCGCAAGGACAATGTGATCTCGCTCAATGAAGCGGTACGCCGCAAGGAACGCGAGAATCAGGAAGCCAAGGCGCGCCTGCGCGAGTCCCGCCTGGCCGGCAAGGACAATCCGGACGAGCCGGTGTCCGGCCCGGGCAGCAAGGAACTGCGCGGCAAGGTGCCGACACCGACGAACCCCAGAAAGACGAATGTCGCGCTGAAAGGCGCGGCGGGTGCCGACGACGGCCTGCAGGGCGACGAACGCAGCCTGACGGCCGAACTGGCCGCCGAGAAGGCCGCGAAGAACGCCAAGGATGTCTATCTGCAGGAAGCGGCGCATATCCTGGCCGACGAGGCCGGCATGCTCAAGGCGGACACGCGGATGGCGTCGCGCGTTATGCCTTACTTGTCAGGAATGAAACAGAATGGCAACTAATCAGTTGTAAAAAATGAAATACCGTCCGGTTGCGCCGTTGGCGTAACCGGATGGCTCAAGGCGAGGCTCTCCTGGGAGCCTCGCCTTTTTTTTATGCCGCTCAATTGAAAATTGTGTTTTTTATAGCTGTGTTACATTGACTCAGCAGTTGAATTAAGAATAACTTTTCAAACTGAGCAAGGAGTACAATATGTCAACTCGTTATCTCATCGCGGCGGCTCTCCTGTTCGGGAGCGCATGCGGAGCCCAGGCAGAAGTGGTCTCGGCAGCGGCCCAATCGGGTTTCCTGTCCGGTTGGACCAGCGGCAATGGCGCCGACGTCGTCAGTTCCGGCATCCTGTCGAACGGCGTGAGCCTCGTCGGCGGCGCGGCCTACGGCAGCGGCAACCTGGCCGAGGCGTTGTACCAGAAGGCGAGCGCAAGCGTCGGCCAGACCGGTGCGGAAGTCAAATTGTCGTATTCACAAGGTATCGCAGGTACTTATCTGCTGAGCACCAGTAATGCCAAGCTCGCGGCGATGCTGGGTAACGGCATGTCCGTGGTGTCTACCAGCGACGGCAAGGTCGTCACGTCGGGCCAGACGGGTGCCGCGTCGGTCGGCGGCACGGTCGGCGGTTCCTACGCTGGCGGTGGTGCCGGCGCCGGCGGCACGACGGGCAGTGCCGGCAACGGCGTCCACGGCGCGCCGTCCGGCAACTACGGCAACGCGGGCAACGGCGTCCACGGCGCTCCGTCCGGCAACGTCGGCAACGCGGGCAATGGCGTCCACGGCGCGCCGTCCGGCAACGTCGGCAACGCGGGCAATGGCGCCACGGTCATCACTCCGGCTGCCGGCGGCCAGGGAGGCGGCGCCATCGTCGACCTGCCGATCCCGGCCAAGAACAGCAACGGCAACGGCGGAGGTACCGACCTCGCCCAGGACCTGCCGGTGAGCCTGCCGGCCGCACCGGCCGCCGCCGTGCCGGAACCGTCGTCGATTGCCCTGATGATGGCGGGCGTGCTGGGTGCGCTGGGTGTCGTCCGTCGCCGCAAGATCTGATCCGCAAGATCTGATCTGTGCGATTGCCTGTTCTCGCCCCCGCCCGTGCGGGGGCGATGCTTTTTGGGCGCGGCACATCCTTTATCGTCCAGTGATTTCAGGTACAATCTTTTGAACGGTCGTGCTTTTTTGGCCGGCACAACAAAGGAGACAACATGGACCTGACCTACACCGGCGACGACCTGGCTTTCCGCGACCAGGTACGCGCCTTCCTCGAGGCCGAGCTGCCGGCCGACCTGCGCCACAAAGTTGAAAATCGCCTGCGCCTGCACAAGGACGACTACGTGCGCTGGCACCGGATCCTGGCGCGCCAGGGTTGGGTCGCGCCCGGTTGGCCGCGCGAGTTCGGCGGGCCGGGGTGGACGCCCGTTCAGCGCCACATCTTCGACGAGGAATGCGCCCGCGCCGGCACGCCGCCTGTCCTGCCGTTCGGCGTGAACATGGTCGCGCCCGTCATCATGGCATTCGGCAGCCAGGCCCAGAAGGACCATTACCTGCCGCGCATCCTCTCGTGCGAGGACTGGTGGTGCCAGGGTTATTCGGAGCCCGGCGCCGGGTCGGACCTTGCATCCCTCAAGACCACCGCCGTGCGCGACGGCGACCACTACATCGTCAACGGCCAGAAGACGTGGACGACCCTGGCGCAGCACGCCGACATGATTTTCTGCCTCGTGCGCACCGACCCGGGCGTGCGCAAGCAGGAGGGCATCTCGTTCCTGCTGATCGACATGCACGCGCCCGGCGTGACCGTCCGTCCGATCGTCATGCTGGACGAAGACCATGAGGTCAACGAGGTCTTTTTCGACAATGTACGCGTCCCGGTGTCTAACCTCGTCGGCCAGGAAAACAAGGGCTGGACGTATGCGAAATATCTGCTGGGCCATGAGCGCACGGGCATCGCGGCCGTCGGCCGCTCCAAGCGCGAACTGGCCCGGCTCAAGACGCTGGCGCGGCGCGAGCAGAAGGATGGCCGGCCGCTGTTGCAGGACCCGTTGTTCGCCGCGAAGGTCGCGGACCTGGAGATCGAGCTGATGGCCCTCGAGATGACCGTGTTGCGCGTGCTGGCGGAAGCACATAAGGCGCCGGGCCCGGAAGCGTCCGTGCTCAAGGTGCGCGGCACCGAGATCCAGCAGCGCCTGTCGGAACTGATGGTGGAGGCGGCCGGTCCGCTGGCGCTGCCGTTCGATCCTGCCTATCTCGAAGGCGAGCGCGAACACAGCGCCATCGACGACGACTTCGCCGCGCCGCTGCTGCCGCATTACTTCAATTACCGCAAGACGTCGATCTACGGCGGGTCGAACGAGATCCAGCGCAACATCATCTCCCAGATGATTCTGGGCCTGTGAGGAAAGACATGGACTTCAACTTCAAGGAAGAGCAGTTGCAACTGGCGGATGCGCTCAAGCGCTGGGTCGCCCGCGACTATACGTTCGAGGCCCGCCGCACCATCGTCGGTTCCGCCGGCGGCACGTCGGATGCAGCCTGGAGCACGCTCGCGGAGCTTGGCTTGACGGCGCTCCCGCTGCCGGCAGCGCATGGCGGCTTCGATGGCGACGCCGTCGACATGTTCGTCGTGATGCAGGAACTGGGCCGCGGTCTCGTCGTGGAACCGTATTTCGCGACGATGCTCGGCGCCGAGTTCCTGCGCCGCGGCGGCGCGCACGGCGCCTTGCTGGACCGCGTCGCGGGCGGCGAACTGAAACTGGCGTGCGCGCTGGGCGAACGCCAGTCCCGCCACGACCTGCGCGACGTGGCCACGCGCGCCGTGCAGGAAGACGGCGGCTGGCGCCTGAACGGCGAAAAGAAGGTCGTGCTGCATGGCGCGCAGGCCGGCGTCCTGATCGTGTCGGCGCGGAGCAGCGGCGCCCAGCGCGACCAGGACGGCATCACCTTGTTCGCCATCCCGGCCGATGCGCCGGGCGTCGTCACCCGCGACGTGCGCATGCTGGACGGCCAGCGCGCCGCCGACGTGCTGCTGCGCGACGCGCGCGTCGGACTTGACGCCGTGGTCGGCACGGCGGGCGCCGGCTGGGACATCCTGGAAGCGGCGGCGGACTACGGCGCCGGTCTGCTGTGCGCCGAGGCGCTCGGCGCGATGGATGCGCTGTTCGCCGCCACGCTCGATTATCTGAAGACGCGCCAGCAGTTCGGCGTCCCGATCGGCAAGTTTCAGGCGCTGCAGCACCGCATGGCCGACATGTACGTGCATCTGGAGCAGGCCCGTTCGATGGCGCTGCTGGCCGCCGTGCGGCTCGCCGGCGAGGCCCGCGACGGCAACCCTGAAGAACGGCGCCGCGCCGTCGCCGCCGCCAAGTACCGCGTGGGCCAGGCCGCGCGCTTCGTCGGCCAGCAGGCGATCCAGTTGCACGGGGGCATGGGCGTGACGGACGAGCTGCCGGCTTCGCACTATTTCAAGCGCCTGTCGACGATCGAGCTGACGCTGGGCGATTGCGACCACCACCTGGCGCGCTTCATCGCGCAGCCGGGCTTTTACGGCGACGAGGAGGCGGCATGAAGGACCACTGGTATTTCGAGGATTTCGAGCCGGGCCAGGACATCGACCTCGGCACGCGCACCGTCACGGAAGACGAGATCGTCGCGTTCGCGCGCCAGTACGATCCGCAGCCGTTCCACGTCGACCAGGATGCGGCCGCGGCGTCGATCTACGGCGGCGTCATCGCCAGCGGCTGGCACACGTGCGGCATGATGATGCGGCTCGTCGTCGACGGGCTGCTCGGCAAATCGTCGAGCATGGGTTCGCCCGGCCTGGATGGCGTGCGCTGGCTCGCGCCCGTGCGCGCGGGCGACACCCTCAACGTGCGTTACCGGACGGTGCAGGTGAAGCCGTCGGCGTCGAAGCCGGACCGCGGCGTCGTGTGGTCGAAGTGGGTCGCCATCAACCAGCACGGCGAGACCGTGTGCACGGTGGAAGGCATGGGCATGTTCGGGCGCCGGCCCGGCGGGGAGAGTCGCGATGGCTAAGGCTTTGCACGAAGTGACGGGGCTGGATGCCTTGACAGCGCTCGTGGGCACGGAGCTGGGCCGCTCGCGCTGGTTCGAGGTCGGCCAGGACCGCATCGCCACGTTCGCCGACGCCACCGACGATCATCAGTGGATCCACGTCGATCCGGATCGCGCCGCGCGCGAATCGCCGTTCGGCACGACCGTGGCGCACGGCTTCCTGACCTTGTCGCTGCTGCCGTCCATGCTGGCCGACGTGCTCGCGATGGCCGACGCGAAGCTCGTCGTGAATTATGGATTGAACAAGGTGCGCTTTCCCGCGCCCGTGCCGGCCGGCAGCCGCGTGCGCGCGGCGATCGTGCTGGCGGCGCTGGACGAGGAGGCGGGGTCCAGCCAGCTGACGCTCGACGTCACGGTCGAACGCGAGGGCGGGACGAAACCCGTTTGCGTGGCCGAGTTCCTGGTGCGTCGGTATGTCTGATCGTCGTTCCCGCGGAAGCGGGAACCCGTACTGAGCCTCAGAATCCGGTAATCTAAAGACACCGTACCGTTTCCTGCTGGCCGACTTCGGTACGTCAGCATGGGCGGGAACGACGCTGCGATTTATCAGGTCACGCAGTCGCCGCCGCCCAGCCGGTACCGGTTGCGTCCCTCGTCCTTGGCCAGATAGAGCAGGGCGTCTGCCACCTGGATCAGGTCGGCCGGCATGCTGTGCTCGCCCGGCACCATGCAGGCGATGCCCATGCTCGCGGTCAGGTGCGCGGCCGTCGGCGACGCCTCGTGCGGGATGGCCATGTGCTCCAGCTCCGTCATGAGGCGGTGCGCCACGCCCGTCGCGCCGCGGCCATCCAGCTGCGGCAGCAGGATCGCGAATTCCTCGCCGCCGTAGCGCGCGACGAGATCCTGCGAGCGGGCTGCCGCACGCCGCATCGCCGTCGCGAACTGCACGAGCGTCGCATCGCCGGCCTGGTGGCCGTAGTGGTCGTTGTACAGCTTGAAGTGGTCGATGTCGACGAGGATCAGCGCCACCGGCAGGCCCGCGCGGCCGCAGCGGCGCCATTCGGCGTCGAGGCGTTCGTCGAAGGCGCGGCGGTTGGCCACGCCTGTCAGCGCGTCGGTGAGGATCAGGGCGCGCAGCGCGTCGCGCTGGCGCTTGACGGTCAGCTGCGTGCGCACGCGCGCCCGCACGACGGCCGCATTGACCGGTTTGCTGATGAAATCCGCGGCGCCGGCGCCCAGCGCGCGCGTCTCGTCCTCGGGCGACTTCAGCGCCGTCACGAAGATCACGGGAATGTCGCTCGTCTCGGGCGAGGCGAGCAAGTCCTTGCAGACGGCATAACCGTCCATGCCCGGCATGACGGCGTCCAGCAGGATCAGGTCGGGTTGCTGGGTGCGGGCGATCTCGAGCGCGCGCGGACCGTCCATCGCGAACAGCACTTCGTGCTCGTCCTGCAGGGCGCCGTGCAGGATCTGGATGTTTTCCATCGCATCGTCGACCACCAGGATGCGGCCGTTGACGGCCATGTCGGTCCAGCTCATGCATCCTCCTCCGTCTCCAATAGCGATCGTACCAGCTGCGCCGCCTGCTCGAACCGCAGCGTCGCCACGGCATCCGCCAGCGGCGCCACCTTGCCGGGATCCAGCCGGGCGAGGGCCGGGCGCAGCGTCTCGAACTGCGCCATCGCTTTCATGTTGTTATTGTGGAGCAAATCGAGCAGCTGCGCCAACTCCCTTCGTAAGGCAGCGCTATTTTCCGCCACCCCGTCCTGGGTGGCGGCAGCCGGTGCCGGTTCGGTGGCCGAGGACCCGGGCGCGGGCAGGTCGCGCGCCGCTTCCAGCACGACCGCCAGCGCGGCATCGAGGCGGGCGAGGCGCAATGCGAGCGCCGCCGCGTCCTCGCTGCGCAGCGCCTGTTCCAGTTCCAGCGCCTGCCCGGCGACGTCCGTCGCGCCCAGATTGGCGGCCACGCCGCGCAGCCGGTGCACGGCCTGGCCGGCACCCGTGCGGTCGCCCGCGTCGAGCAGCGCGCGGATGTCGGTGACGGCCCCGCCCTGCGAACTTTCGAAGCGCTTGAACAGGGCGGTGAAACTGGCGAAGTTGCCGCCGAAGCGGGGCAGCGTCGCCTTCAGATCGACGCCGGGAATGTGCGCGGGCACGGCCAGCCCGGCCTCCAGGGCGGTGCGGGCCGCCTCGCCCGGAGGCGCGGCCGCACGGCCGGTGACGCGGCTCAGCATGTCCACCAGCTCGTCGACGTCGATCGGCTTGGCGAGGTAGTCGTTCATGCCCGCGGCGAGGGCGCGGCGGCGGTCCTCGTCCAACGCGTTGGCGGTCATCGCGATCACGGGCAAGTCCGTCAAGCCCATCGCGCGGATGGCGGCCGTCGCTTCGAAACCGTCCATCACGGGCATCTGCAAGTCCATCAGCACGGCGTCGTACTGGGCCGCGTTCTCGCCCAGCACACTGACGGCGATGCGGCCGTTCGACGCGAAATCGACGCTCGCGCCCGCGTGCACGAGCACGTAGTTCGCCACTTCCTGGTTGAGCAGGTTGTCCTCGACGACGAGCACGCGCATGCCCGCCAGGCGCCCGCTCAGCGGCGTTGCGCGCGGCGTTGCCGCCGCCGGCGCGCCGCTGTGCAGCTCCGCCAGCGCGTCGGCCAGCGCGCCCGGCGTGAACGGTTTCGCGAGGATGGCGTTGATGCGCAGGTCGGCGGCCAGCGCGTCGAGGCGTTCGCGTTCCGGGTCGGCCGCCAGCAAGGCCCAGCGGGGCAGGGTGATGGCCTGGTCGGCGCGCGCGAACGCGATCACGGAGGCGCCATCCAGGTCGCCCAGCACGCTGTCGATGAATGCCAGGTCGAACGGCCCGCCCGTGCGCAGCTGCGCGAGCGCGTCGGCGCCGCTGGCGGCCGTCGTCACGTGCCAGCCGCGGCCGGCGAGCAGCCCGGCCAGCGCGACGCGGCTGCTCGCGTTGTCGTCCGCCACCAGCACGCGCAGCGGCGGCGTGTCGTCATGCGCGTCCGGCGCGGCCTGCGGTCCGGTCCCGAACGAGGCGGCGAAGCGGAACGTCGTGCCGCGGCCCGGCAGGCTTTCCACCTGCAGCTCGCCGCCCATCAGGCGCACGAGGCGCCGGCTGATCGCCAGGCCCAGGCCGGTGCCGCCGTACTTGCGGCTCGTGGACGTGTCGGCCTGCGAGAACGCCTCGAACATGCGTTGCTGCTGTTCGGGCGCGATGCCGATGCCGCTGTCGCGCACGGCGAACTTCAGCGCGATCCTGGCGCCGTCGCGGCTCTCCGGTTCGATCGCCAGCACGACCTCGCCGTGTTCGGTGAACTTGATCGCGTTGCTGACGAGGTTGAGCAGCACCTGGCCCAGGCGCATCGGGTCGCCGACGAGGCGCGCCGGCACGTCCGGGTGCACCGCGAACACGGGTTCGATGCCCTTGTTCCAGGCACTCGTGGCGGACATTGCGGCGATGCTGGACAAGACGTCGTCCAGCGCGAACGGCGTCTGTTCGAGCACGAGCTGGCCCGCTTCCACCTTCGAATAATCGAGCACGTCGTTCAGCATCGACAGCAGCGATTTCGCGGCCATCAGCATGCGCGCGACGTAGCCCCGCTCACGCCGGCCCAGGTCGGCCTCTTCGAGCAGGCGCGCGAGGCCGATGATGGCGTTCATCGGCGTGCGGATCTCGTGGCTCATGTTGGCCAGGAATTCGCCCTTGGCGCTGCTGGCCGCCTGCGCCGCGCGCAGCGCTTCCTCCAGGCGCGACTGCGTGCGTTTCAGCTCCGTGATGTCAGCATGGAGCATGTAGAAACCCTGCACGCGGCCGTCCGCGTCGATGTCCGGGATGTAGCTGCCCCACGCCTGGATCACCTTGCCGGACCGGTTGCGCTCGAGCCGGCGCTCGAAGAACTGGCGCTCGCCGCGCAGCACGCCGTCGAGGTAGGGCCGTACTTCCGCGATCTGATCCTCGTCCACGAGTTCGGCCATCGAACGTCCGACGATGTCGTCGGGATCGCGTTCGAGCCAGTCGCGATAGGGCTTGTTCGCGAAGCGGCAGCGCAGGTCGGCGTCCCAGTAGCCGACCAGCGCGGGCAGGTGGTCCGTCACGGTGCGGATCATGCGTTCGCTCTCTTCCAGCCGGCGGCTGGCGGCGCGCAGCGCGGCGGCGGTCTCCACGCGGGCCGTGATGTCGCGGATGGTGCCCTGCACGATGCCGCGGCCGCCGATGTCGACGCTGTTGAGGAGCACGTCGGCGTGGAACAGCGAGCCGTCGCGGCGCCGGTAGATCCACTCGAAGCGGCTGCCGCCCGAGTCGAGCGCGCGCCGCATGGCTTCGTGCCACAACTCGTCGGAGCGGCGCCCGTTCGGCTGGAACTCGGGCGAGGCGCTCGCCGGCGCCATCGCGAGGAATTCTTCCGTGCCGGCGCAGCCGAACAGGTCGATCGCGGCCTGGTTGGCGCTGAGGAAGCCGGCGCCGTACGCGATTAGTACGTGGGCGTCGCCCGACCCTTCGAACAGGGTGCGGAACAGTTCTTCGTTGTCGCGATTGCGCTGTTCCTGGCGCTTGCGTTCCGTGATGTCGAGCACCACGGCGTTGATGCCGACGAGTTCGCGTTCCGGGCCGTACACGGGGTAGTAGCTGCAGATCCAGTGGCGCATGACGCCCGGCTCCGCGGGCGAGTCGCCGCTGTCCTCGATCTCGATCAGCGGTCGGCCCGTCGCCAGCACCTGGCGGTACGGCTTTTCCATGTGGATGCCGCGCTCGCCCAGCAGTTCGGGCAGCGTGCGGCCGACGTGGGAGGCGGCCGGCAGCGCGTTCACGGCGGCCAGGTAGTCGTTGATCATCACGATCTTGAGGCTGCGGTCGAGGAACGCCAGGCCCACGGGCGCCGTGGCGTACACGGTCGCCAGCATGGCGGACGAGCGCTGCAATTCGTTGGTCCGCTCGGCCACGAGCGATTCGAGGCCGGCGCGGTAGTGCTGCAGCTCGCCCTCGACCTTGCCCAGCGCGCGCGCGACGCTGGCCGCCTCGCGGATCGCGAGCGGCGGAATGACGAGCGCCTCGCCGCGTCCGAGCGCCGCCGCCGGTTCGGTCAGGGCCCGCACCGAGCGGGCGATGGAGTCGCCGATGCGCCACGCGAGACCGAGGCTGATCGCGAGCATCACGGCGATCCACGCGAGCGTCGTGGCGGGATCGGGGCCGAGGAGTTCGCGCGCCGCGTGGCGCGGGAAGCCGATGGCCACGGCCCAGTCGTGCCCCAGGGTGCGCGCATAGGCCGAGTACATGGGCTGGGGGCCGTGGTCCACCAGCTCGACGATGCCGACCGGGGCGCCGGCCAGCGCCCGGGCCAGTTCCGGCCGCATCGGATCGCCGATCGCATGCTCGGTGTGTGCGCGGAATGCGACGAGGCGCCGGTGGTTGTCGAACACGAGGGCGCTCCAGTGCGGCGGCAGGGTCTGACTGGCCAGCAGTTCCTGCAGGCGGCGCGGGCGCAATTCGACGGTGAGCGCGTATGCCACCTTCCCGTCGCGCCACACCGGGACGGCGATGGAGATCACCCAGGGCTGGGTGGCGTCGCCGCGGTGCAGGCCGGAGGTGACGGTGTCGCCCGTATTGAACACGGTGCGGATATCGGCCTCGTTGCCGCGTGCCGGCAGCACGCTGCCGAAGGTGTGGCGGGTGTCGAGCAGGACGGCGCCGCCGGGGGCGCTGACGGCGACGGCGTAGGCGGGAAATTCCGGCCGCAGCAGGCGGCGCACGGCCGTGTGGAAGGCGGCCAGGTCCCCGTCCGCCAGGGCGGCTTGGTTGGCCAGCGTGCGCGCCGCCGTTTCGCCGTTGGCGAGATCGCGGTCGACGGCCGCCGCCAGCGCCCGGGCGATCATTTCCGCATCCTCGGCGACGTGGGCCCGTTCGCGCTTGTCGGCGTCGGTGGCGAACACGAGGTAGCCGAGCAGGATCGGCAGGGCGCACGCCAGCACGAGCGTCACGAGCTTGGCGCGTATGGAAGGTAACGAACGACGTTGTAACAACTGCACTGCAAGCTCCGCGATCGGTAAATTCGGGTCAGAGCGTTTTTTAACGGGTGTCGCCGCCGCAAGTGCTTGTTTTATCGAAGACTTAACGCTGCCGTGCCGGAAAAATGTGCTCTGACCCCAAATTCCGGCAACTAAGTTTCTCATCTTACATGCTGTATGGACAGAGAGTCGCGCCGACGATACGTTTTGCGATACGTAAAGTCATTCTCTAGGTTAATTTTTCGTTCCTATGGCATACAATGCAGGACTAGTCCTACATTGATCAGAGGTGGTATGGCGCGGCCCGAAAAAGTCCGACTTGGCGAAATCCTGGTGCAACAAAAGCTGCTGTCGGAAGACCAGCTGAACCAAGCGCTCGCCGACCAGAAACGCACCGGCCGCAAGCTGGGCCGCGTATTCGTCGAGAGCGGCTTCGTCACGGAAGAGCAGATTTCCGGCGCGCTCGCGCGCCAGCTCGGCATTCCCTACCTCAACCTGAAGTTCTACAACATCAACCAGGACGTCGTCCGCCTCTTGCCGGAAACGCAGGCGCGCCGCTTCCGTGCGCTCGCGCTGGAAGACCGCGCCGACACGGTGCTCGTCGGCGTCTCCGACCCGACCGACCTGTTCGCCTACGACGAGATCGCGCGCCTGCTGAAGAAGAGCGTCGAACTCGCGGTCGTCAACGAGACCGAAGTGCTGCAGGCGATCGACCGCATCTACCGCCGCACGGGCGAGATCACGGGCCTCGCGCGCGAACTGGAACAGGACCTGGGCGACACGAACTCCGTCGACTTCGGCGCGCTGTCGGCCAATTCCGGCCTGGAAGAAGCGCCGGTCGTGAAGCTGCTGCAATCGGTGTTCGACGACGCCGCCCAGGTGCGCGCCTCGGACATCCACATCGAGCCGCAGGACGGCCGCCTGCAGATCCGCTTCCGCATCGACGGCGTGCTGCACCTGCAGACGGAGGCCGACATCAAGATCGCGACGCCGCTGGCGCTGCGCCTGAAGCTGATGGCGGACCTCGACATCTCGGAAAAGCGCCTGCCGCAGGACGGCCGCTTCGCCGTCAAGGTGCGCAACCAGCGCATCGACGTCCGTATCTCGACGATGCCCACGCAATACGGCGAATCCGTCGTCATGCGTCTGTTGAACCAGGTCGGCACGACGTTGCGCCTGGACGCGATCGGCATGCCGGCCGCGCTGGTCGAACGGTTCCGCGTCATCGTGCAGCGACCGAACGGCCTCGTGCTCGTGACGGGACCGACGGGCTCCGGCAAGACGACGACCCTGTACAGCGCACTGGCCGAGCTGAACTCCGTCGAGAAAAAGCTGATCACGGTCGAGGACCCGATCGAATATCGCCTGTCCGGCATCAACCAGGTGCAGGTGAACGACAAGATCGAGCTGAGTTTCGCGCGCGTGCTGCGCTCCGCGCTGCGCCAGGACCCGGACATCGTGCTCGTCGGCGAGATGCGTGACCAGGAGACGGCGCAGATCGGCCTGCGCGCCGCGATGACGGGCCACCTGGTGCTGTCCACGCTGCACACGAACGACGCCGCGTCGACCCCGCTGCGCCTGATGGACATGGGCGTCCCGCGTTACATGGTGAGCGGCTCGCTGCAGGCCGTGCTGGCGCAGCGTCTCGTGCGCGTGATCTGCGAAAGCTGCTCGGAACCGTACCCGCTGCCGGCGCCGGAGCGCGCGTGGCTGCGCGCCGAACTGGGCGATCGCGCCGAAACGGTACCGTTCTTCCACGGGCGCGGCTGCTCGCACTGCAACGGCACCGGTTATCGCGGCCGTACCGGCGTGTACGAATTGCTGGAGATGACACGCGCCGTCAACGAGGCCGCCAATCACCCGGACCCGGGCCACTTCCTGAAAGTGGCGCATGCCGAGATGCGCGGCGAGACGCTGCGCCGCAGCGGCGTGCGCCTGGCCATCCAGGGCCGCACGACGGTGGCGGAAGCCATGCGCATCAGTAACCAGATGGAAGACTGATCAGCACCATGCCATTCTTCGCTTACAAAGGCCGCAACGCGCGCGGCGAATTGATGCAGGGCGTGCTGGAAGGCGCCGACAGCGGCGTCGTCGCGGACCAGCTGTTCGGCACCGGCGTCACGCCGCTGGAAATCACCCCGACCACGCGCAAGGCCACGGCGACGGGCGGTGCCCCCGGCGCCGACGGCAGCCTGTGGGAGCGCCTCACGCGCAAGAAGGTCACGTCCATCGACGTGCAGCTGTTCAGCCGCCAGATCTACACGCTGCTGAAATCCGGCGTGCCGATCATGCGCGGCCTGGCCGGCCTGCAGGAGTCGGCGACGAACAAGAGCTTCGCGCGCGTGATCCAGGACCTGCGCGAATCGCTGGACTCCGGCCGCGAACTGTCGACGGCGATGCGCCGCCACACGGCGTGCTTCTCGCCGTTCTACCTGTCGATGGTGCGCGTGGGCGAGATGACGGGCCGCCTGGAAGAAGTCTTCCTGCGCCTGTTCGACCACCTGGAATTCGACCGCGACATGCGCGACCGCGTCAAGAGCGCGATGCGCTATCCGACGTTCGTCATCTTCGCGATGGTCGCGGCGATGGTCGTCGTGAACGTGTTCGTGATTCCGCAGTTCGAGAAGGTCTTCAAGAGCTTCCACGCCGAGCTGCCGCTGATGACGCGCATCCTCATCGCGACGTCGCGCTTCACGGTCGACTACTGGCCCGTGATGGCCGGCATGGCCGTGGCCGCGTTCTTCGGCTTCCGGGCCTGGACGCGCACCGTGCCGGGCCGCCTCACGTGGGACCGCTACAAGCTGCGCTTCCCCATCGCCGGCAAGATCATCCACAAGGCCACGATGGCCCGTTTCGCGCGCAGCTTCGCGCTGTCGATCCGCAGCGGCGTGCCGATCGTGCAAGCCCTGACGGTCGTCGCGCAGACGGCCGACAATGCCTATCTGACCCTGCGCCTGGACCAGATGCGCGACGGGGTCGAGCGCGGCGAAAGCATCCTGCGCACGGCGACCAATGCGCAGGTGTTCACGCCGATCGTGCTGCAGATGATCGCCGTGGGCGAGGAATCGGGTTCGCTCGACGACCTGATGGACGAGATCGCGCAGATGTACGAGCGCGAGGTCGATTACGAGCTCAAGACGCTGTCCAGCCAGATCGAGCCCATCCTCATCACCTTCCTCGGTGCGATGGTGCTCGTGCTGGCCCTGGGCATCTTCCTGCCGATCTGGGACCTGGGCAAGGCGGCCCTGCATCACTGATGGGATCGACCATGGCACGCAAGGAGGACCGGCCCGGACGGGGCTTCACACTGCTGGAATTCGCGATCGTCGTCGCCGTCACGGCGGCGCTTTGCACCGTGCTGCTGCACCGCCTGGACGGCTGCCGCCGCGCGGCCGAGGAAGCGGCGACGCGCCAGACCGTTGCCGCGCTGCGTACGGCGCTGCAGGTGGAAGTCACGCGCGCGCTGGCACAGGGCCGCACGGAGACCCTGGCCGAGCTCGCCGGGCAGAATCCGATCCGCTTGTTGGCCCGGCCGCCCGCGAATTACCTTGGCGAATTCGCACTGGCCGAACAGGGCCGCGTGGCACGCAATGGGTGGGTGTTTGACCCACGCGACAAAATCCTTGTCTATCTCACCTCGGAACGAGAAAGATTTGCCTCGGGAAAATCGAAATTGCCGATGTTCAAGGTAGAATTAACTCGAAATCCAGCGATAAGCCTTGCCCTGAACGAAGTCGGCGAGCAGGGCGTTCGTTAATACGACAACCCACGCGGCAGGGACGCCGCACCATCATCGGAGAGAGCATGAAAGTCAGTATCAAAAACAATGCGCAGGGCGGCTTTACCTTGATCGAATTGATCGTCGTGATCGTGATACTGGGTATTCTGGCGGCGACGGCGTTGCCGAAGTTTGCGAACCTGGGTAGCGACGCCCGCGTGGCCTCGTTGAATGCCGCCAAAGGCTCGTTGAGCTCGGTGGCTGCCATGGCGCACGGTCGTTATCTGGCGAACGCCACCACTGGTACACCCCCGACCGAAATGAACCTCGAGGGTACGACGATCAGCTTCGCCACGACCGTCACGGGCACGGGTTATCCGAAAGCAAATGAAGCATTGGCAACCGCAGCAGGTCTGAACAGTGCCGACTACACGATATTCGCGACCAAAGCGGATGCCACCAAGACGACGCCGAACGTTCCGGCGAACTCGGTCGTGGCCGTCCCGAACAGTGTTGCAGGTACGCCCACGGCCGTGACTTGCTACGTTATTTATACGGAACCGAGCGCGACGAATACGCCGCCGACCATCACCAATAACGGCACTGCCGCGACCTGCGAATAACGAGTCGAATATAGCGGCAACGTTTGTTGCCAAGATATTGCCGGGCCAAATGCATGATCCGGCGACAACGACAACATTCTCGTCTCGTTGTTGAATGGCGCCATCGGCGCCATTGTTTTTTCGGGGTACGGATCTACTCGACTTCTCAAGATTGCGGCGTATTGACCACACCCCATTAGTAGTTCCGCACGGAAAACCAGAAATATTCTCCCAGAGTAAAATTTTGGTATCGAATTCGCGTACCGCTTGAATATAATCAAGACTCTAGCTCACCTGTCTCGACACAGTCACGGATACCATTGCCACGCATGGGTTTTTTCAGTAAAGCACAGAACAATGCAGCCTGGCTGGCCATGGTGCCGCAGCGCGACGGGGTCGCGGCGGCCAGCGTGCGCCGTGGGCTGGATGCCGGCGCCAAGCCGGCCGTGACGCACGCCACCTTTTTCCCCGGCACCCCGTCCGCCGAGGCCCTGGACAAGGCTGCCAAGGAGATGCACAGCGCGAGCTACCGCTGCACGACGGTGCTGGCTGGTGGCGACTATCAGTTCATGTCGGTCGAATCGCCCAACGTCCCGCGCGAAGAATTGAAGAGCGCCATGCGCTGGCGCCTCAAGGACATCCTCGATTTCCCGATCGACGACGCGACGTTCGACGTCCTCGACATCCCGCTCGACCCGAACGCCGTCGTGCGTCCGCAGCAAAGCGTCTTCGCGATCGCCGCGCGCAACGGCGTGATCGCCGCGCGCCAGAAGATGTTCAACGCGGCCAAGGTCAAGCTGCGCGTGATCGACATCCCCGAGATGGCCCAGCGTAACGTGTCGGCCCTGCTGGAGCCGGAAGGCCGCGGCGTCGCCATGCTGTCGTTCGGCGAGGACGGCGGCCTGTTGACCGTGTCGTGGCGCGGCGAGCTGTATCTGTCGCGCCGCATCGACGTGACCGTGGCCCAGATCCTCGACGACGACCACGACCGCAAGCACCAGAGCTTCGACAAGATCACGCTGGAACTGCAGCGCTCCCTCGACAACTTCGAACGCCAGTTCGCGTTCGTCAGCGTGGCCAAGCTCGTGCTCGCGCCGACCGGTGCCGTCGGCCTGGACGAATACCTGTCCAGCAATCTGTACACGCGCGTCGAGACGCTCGACCTGGCCGACGTGTTCGACCTGGAACGCGTGCCCGACCTCGCGGATCCGGGACGCCAGCTGCGCTTCTTCGTGCCCATCGGGGCCGCGCTGCGCATGGAGGAGGGCGCGGCATGAGCCAGCAGATCAATCTGTTCAACCCGCAGTTCCAGCCGCAGAAGAAGATCCTGTCGGTCAATGCGATGGCGGCCGCGCTCGGCGTCCTCGTGCTGGGCCTCGTCGGGACGGGCGTAGCCGGCAAAGTGCGCGTGATGGGTCTCGCGGCCCAGGTCGCCCAGGGCGAGACGCGCATGCGGGCGGCGCAGAAACGCCTGGAGACGGCCGCCGCCGAATTCGCGCCGCGCACGAAGGACAGCCGGCTCGAAGCCGAGCTGGCCGAAGCCCAGAACGAACACGATGCGCTGCGCCGTCTGGCGGACGTGATCGAGCGCGGTGACCTGGGCAATACGCGCGGCTACGCCGAATACTTCCGCGCGCTGGCCCGCCAGAGCGTGGACGGCCTGTGGCTGACGGGCGTGTCGATCGCAGGCGCCGGTACCGAGATCGGCGTGCGTGGACGCGCCCTCGATCCGGCCCTCGTGCCGGGCTACCTGGCGCGCCTGCGCAACGAACCCGTCCTGCAAGGCACGCCCATCGGCAGCATGCAGATCGGGCAGGCGGCCACCGTCAAGGTGCGCGGTGCCGACGGCAAGGAGACCGATGCGCCCGCGCCGTACGTCGAATTCACCCTGCAATCGGCCGCCGCGCCGGCGCCCGCCGCAGGCGGCTCGGCAGCGGCAGGGGCGCCTGCGCTACCCGCCATCACCTCGTTCGTCGGCGCGACCGCCGGAGGCCAGCAATGAAACGCCGCTGGCTCCAGTTCACGGCGCGCGTGGAAGCGCTGCAGCCGCGCGAACGCATCATGGCCTTCGGCGCCGCCGTCGTCGTGCTCGTGTTCCTCGCGAACTCGCTCGTGTTCGCGCCGTTGTCGCGCAAGGAAGCCGCGCTGCGCCAGACGCTGGCGCAGCAGGCGGGCGCCATCGAGGGCATCGACGCCGACATCGCATCGAAGGCGCGCGCCTACGCGAACGATCCGAACGAGGCGTTGCGCAAGCGCCTCGGCGCGCTGCGTGCCGAGACGGAGCGTACCAGCGCGGATCTGCGCACGATGCAGAAAGGCCTCGTGCCGCCCGAGCGCATCGCGCCGCTGCTGGAGTCCATCCTGCGCGCGAACGGACGCCTGAAGCTCGTGTCGCTCAAGACGCTGCCCGTGACGACGCTGAACGAGGGCGCGGCGGCGCCAGCCGCCGCGCCGGCGGCAAGCACCGCCACGCCGCCCGTCGTGAAGTCGTCCGACCTGCTGTACCGCCACGGCGTCGAGCTGACGGTGCGCGGCAGCTATCTCGACATGGTCGACTACATGCACGCGCTGGAGACGCTGCCCACTCAGCTGTTCTGGGGCAAGGCGCAGCTGGACGCGGAAGCGTACCCGAACGTGCGCCTCACATTGACGCTGTACACCCTGAGCCTCGACTCGAAATGGATGAAGCTGTGATCACGATGACGACCAAGCGCGCCCTCGGCGCCGCGTTCCTCGCCCTGCTGTGCGCCGCCGGCGCCAAGGCGCAGGCCTTGCAGGATCCGACGAAGCCGCCGGTCGCCGCCACGCCGGTGGCTGCCGGTCCCGCGGCCACCAGCAGCGGACCGCAGCTGCAGTCGATCCTGATCGGGCGCGCGGCGGGCGGCCGGCACCTGGCCGTCATCGATGGCGAGGCCGTGCGCCCGGGCGACAGCTTCCACGGGGCGAAAGTCGCGCGCATCGGCGAGAACGAGGTCGAACTCGTGCGCGGCGGCGAGCGCCAGGTGCTGCGCCTGTATGCGCAGACCGCCGAAGGCATGACCCCGGCGCATGCGGCGCGGCGCTGATAAAGGATGAGGATGAACGACAAGCGTATCCAATCGCGTACCGTGGCGGCGCTCACCGCCGCCATGCTGGCCCTGGCCGGCTGCCAGACGACGCCGAGCACGACCACCTACGAGAACATCAAGGGCGAGGTACGGAACGACGCGAGCACGCGTGCCGCCGCGCCGGCGGTCGACGCGGCCGTCGCGGATGCGCTGCTGCCGCCGGCCGCCGCGCTGGCGACGCAGTTGCCGAAGGCGCGGCCCGCGCTGGAAGAGCGCTTCAATGTCTCCTTCAACAATGTGCCGGCGCAGCAGTTCTTCCGCTCGATCGTTGCGGGCACGCGCTACAACATCCTCGTGCATCCGGACGTCTCCGGCACCATCACGGCGAACCTCAAGGACGTGACGCTGCTTGAAACGCTCGACGCGATCCGCGAGATGTACGGCTACGACTACAAGATCGAAGGCACGCGCATCTCCATCAAGCCGCTGACGATGCAGACCAAGATGTTCCACGTGAACTACCTGGTCGGCAAGCGCGCGGGCCTGTCGACCACACGCGTGACCTCGACGTCCGTGGCGAATGCCGGCAACAACGGCAACAACCAGAACAACAATAACCAGGGCGGATCGAACCCGTTCGGCAACAACGGCAACAACGGCAACAACGGCAACAACCAGAACAACGGCAATAACCCGAACAGCCAGAGTAACTCGCAGATGGACAGCACCGACGTCGCGACGATCTCCGCCAACGATTTCTGGGGCGACCTGAAACTGGCGATCGAAGCGATCGTGGGCTCGAAAGAGGGCGGCCGCAGCGTCGTCGTCAGCCCGCAGTCGGGCGTGCTCGTGATCCGCGCCATGCCGGACGAGCTGCGCAACGTCGACGCGTACCTGAAGGCCACGCAGCTGGCGGTCGACCGCCAGGTGATCCTGGAAGCGAAGATCCTCGAGGTGGAACTGAACGACAGCTACCAGAGCGGCGTCAACTGGGCCTCGTTCGCGTCGATCCGCAGCAGCCACGACAACCGCGTGTCGGGCGGCCTCATCGCGCCCGGCGCCGCGCTCACGCCGCTGCCGTTCGGCGGCGGCCAGCCGGGCACGATCTCGGATCCGAGCACGGGCCTGTCGGCCAGTACCGGCTTCTCGCTGTCGAATGCGGCGGGGGCGGCCGGCTCGATGTTCGGCCTCGCCGTGCAGACGGCGAACTTCGCGGCATTGATCTCGTTCCTCGAAACGCAGGGCACCGTGCACGTGCTGTCGAGTCCCCGCGTGGCGGCCGTCAACAACCAGAAGGCCGTGCTCAAGATCGGCACGGACGAATTCTTCGTCACGGGCGTCCAGACGACGACCAACTCCACGACGACCGGCAACACGGTCTCGCCGAGCGTCACCCTGCAGCCGTTCTTCTCCGGCGTCGTCCTCGACGTCACGCCGCAGATCGACGAGAAAGGCAACATCCTGCTGCACGTGCACCCGTCCGTGAGCCAGGTCTCGACGATCAACAAGGCTGTCAACCTCGGCTCGGCGGGCAGCCTGAACCTGCCGCTGGCCGCATCGGCCACGTCGGAACTGGACAGCATCGTGCGCGGCCAGAACGGCCAGGTCGTCGCCATCGGCGGCTTGATGCGCCAGTCGTCCACGGCCGACGATTCGCAGGTGCCGGGAACGGGCCGGGTGCCGGTGCTGTCGACGCTGTTCGGCGCCAAGAAGCGCGTGAACCAGAAGCGCGAGCTCGTCGTGCTGATCAAGCCTACGATCGTCGAAGGCGTCAACAACTGGAACGACGACCTGCTCGACGCCAACCGCCGCATCGAGCAGCTCGATCCGCGCGCGCGGGGGATCCGCTAAATGTACACGGCGCACTTCGGCCTGCGCGAGCTGCCGTTCGGGATCACGCCCGACACCAGCTTTTTCTTCGGCAGCCCGCATTCGCAGGAAGCCCTGAATACGCTGCTCGTCGCGGCGCGCACCGGCGAAGGCTTCATCAAGATCACGGGGGAGGTCGGCACCGGCAAGACGCTGTTGTGCCGCAAGTTCATGACGACGCTCGGTCCGGAGTTCGTCACCGCCTACATTCCGAACCCGTACCTCGAACCGCGCACGCTGATGCTGGCGCTGGCGGACGAGCTGGAAGTCGGCTACGACAAGGACGCCGACCAGCACCAGGTCCTCAAAGCCATCACCCATCGGCTGCTGCAGCTGGCGGGCGAGGGCAAGCGCGTGCTGCTGTGCCTCGACGAGGCGCAGGCCATGCCCGTCGAGACGCTGGAAGCCCTGCGCCTGCTCACGAACCTGGAGACGGAAAAGCGCAAGCTGCTGCAGATCGTCCTGTTCGGCCAGCCGGAGCTGAACCGCAAGCTCGAACTGCAAGCCATCCGCCAGCTGGCACAGCGCATCACCTTCCACTATCACCTCGGACCGCTGTCGCGCGACGACCTCGATTATTATGTGGCGCACCGGCTGCGGGTGGCGGGCTATGATGGCGCACGCCTGTTTTCGCGCGGCGCGGTGGCGCGGCTGTACGCGGCCAGTGGCGGCGTGCCGCGCCTCGTCAACATCCTCGCGCACAAGGCCATGATGCTGTGCTATGGCCAGGGACGCCAGCAGGTCGCGCGCGCGCACGTGAGCGCGGCCGCGCGCGACACGCTCGCGACGAGCCGGCGCCGCCTGTGGCCATGGGCCGCCGCGTCGGCCGTGCTGGCTGCCGCCGGCGGCGTGGCCTGGGCGCTGAGCCATTGACGGGGAGCCGGAATGAGCCTGATTAACAAGATGCTGCAAGACCTGGATGCGCGCGGCACGCCCAAGGATGGCGCGTTGCCCGGCCAGGTCAAGCCCGTCGAGCGCGCGGCTTACCGACCCAAGGGACGCGCGATCGCGGTCGCCGCCGGCGGCGCCGTGGCCGCGCTGGCGCTGGGCTGGCTGGGGTGGTCCCAGCTGCACCGTCCCGCGCATCCGCTGCCGGCCGCGCCGGCGCCCGTCGTGGCAAATGCCGTCAAGGCGGTGCCGGTCGTGACGGGGCCCGTGCAGGCGCCGGCACCTACTGCCGCTGCCCCTGCTGCCGCCCCTGCCGCGCCGGCGGTTGCGCCCCGGGTCGATCCGGCGGTGCCGCCGGCTGCCGCGCCGGTGGCCGACGAGGCTCCGGCGCCGGAGCGGATGACGCGTGCCTACCGCCGTGCGGAACGCGCGCGCGCCGCCGCCGAACGCAAGGCCGCGCACGCCGACAAGGTTTCGATGGCCGCCACCGCATACTCGAAAGACGTCGCGCCGATGGAGCCGGACAGCGAGGAAGCCCGCGAGGCGCGCCGCGCGATGACCGAGGTGCTCGCGGCACGCGGCAAGTCGGCGAAGACGAGCTCCGTCGCGATGCTGGCCGCCGCCCGCGCGGCCGCGCTGGACGACGGCCCGGCGAAGGGCAAGCGCTCCGCCCAGGGCCGCCAGGAGACGGGCGCGCAGCGCGCGGAAGGCGAGTACCGGCGCGCGCTGGCGAGCCTGCAGGAAGGCCGCATGAACGACACGCTCGCCTCGCTCGAACAGGCTCTGAAATACGAACCGGCGCACGAGGCGGCGCGCCAGACCCTCGTCGGCCTGCTGATCGAAGCGAACCGCACGGACGAGGCGATGCGCCAGCTGCAACTGGGTCTCACGCTGGACGCGCGCCAGCCGGCCATGGCGATGCTGCTCGCGCGCCTGCAGATCGAACGGGGCGGCAACGGCATCGATACCCTGATGCGGACCTTGCCCTATGCCGGCAACAATGCCGAGTACCACGCATTCCTGGCGGCCGCGCTGGCGCGCCAGCAGCGTCACCGCGAGGCGGCCGAGCAGTACCAGCTGGCCGTGCGGTCGATGCCGTCGAACGGGGTGTGGTGGATGGGACTCGGCATCTCGCTGCAGGCCGAAAAGCGCAACGGCGAGGCGCTCGACGCGTTCCAGCGCGCGCGTGCGAGCGGCGGCTTGTCGCAGGAGTTGCAGAGCTTCGTCGAACGGAGCATCCAGCAATTGGCGCGTTAGATCGATCGTGCAGTCGACGTAGGGCGGACAGCTGTGCTGCCCACGCGTTCGACGTTCGCCGGCACGGCCACGGCATTTCCGCCTCGGCGTACCAGCGCGTGGACGGCGGAGCCGTCCACGCTACGGGTCACAGGTCCTTCAACCGTTCGAGTGCGAGCGCCAGCGTCTCGTCCTTCTTGGCGAAGCAGAACCGCACGATGCCCGACTCCGTGGGCCGGCTGTAGAACGCCGACACGGGAATCGCCGCCACCTTGATCTCGCGCGTGAGCCATTGCGCGAATTCGGATTCGCTCAGGTCCGAGATCCCATCGTAACGCACGCACTGGAAATACGTGCCGTCCGCCGGCAGCAGCGTGAAGCGCGTGTGCGCGAGCCCCGCGCGGAACAGGTCGCGCTTGCGCTGGTAGAACGCGGGCAGGTCGCGCCACGGCGCCGGATCGCGCATGAAGTCCGCGAGGCCGGCCTGCATCGGCGTGTTCACGCTGAACACATTGTATTGGTGGACCTTGCGGAACTCCGCCATCAACGGGGCCGGCGCGGCCACATAGCCCACCTTCCAGCCCGTCACGTGATAGGTCTTCCCGAAGCTGGAGACGACGAACGCGCGCTCCGCCAGCACCGGATGGCGGCTCACGGAGGCATGCGGCTGGCCGTCGTACACCATATGCTCGTACACCTCGTCCGACAGGACCAGAATGTGCGTTCCCGCCACGATATCGGCCAGCGCGTCGAGGTCGGCCTGGCGCAGGATCGTGCCGGTCGGGTTGTGCGGCGTGTTCACGACGATCATGCGGGTGCGCGGCGTGACGGCGGCGGCCACCGCATCCCACGGCACGCTGTAGCCGTTGTCGCCGACCCGCATCGCGACGGGGACGGCCACGCCGCCGGCCATCGCGATGGCCGGCTGGTAGCTGTCGTAGCAGGGCTCGATGACGATCACCTCGTCGCCCGGGTGCACGGCGCACAGGATCGCGGTGATGATGGCTTGCGTGGCGCCGGCCGTCACCGTGATCTCGGCGTTGGCATCGTACGCATGACCGTACAGCGCGGCGAGCTTGGCGGCGATGGCGTCGCGCAGCAGGGGCAGGCCCGTCATCGGCGCGTACTGGTTGTGGCCGGCGCGCATGGCGGCGTCGACGGCGTCGGGCAGGCGCGGGTCGCAGTGGAAATCGGGAAAGCCCTGGCCGAGGTTGACGGCGCCGTGCTCGTTGGCGAGGGCGGACATGAGGGTGAACACGGTGGTGCCGACGGCCGGCAGGCGCGATTGCAGGACGGGTGTTGTCATGGTGCGGTCGGATGGGAGGATGGTCGGATCATTCTAGCGTGGCCGGGGCCTCGGTCTTGACCCAGACGTCGGGCGTCATGATGCGGAACAGGTTCTCGCGCGCCGTGCGGCGGGCCAGCTTGAGCAGCGCCTTGTCCTTTGTGACGAGGACGGCCGCGTCGGCGTCGCGGGCGATTTCCAGGAATTTCTGGTCGTCGCGGTCCGTGCAGACGGGCAGGCGCAGCGCGCGCGACGTCGGGTCCACGACCTCGATCAGGGCGTCGAAGCGTTCGGCCGCGTGCGGCCGCGTCGTGTCGTCGAGCGGCAGGTGCGCGTAGTGCAGCACGATGCGGTATTCGTCGCGGCAGTCGGCGCGGGTGACGGCGCGCACGCGGCCGGACTCGAGGGCGGCCAGCAAGGGAGCCCAGCGCGGGTCCCGGAAAACGAACAGGTCGAGGCAGACGTTGGTGTCGATGACGATGGGTTTCGTTGAAGCAGGTATCATGTCAGCAATTTTACCCGCTGCACGTGTTTTCTAAATGCTGATCGTTCTTTCGCCCGCCAAATCCCTCGACCTCGACTCCCCGCCCACCACCCGCGTCCGCACGACGCCGCGCTTCATCGATGACGCCGCTGAACTGATCCGGGTCCTGAAACCCAAGTCGCCGGCCGAGATCGGCGCGCTGATGGATATTTCGGATCAATTGTCCGTACTGAACGTGACCCGTTACGCCGACTGGCACCCGGATCACGCCGCGGCACGCCAGGCCATCATGTCGTTCGACGGCGACGTCTACACGGGCCTCGCCGCGCGCACGCTGGACGCACGGGCGCTGGATTATGTGCAGGGCAGGGTTCGCATCCTGTCCGGCCTGTACGGCGTGCTGCGCCCGCTGGACGCCATGCATCCGTACCGCCTGGAGATGGGCACGCGTCTCGCGAACCCGCGAGGCAAGGATTTATACGCGTTCTGGGGCGAGCGGGTGACGGCCGCGCTGAATGCCGACCTGAAGGACGCGGGGGCGGCTGTCCTCGTGAACCTGGCGTCGGAAGAATACTTCAAGTCCGTCAAGCCCAAGGTGCTGGACGTGCCCGTGATCACGCCCGTGTTCGAGGACTGGAAGAACGGCAAATACAAGATCATCTCGTTCTTCGCCAAGCGGGCGCGCGGGATGATGGCCCGTTACGCGGCCGAGAACGGGATCACGGACCCGGAGCGCCTGAAGACCTTCGATGTGGACGGGTACGCGTTCGTCGAGAGCGTGTCGACGGACAAGGCGTGGGTGTTCCGGCGCAGAATCGAAGCTTGATACGCCGTCTTTCCCGCTCAAGCGGGAATCCATGCTGAGCAACAGAAGCCGGTCCCGTTCTCAGTGGCGGGCCGCAGCCGACTTCGGGAACTCGGCATGGCTCCCCGCTTTCGCGAGGACGACGAAAGAAAAATGCCCGCATCCGCGGGCATTGTCGCCTTTATTGCACGGCATCCTTCGGCGCCGGCTTCGCGCCCGCCTTGGCCCAGAACTTCCACCAGGGCGCGTCGCCCGAGCCTTTGCCGCCCATGAAGCGGCTGTCCGGATAGTTCTTCGCGAAGATGCGCTGCGTGTCGTCGCGCAGGTCGAACATGCCCAGCTTGTCGTAGCAGCGGATCATGATGAACAGCGCTTCCTCGCGCGCCGTGGCTTCGCTGAACTGGGTGACGGCGCCCTGGGCGCGGTTCAGCGCGGCCAGGTAGGCGCCGCGGCGATAGTAGTAGTTCGCCACGTGCACTTCGTACTGCGCCATCGCATTGATCAGGTAGTTCATGCGGGCGATCGAGTCCGGCGCGTATTTGCTGTTCGGGAATTTGTCGACCAGTTCCTTGAACGCGGCAAACGCTTCGCGCGTGGCCTTGGGGTCGCGCTCGGTCGGGTCCTGGGCGTAGATGAAGCTGAGGAAACCGATCTGGTCGTTGAAATTGATCAGGCCGCGCAGGTAGTACATATAGTCGACCTGCGGATGATTCGGGTGCAGCTTGATGAAGCGTTCCACCGCCGCCAGCGCTTCGGCCTGGTCCTGCGCCTTGTAGTGCGCATAGGCGATTTCCATCTGTGCCTGGGCGGCGTAGGTGCCGAACGGGTAGTTGGATTCCAGGCGTTCGAACAGCTTGATCGCGGCTTCGTAGTGGCCGCCAGCCATTTCCTCCTGCGCGTCAGCGTATAATTTCGATGCTGACACGTTCTTGTTTTCGTCGGATCTTTCCGGCAACAAACCGCAAGCTGACAAACTTAGCAGAACGCTAGTTACGACAATTACAGACAATTTTTTTTGCATAAGCTCTAGTGCAAGAAAGTTTTACCGAGATTCAACGAACGGCTGATTATAGCCGATGGGACTGACGTGATATTAACTGCTACGCCGAATTCGGCGGAAAACCTTTTCGACCCCGACCTGGATGAGGACCTCGACGCCGAGCTCGATGCCGGCACCGGTGGTCCCGACTATTCCCCGATCACCCTGGAATTGGAACCCGAACACTGCGGACAGCGGTTGGACAAGGTCGTGGCCGGATTGGTGCCGCAGTTCTCGCGCAGCCGTCTGCAGCAATGGTTCGACGAAGGCCACATCACCGTCGACGGCAAGCCGGCGAAGGGCAAGAGCACGGCCTTCGGCGACGAAATCGTCGTCGTCGTGCCGCAGCCCGCGCCCGAGGACACGGCCTATACGCCGGAAGCGATGGACCTCGACATCGTCTACGAGGACGACGCCATCCTCGTCATCAACAAGCCGGCCGGCCTCGTCGTGCACCCGGGTTCGGGCAACTGGTCGGGCACCTTGCTGAACGGTCTGCTGCATCACTGCCCGCAGCTGGTGTCCGTGCCGCGCGCCGGCATCGTGCACCGCCTGGACAAGGACACGAGCGGCCTGATGGTCGTCGGCAAGACGCTGGAAGCGCAGACCGACCTCGTGCGCCAGCTGCAGGCCCGCACCGTCAAGCGCGAATACTTCGCCCTCGTGTGGGGCACGCCGCGTCCTTACGGCACGATCGACTCGGCGATCAGCCGCGACGCCAAGGACCGCGTCAAGATGGCCGTGTCGAACAGCCCGTCGGCCAAGCCCGCGATCACGCACTACGAAGTGATCGAGACGGGCGAGCTCGACCGCCGCCCCGTCACCCTCGTGCAATGCCGCCTGGAGACGGGGCGCACGCACCAGATCCGCGTGCACATGCAGTCGCTGGGCTACAGCCTCGTCGGCGACACCGTGTACGGCAAGCAGCACCTGCGCTCCTTCTTCCACCGCCAGGCTCTGCAGGCGCGCCGCCTCGGCCTGACGCATCCGGCCACCGGCGAGCACATGGAGTGGATCGTGCCGCTGGCCGACGATTTCGCGGAACTTCTGGAACAAGCCGGGATCGAAGAACCGGAAGCGATTTGATGAGTTTTCCCGAGTTGACCGCTGATTTGCTCGATACCGACCTGATTCATCCGGCCCAGCCGGACGAGTGGCCCGATCTGCCTGACGCGTTCGGTGCCCTGGCCACGACGCGGCGCGGCGGCGTCAGCACGGGGCCGTACGGCGACGGCAGGGGTGGGGGTGGCTTGAACCTGGGCCTGCACGTGGGCGACGATCCGGACGCGGTGCAAGCCAACCGCGCACGCCTGCGCGTACGCCTGCCCGGGCAGCCCGCATGGATAGCGCAAGTCCATGGCGCCGACGTCGTCGATGCTTCGACCGTCCAGCCGGGCGGGCCCGTGCGCACGGGCGACGCGAGCATCGCGACGGTGCCCGGCGTCGTCTGCGCCATCCTGACGGCCGACTGCCTGCCGGTGCTGTTCGCCGACCTGGGCGGCCAGGTCGCGGGCGCTGCGCACGCGGGCTGGCGCGGTCTGGCCGGCGGTGTGCTGGGGCAGACCGTGGCCGCCATGCGCGCGGCCGGTGCGGGCGAGGTCACGACCTGGCTGGGGCCGGCGATCGGGCCAAGCGCGTTCGAAGTCGGCCCCGATGTGCTGGGCGCCTTCGACACCGCGCTGCCGGGGCAGGTGGCAGATGCCTTCCGGCCCTATCCTGGCCGGCCGGGCAAGTATCTGGCGGATATTTATCTGCTGGCTAGGCGCATGCTGGCCCGCGACGGGATCACGCGCGTGCACGGAGGCGGGCGCTGCACGGCGACCGAGTCCGACTGGTTTTATTCCTACCGCCGCGATGGCGTCAGCGGCCGCCAGGCCAGCCTGATCTGGCTGAAGTAACGGCCCGGGAGGAGGGTGGCGTGTTCGATACCTCCAGCATCAAACACGCCACTCTGCCGGACAGGCTGCGGTTTAGCGGGCTCCGGCGCCGCCATCGGAATTCCCCCCGCCACCTGCCGTGTCCAACGCGGCCCGGGCCGCTCGTGCCCGCCGGCGCCTCGATCCCGTCAGGTAAAAAACGAGTGAGAATGGCAACACGCCATAGCCGAAAAAAGTCATAATGCCGCCAACCACAGTCGGCTCCGTCGCCGCCATCAGGGTTACGACGTACATCCATCCTATGGCTACGATCCACATGCGATGCTCCGGTTGCTATCGACTAATCGATTCTACACAATGGACGCCTTATGAATACGCCTGATGCTACCCCGCAGATGCTCGCCGCTCCCTGGATGGCGCCGTTCGCGCAATTCACCGACCCCTCCGTCTGGCAGTCCTGGATGAAACTTCCCGACGGTGCCGATGGCACGGCAGCATTCGCACCGGTGGCGAAGATGCTCGGCGATATCGGCGCCGGCCTGTCGCCGGGGAAGCTGGAAGCGCTGCGCGACGATTACGTGCAGAAGGCCACGAAGCTGTGGCAGGACTTTGTCACGGGCAAGCTGCCGTCGTTCAGCGACCGCCGCTTTGCCGCCCCGGAGTGGACGGCGAACCCGATGTCCGCCTACAGCGTCGCATCGTACCTGCTGAACTCCGAGTTCCTGATCGCCCTCGCCGAAGCCGTCGAGGCGCCGCCGCGCGACAAGCAGAAGATCCGGTTCGCCGTCCAGCAAATCGTCGATGCGATGTCGCCCGCCAACTTCCTCGCGACGAACCCGGAAGCCCAGCAGAAAATGATCGAGACCAAGGGCGAGAGTCTCACGAAAGGCTTGCAGAATATGCTGGCCGACCTGCAGAAGGGCCGCATTTCGCAGTCGGACGAGTCCGCGTTCGAAGTCGGCCGCAACGTCGGCATCACGCCGGGCACGGTCGTGTTCGAGAATCATCTGTTCCAGTTGATCCAGTACACGCCGACGACGCCGACCGTGCACGAAGTGCCGCTGTTGATGGTGCCGCCGTGCATCAACAAATACTACATCCTCGACCTGCAGCCGGAGAATTCCCTCGTCCGCTACCTGGTGGAGCAGGGCAATACGGTGTTCATGCTGTCGTGGCGCAATCCCGACCAGAGCCTGGCCGGCACGACGTGGGACGATTACGTCGAGCAGGGCGCGATCCGCGCGTTGGATGTGACCCGCGCGATCACGGGCCAGGACAAGGTCAATGTGTTCGGCTTCTGCGTGGGCGGCACGATCGCCGCGACGGCGCTGGCCGTGCTGGCCGCGCGCGGCCAGAAGCCGGCCGCGAGCCTCTCCCTGTTCACCACGCTGCTCGATTTTTCCGACACGGGCGTGCTGGACGTCTTCGTCGACGAAACCCAGGTCAAGCTGCGCGAACAGCAGCTGGCGCGTGGCGGCCTGATGCCGGGACGCGACCTCGCGACGACGTTCTCGGCCCTCCGTCCGAACGACCTCGTGTGGAACTATGTCCAGCAAAACTACCTGAAAGGCAAGACGCCGCCCGCGTTCGACCTGCTGTACTGGAATGCGGACAGCACGAACCTGCCGGGGCCGATGTACTGCTGGTATCTGCGCAATACTTATCTCGAAGACAAGCTCAAGGTGCCGGGCGCGCTCACGGTGGCCGGTGTCAAGGTCGACCTGGGCGCCATCGATTGCCCGACCTTCCTGTACGGCTCGAAGGAAGACCACATCGTGCCGTGGGAAGCCGCGTTCGCGTCGATGAGTCTCCTGAATCCCAAGAAGCCGAAAAACAACCGCTTCGTGCTGGGCGCGTCCGGCCATATCGCGGGCGTGATCAATCCGGCGTCGAAGAACAAGCGCAGCTACTGGGTCAACGAAGGCGGCCGCACCCGTCCGAAAACGCCGGCCGAGTGGAGCGCCGGCGCGGTGGAGAAGAAGGGCAGCTGGTGGCCGGAATGGGCGAAATTCCTCGTCGAAAACGGCGGCAACGAAGTGGCGCCGCCGGCGCAGCCGGGCAATGCGCAATTCCCGCCGATCGAGCCGGCGCCTGGCCGTTATGTCAAGGAACGGGCCGATTGAAGGGGGCTGTAACATCACTTGCGAAATAAATCATTCAGTTGCTCAGTGAATAATTGCTGCACCTGCGTTCGCAACGTGGTATTTTTAGCGGATATCCTCTTGGAATCGGAGACGCCGCGGGAGATCCCCGCGGTCGCCGCATAATAAATGCGCTACGGCGCTGTACATGGAAATGAGATGAGTAGTGTGAAAAAAAGCACTGAACGCCTGATCAAGAAATATCCCAATCGCCGGCTGTACGACACCCAGACCAGTTCTTACATCACCTTGTCCGACGTGAAGCAGCTCGTGCTCGATTCCGACGAGTTCACGGTCGTGGATGCCAAGACGAATGAAGACCTGACCCGCAGCATCCTCCTGCAGATCATTCTCGAAGAGGAAGCGCACGGCGTGCCGATGTTCTCCAGCGGCGTGCTGTCCCAGATCATCCGTTACTACGGCCATGCGATGCAGGGCATGATGGGCTCTTACCTGGAAAAGAACGTGCAGGCGTTCACGGATATCCAGAACAAATTCGTCGGCTCGGCCGCGGGCGCGCTGGAAGGCAAACCGTTCAGCACGGAGATGTGGACCCAGTTCATGAATATCCAGGGCCCGATGATGCAGGGCATGATGAACAACTACATCGACCAGAGCAAGAATCTGTTCCTGCAGATGCAGGAGCAGATGCAGAGCCAGAGCAAGGCGATGTTCGGGGCGTTCCCGTTCGGGGTGCCGCCGGAGAAGAAATAGCATCTTGACGACGCCATTCCCGCGCAGGCGGGAATCCATGTTGAGCCGGCAGGTCTGGCGACGTATGGGTTCCCGCTTCCGCGGGAATGACGTTTTGGGGTAGCGTGTCCGCATTACCGTGGCGGTCGGTTGACCTTCCATTTCCCTCGCTCCCCGCCGCTTCCTGTACAATCGCGGATTGCCCTGAACGTTTGCCGCAATCCGACAATGCAAGAACTCCGCCGTAACCCCCTCCCTGCCACCCTCGATGCCACCGGCACCGCGACGCCGCCGAAGGTCGGTTTCGTCTCGCTCGGCTGCCCGAAGGCGCTGGTCGACTCCGAACAGATCCTCACGCAGCTGCGCGCGGAGGGCTACGAGACCGCCAAGTCGTACGCCGGCGCGGACCTCGTGATCGTCAACACTTGCGGCTTCATCGACGCTGCCGTGCAGGAATCGCTGGATGCCATCGGCGAGGCGTTGGCCGAAAACGGTAAAGTCATCGTCACGGGCTGCCTCGGCGCCAAGAAGGATGCCTCGGGCAGCGACATCATCACGAAGGTGCACCCGAAGGTGCTCGCGGTGACCGGTCCGCATGCCGTGGCCGAAGTGATGGAATCCGTGCACACGCACCTGCCCAAGCCGCACGACCCGTTCATCGACCTCGTGCCGGACCACGGCGTCAAGCTCACGCCGAAGCATTACGCTTACCTCAAGATCTCGGAAGGCTGCAACCACCGCTGCAGCTTTTGCATCATCCCGTCGATGCGCGGCGACCTCGTGTCGCGTCCCATCCACGACGTGCTGCAGGAAGCGGAGAACCTGTTCAAGGCCGGCGTCAAGGAACTGCTGGTGATCTCGCAGGACACGAGCGCCTACGGCGTCGACGTCAAGTTCCGCACCGGCTTCTGGAACGGCCGCCCCGTCAAGACGCATATGACGCAGCTGACGGAAGCGCTGGGCCAGATGGCCAAGCAATACGGCGCCTGGGTGCGCCTGCACTACGTGTACCCGTACCCGCACGTCGACCAGGTGATACCGTTCATGGGCGAGAACGTCGTGCCCTACCTCGACATCCCGCTGCAGCACGCGCACCCGGACGTTTTGAAACGGATGAAGCGCCCCGCGAGCGGCGAAAAGAACCTCGACCGCATCCAGGCCTGGCGCAAGATGAATCCGGACCTCACGATCCGCTCGACGTTCATCGCCGGTTTCCCGGGCGAGACGGACGCGGAATTCGAATACCTGCTGGACTTCCTGAAGGAAGCGCAGATCGACCGCCTGGGCTGCTTCGCGTACTCCCCGGTCGAAGGCGCGACGGCGAACGAGATCGCGAATCCCGTGCCGGACGAAGTCAAGGAAGAGCGCCGCGCGCGCGTGATGCTGCTGCAGGAAGAGATCTCCGCGCAGCGCCTGCAGGCGAAGGTCGGCAAGACGATCCGCGTGCTCGTCGACGAAGTGGGCCCGCGCGAAGCGGTCGGCCGCTCGGCAGCCGATGCGCCGGAAATCGACGGCGTTGTCCACATCAAGCGCGCCCTCACGCCGGGCAAGGCCAAGCCGGCGGTCGGCGAATTCATCGACGTGGTCGTGACCAAGGCGGATGCGCACGATTTGTGGGCGACGGTCGCCTGATTAGGTGTCATTCCCGCGCAGGCGGGAATCCATGCTGAGCTGGCTGAAGTGACTCAGCATGGGGGAACAGCCCGGTCGGCTGTTCCCGCCTGCGCGGGAACGACGGTGTTGAGTTCTCGTGGAGCATCCAGCGTGCGCAAAAAATCCATCCAGACCACCCTGACCCACAGCGACTACCGCCCGCCCGCGGGCTTCGCCGCCTATCCGACCGCGATCCACCATGCTTCGACCGTCCTGTTCAAGGACGTGGCTAGCATGCGCGCGGGCGACTGGCGCAACAAGGCGGCCTACACGTACGGCCTGCACGGCACGCCGACGACGTTCACCCTGGAAGCCCGGCTCGCCGCCATCGAAGGCGGCGCGCACTGCCTGCTGGCGCCGTCCGGCCTGGCCGCGATCTCGATGATCCTGCTGGCGCTGCTGAAATCGGGCGACGACGTCCTGCTGCCCGATAACGTCTACAACCCTACGCGCGAACTGGGACGCTGGCTGGCGAACGATTTCGGCGTCACCGCGCGCTTCTACGATCCGCTCGTGGGCGCGCGCATCGCGGACCTGATCCAGCCGAATACGAAGCTGATCTGGACCGAGGCGCCCGGCTCCGTGTCGATGGAAGTGCCGGACCTGCCCGCGATCTGCGCGGCGGCAAAGGCGCAGGGCATTCCGGTCGCGCTGGACAACACCTGGGCCGCGGGCCTCGCGCTGCGCGGCTTCGACGTGGGCGCCGACATCGTCATGCAGGCGCTGACGAAATACCAGTCGGGCGGTTCGGACGTGCTGATGGGCGCCGTGATCACGCGCGACGCCGCACTCAACGACCGCATCGCCATGTCGCACATGCGGCTGGGGATGGGCGTGGGCGCCGACGATACCTATCTCGTGCTGCGCGGCCTGGAAACGATGAAGCTGCGCTTCGACGCGCACGATGCGGCCGCACGCAAGGTCGCGGCCTGGCTCAAGACGCGTCCGGAGATCGCGAAGGTATTGCACCCGGCATTCGAGGATTGCCCCGGCCACGACGTGTGGCGGCGCGATTTCACCGGTGCCGGCGGGTTGTTCTCCGTGGTGTTCGATGCCCGTTATTCTGGCGAACAGGTCGACCGCTTCGTCGATGCGTTGGAACTGTTCGGCATCGGGTACAGCTGGGGCGGGACGCACAGCCTCGCCGTGCCGTACCGGATGCAGGGAATGCGGCGCAACTGGCCGGATACGGGACCGCTCGTGCGCTTCAACATCGGGCTCGAGGGCACCGACGACCTGATCGCGGACATCGAGCAGGCGCTCGCCAAGCTCTGATCACACCGGCATCGCGCGGTTGTTGTTGAGGTCGAGGAACCCGCGGATGATCCGGTACGCCATCCACAGCCACGCGCCGGCACCGACGAGCCACGCCAGCGGAATGCCGATGATCGTGATCGCCAAAAACACCGCGACCACCATCCACAGCAAATAGAACCAGAACGACCGGATCATCCACGTGTGGTGGCTGTACACCATCGTCCCGGCCGTGTCCGGCCGCCGGATGTAGTTGACGATCAGCACCAGGATCGACAGCGTGCCGAGCGAAAAGAAGAAGGTGGCGGCGTGCGCCACGTACAGGATCCGGGCGAACTGCTTGGCATCCTCGAGGCCGCGTTCGTAGACGAGTTCCTGGGCCATCGTTTTCTCCGCTAATCAGAAGTAATAGCCGATATTAGCATTGAACCGTTGACCGGACGCTTTCCCGCCCGCGGCCAGCGCGTTGCCGAAGCCCGGGGACAGATAGGGTTCGTTGGTCGCATGCGCGACGTCGATCATGACCACCCAGCCACCCGACGAGAACGTCACGCCCGTCACGTTCTGGTAGCTGTCGGCATAGCCGGCGACGGATTTCCTCAGGCGGCTCCAATCGTTGTAGACCACGAAGCCGCTGAACGGGCCGATCGATCCCGGCAGTTTATAGCTGACGTTCGCGATGTCGATGTGGCCCTTGGCCGCGAGTCGATTCGTGAAGCCGTACGCGCCGATGATGACGCAGTCACGATCGCACGCGCCATACCAGTTGCCGGCGATCGAGCCGTTCCCGGTGTAGTCGTTGGCGTAGCGGATTGTCTCCAGCTGGATGCCGAGATTGCCGAATTCGGCGGCCGCATGCAGGGCGTCGGCCCGGCGGTTGCCACTGGTCAGCGTCCCGTCCGTTGCGGCCAGCCGCCCCGCCAGGACGGAGGCGCCGATCTCCGTTTTCCCTCCAGCAAAGGGTACGGTGTATCCCAGCCGGGCGACCGCCGTATTTCTCTCCTCGCGGCCATAGCTTTTCATCAGGTGATTGCTGAAGCGGACAGAGTCCAGGCCGTCGAGTTCGACGGTGCTGTCGGTCCAGGACAGCAGATGGCGGCCATCCGACGGGAAGAAGGCGACGTTGGCGTGCAGGCCGCCGATCGCGCGCTTGTATTGCACGCCCATCGCGTACGTGTCTTCATAGCCTGCATACCAGGCCATCGATTCGAAGAAGTTGTTGGATGCATAGGGCAGGAGGCCGAACGGCATGCGCTGCTGGCCGACATGGAGTTCGCTGTTGTCCGCGAACCGGTAGCCTGCCCACAGATATTCGTTGAACAGCATGCTCGCGCCCTTGCTCGCACCCGTCTGGCGGCTCGTGTAGTGGTAAAACCGTTCGCGTCCCGCCCCGAGGAAGCGGCCGTCGTCGTATTTGAAGCCGAGGCGGGCGGTGTCGAATTCGGGCACCCATTTGCGCTGGTCGTTCCAGCTGAGGGCTTCCACCCACATCCGGATCGCGCCGTCGAACTTCAGTGCCGGGCCTTGGCCCGTCGCTTCCGCGGCCGCGGCGGACGCCGATAACACCAGGCAGGTGCCCGCGATGGCGCATCGGATGGCGCCGGTGGATTGTCGGTCATGCATGACTTGCTTACCTCGTGGTTCCGGATTCGATGCGGAATTCGCCGACCAGCGACACCAGCAACGCGGCCTGCTGGTGCAGGCTCTCGGCCGCGGCCGCGGCCTCTTCGACCAGCGCGGCGTTCTGCTGGGTCGTGCCGTCCATCTGCGCGATGGCCTGGTTGACCTGGGCGATGCCGTTGCTTTGTTCCGCGCTCGCGGTGCTGATGTCGACGACGATGGCGGTGACGCGGCGGATGCTGGCCAGGATCTCTTCCATCGTGCGGCCCGCTTCACCGACCAGCGTGCTGCCGGCGCCGACCTTCTCGACCGAGTCGCCGATCAGTGCCTTGATCTCCTTGGCTGCCGAGGCCGAGCGCTGGGCCAGGTTGCGCACCTCGCCGGCGACGACCGCGAAGCCGCGCCCCTGTTCGCCCGCGCGCGCTGCCTCGACGGCCGCATTCAGCGCCAGGATATTCGTCTGGAAGGCGATGCCGTCGATGACGCCGATGATGTCGACGATCTTCTGCGACGAGGCCTTGATCGATCCCATCGTGTCCACCACCTGGGCCACCACGGCGCTGCCGCGGGCCGCGATCTCCGACGCGCCCTGCGCCAGCTGGTTGGCCTGGCGCGCGTTGTCGGCATTTTGCTTGACCGTCGACGTCAGTTCTTCCATCGACGCGGCGGTTTCTTCCAGCGCGCTGGCCTGCTGCTCGGTGCGCGCCGACAGGTCGGCGTTGCCGCGGCTGATTTCCGTGCTGGCCACCGCCACGTCGCCCGAGCTGTTGCGGACCCGCGCCAGCACGTTCTGCAGCTTGCCGACGAATTCGTTGAAGCCGCCGGCGATCTGGGCCAGTTCGTCCTTGCCTTTCACGTCGAGGCGCGCGGTGAGGTCCGCGTTGCCGCCGGCCAGGCCGGCCATGGCGGCGCTCAGCACCCGCAGCGGCTTGGTCAAGCGGTTCAGCACGGCCACGAGGACGATCGCCGCGCCCACGGCGCACAGCACCGACACCAGCAGCGTATAGCGCAGCAGATCACGGGCGTCCGCGGTCACCACGCGTTGCGGGAAGCTGAGCTTGATGGCCCAGGGCGCGATGTCCGCATGCAGCTGGACCGGCTGCAGAAGGTGCTCGTCGCCCTTGTCATCGGCGTATTCGTAGGACTTGCCCTGGCGGATGGCGTCCAGCCCGGCGGCCGGAATGTCGTCGGCCTTCTTGCCGTTGAGGGCGGCGTCCGGATTGCTCGCGTACAGGCCGCCACTCGATACGAGCGCCAGCCGGCCGCCTTCGATGACCTTGAGCCCGGCCAGGATCTGGCCCAGCTTGGACAGGCCGAAGTCGGCGCTGACCACGCCCCGGAACTCGCCGTTGACCATGATCGGCACGTTGATGGATGTCATCGCGACGTCCTTGCCGTTGACCGGATACGTGTGCGGCTCGGTGAGGTAGGGCCTCCGCGTGTTTTTCGGGATGTCGTACCAGTCGTTGCCATGGGGCTTGTCCAGGAACACGATGGGTTCCACATGCAAGCCGCCCGACGACTCGCGCGAATAGTAGGGCATGGCGCGTCCGGTGTCGTCGTACTCCGGCTTCTTGCCGGCGTACTCGGCGTCCTTGCCGTCGAGTGCATTGGGTTCCCAGGTGACGGTCGAGCCGTTCAGGTCGTCCGAGTCGAGCAGCGATGCCTTGACCATCTCGTTGATCTGGTTGCGTGTCAGCGCCAGGTCGGTCGCGCGCGTCGCGCGCATGGCACGCGCCTGGCCGAATGCGACCGCCAGGTTCGGCGTCATGCGCGCCTGGATCGTGGCGGCCGCTTCGCGTGCGCTCGTGCGCGCCAGTTTCATGCTGGATACTTCGGCGCTGCTGCTGCCGCGGATGCCGGTGACGGTCGACGTGGCGGCCAGGCTTAGGATCACGAGCGCGGTCGCGGTCAGGCAGATCTTGGCGTTCAAGGTCAGAGAGCGGGCGATGGAACGTGGGCGGTCCGGAGCGGGGCGGCGCGGCGAAGCAGGCTGTGGCGATTGTGGCCGCAGCATCGGGCTGGTTGTCATGGAGGGACTCGAAAGATACGGGCGAAAGGATGTCACATGCAGAGCAAATTAGTTCCGTACGGAAAATATTAGGGGACGAGGGGGGCCGTGTCCAAGAGGCCGCCGAAATATTTGTGCGCGCCGAGGTACTTTGGCGGGAACACGACACTTTCGGTCACTTTTAGTTGCAGAGCCGCAAATTAAGCGCACGGGCGTGCGTTGTTTATTCGCAACAGGCGGTCGCGCGTACGCGTGGCGGCGCCGACCGGCGCCGCGCGAGGTGGCTCGTTGCCGTGGGCCGCGCGGGTTACGCCACGCGTGCCGCCTGCTGCGCCCAGGCGACGATGCGGTTCGCATCCATCGCCCCGGCCTGGCGCGCGATTTCGCGACCTCCCTGGAACAGCGCGATGGTCGGGATGCTGCGGATGCCGTAGCGTGCGGCGAGATCCTGTGACGCCTCCGTATCGACCTTCAGCAAGCGGACGCGCGGCTCCAGCCGGCCGGCGGCCTGGGCGTACGCGGGTGCCATCATGCGGCAGGGACCGCACCACGCGGCCCAGAAGTCGACGAGGACGGGGATGTCGTTGCGCCCGACGTGCTTGTCGAAGCGGGCGGACGACACGTCCGTGGGCTGGCCGGTGAACAGCGCCTGCGTGCATTTGCCGCAGACGGGTTGGTCGGCCAGGCGCTCGCCGGCGACGCGATTGACGGCGTCGCAGTGCGGACAGACGATGTGCAGGGACTCGGCCATGGTGGTTCCTCCTGTTGGTGATCGATATTCTATGCCCGGCGGCGCGTGCGCCGTCCGTCATGCTGTTCGGCATAGAATCGGATGCCGGGCGGATGCCCTCCAACATGGGTCCAGATGAGCGAATTGCAATCCACGGCAGCACAGGCGAACCGGCCCCTGATCGGCTGCGCCGGCTGGGGCATCAACAAGGAAGCGGCGGCCGCGTTTCCCATCGAGGGCAGCCACCTCGAGCGCTACGCGGCCGTGTTTCCGGCCGTCGAGATCAATTCGTCGTTCTATCGCCCGCACCAGCCGCAGACCTACGCCCGCTGGGCCGCCAGCGTGCCGGACGCGTTCCGTTTTTCCGTCAAGCTGCCGAAGGCGATCACGCACGAGGCGAAGCTGCGCGGCGCCGACGAACTGCTGGACCGTTTCGTGCGCGAGGCCGGGGAGCTCGGCCCGAAACTGGGCTGCGTGCTCGTCCAGCTGCCGCCCAGCGGCGTGTTCGACGCGGAGGTCGTGGCCGACTTCCTGCCCCGGCTGCGCGCCCGCTTTCCCTGCATGCTCGCGCTGGAAGGCCGCCATCCGACATGGTTCGGCGAGACCGCGACCGCGCTGCTGCGCGAGCACGGGGTCACGCGCGTGATCGCGGATCCGGCCGCCGGCCAGCCCGGCCCGCACGTGCCGACGACGGCGTCGACATACGTCCGCCTGCACGGTACGCCGCGCATCTATTACTCGGCCTATCCGCCCGAATTCCTGCGCCAGGTCGAGCAGAGAATAGCGGCGATGTCGCGGCCCGGCGCGGACCTCTGGTGCATCTTCGATAACACGGCCGAGGGCCACTCGGTGCCGAACGCGCTGGCGGTACTGGGCGGCGTCGCGGAATCATGGTCAGCGCAACATTCCGCTTCTACGGCGAACTGAACGACTTCCTCGCGCGCGAGCGGCGGGGCCGCGCGTTCACGACGCCGTGCGCGCGGGCCGCGACGACCAAGCACATGGTCGAGGCGCTGGGCGTGCCGCACACGGAGGTCGAGCTGGTGCTCGTGAATGGCGAGCCGACGGGGCTCGACGACATCCTGGAAGAGGGCGACCGCGTGGCCGTCTATCCCCGCTTTACCACGCTCGACGTGGCCGACGTGGCGCGGCTCGGCCAGCGGCCGCCGGGCCGCGTGCGCTTCGTCGCGGACGCGCACCTCGGCGGGCTCGCGCGGCTGTTGAGAATGGCGGGGTTCGACACCATCTACCGCAATACCCTGAACGATGCCGAGGTCGAAGCGATCGCGCTGGATGAGGGGCGGGCCGTGCTGACGCGCGACCGCGAACTGCTCAAGCGCCGCGGCATCGCATACGGCTGCTACGTGCGGACGCTGAAGGCGGAAGACCAGTTGCGCGAGGTGGTCGAGCGTTTCGGTCTGGCCGAGCGCATGCGCCCGTTCACGCTCTGCCTGTCGTGCAATGCGCCGCTGCGGGCCGTGGCGAAGGCGGACGTGCTGGACCGCCTGCCGCCGCGCGTGGCCGCCACGCAGGACGAATTCAGCACGTGCGACTGCTGCCACGGCGTGTTCTGGAAAGGCTCGCACTGGCAGCGCATGGCGGGCGTGCTCGACACGCTCTGGCGCGATTCGGGGGACGAGAATGCCCCACATTGAGATACACTACGTTCCCGGACGAGCAATCCGTTGACAGCGTGACCCCATGTTGCAACAAGCATCGATACCCATCCGCACCGAATGTCCCCCCGGCGCCTGCGTCTGCGAGCGCGAGATCCTGCTGGCCGATCCGGACGCGGACCTGCGCCCGCTGCGGCTCACGCGCACCGAGGAGCAGCGCCTGCTCGAGCGCATTGACGCCGTGAGCACCTACGCGGAGCTCACGCGCTTGCAGGACCGCATCCGCGCCAACCTGGGCGTCGAGCTGCGGATCACGCCCGGCCCCAACGAGGTGCGCACCTTGCGCGGCATCCTCATCGTGCTGGAAGACCGGCCCGGCCTGTGCAAGAAAGTACGGCAATCGGTGCCCGCCGCCGTGCGCAAGGTGCTGGAGCGGCATCCCGAGATCACGTACGCGATCCTTGATGCGCACGACCTGTTCGGGGCGCAAGGCTGACACGTTTACCGGCCGCCAGCGCTGGGCGACCGGCGCGGTGCTCGCCACGATGGCCACCGGGCCGGGGCCATCGCGGCGCGACATGCACGGTGCCGCTGCAATATCGTATATCCTTGCGGGCATCGCTCACGAGGAAAGCCCATGAAGATCGTCATCGCCCCCGATTCGTTCAAGGAAAGCCTGACCGCCCTGCAGGTGGCGCACGCCATCGAAGCCGGCATGCGCGAGATCTGGCCCGACGCGGACTACGTTAAAGTGCCCGTGGCCGATGGCGGCGAGGGCACGGTGCAGGCCATGACCGACGCGATGGGCGGCCGGCGCGTGGACGTGCGCGTGACCGGACCGCTGGGCCAGACGGTGGACGCGTTCTACGGCGAGGCAGGCGACCTCGGCGTCATCGAGATGGCCGCCGCCAGCGGCCTGGAAGGCGTCCCGCCCGACCTGCGCGATCCGCGCACGGCCACGAGCCGCGGCACGGGGGAACTCATCCTCGCCGCGCTCGACGCCGGCGCCCGGCGCTTCGTGCTCGGCGTGGGCGGCAGTGCGACCAACGACGGCGGCGCCGGCATGCTGCAGGCCCTCGGCGTGCGCCTGCTCGACGACGCTGGCGACGACATCGGCCCCGGCGGGGCGGCGCTCGCGCGGCTGGCCCGCATCGATGTGGCCGCGCTCGATGCGCGCGTGCGCGAGGCCGAGTTCAGGATCGCGTGCGACGTCGACAATCCGCTCACCGGGCCGCGCGGCGCGTCCGCCGTGTTCGGGCCGCAGAAGGGCGCGTCGCCGGCGATGGTCGCGCAGCTCGATGCGGCGCTCGCGCATTTCGCGGACGTCATCAAGCGCGACCTCGGCCAGGACATCGCGCAACTGCCCGGCGCGGGCGCGGGTGGCGGTATCGCGGCGGCGATGGTCGTGTTCCTGAACGGGCAGCTGCGGCCCGGTGTCGACATCGTCACGGAAGCCGTCGGGCTGGACGCGGCCGTGCGCGACGCGGACCTCGTCGTGACGGGCGAAGGCCGCATCGACGGCCAGACCGTGAACGGCAAGACGCCGATGGGTGTGGCGAAGGTGGCGCGCCGCCACGGCAAGCCCGTCGTCGCCATTGGCGGGAGTCTGGCGAAGGACGCGGACGCCGTGCACGCGGAAGGCATCGAGGTCGTGGTCGCGGCCGTCGCGCGGCCGTGTTCCGTGGCCGAGGCGCTGGCCGCGGCCGACGAGAACCTGCGCCGCGCCGCGCGCAATCTCGCGGCCGCGCTGGCGCTCGGCGCACGCCTGCGGTAGGGTGCGCACAACCGTGCCCACGCGCCACCCACCTGGAGACCGCCTTGCTCGCCATTCTGCCCGACGACGAATCGTACTGGTCCGCCATCCGCGCGCACTATTCGCCGGCGCCCGGGTTCATCAACCTGGAGAACGGTTACTTCGGCATGCCGGCCGATCCGGTGCGCGCCGCACTGCGGCGCTACCAGGACGAGGTCGACCAAGAGAACGCCTACTTCCTGCGCACGCGCTGGCCGGCGCGGCTCGCGCACGTGAAGTCGCTGCTGGCCGGGTTCACCGGCGTCGCGGCTGATGAACTGCTGATCACGCGCAGCGCCGTCGAGTCCATGAACATCCTGCTGCAAGGCTATCCGTTCGACGCCGGCGACACGATCCTGATGGCGCGCCACGATTACGACAGCAGCCACGACATCGTGCGGACGGTTGCCGCGCGCAAGGACTTGAGCATCGTCCAGGTCGACGTGCCGTACGACCTGGAAGACGAGGATGCCGTCGTGGCGCTGTACGCCGACGCGATCACGCCGCGCACGCGCGTGCTGCTGGTCACGCACGTCGTGCACCGCACGGGCCGCATCATGCCGGTGGCGCGGCTGGCCGCGCTGGCACGGGAGAAGGGCATCGATGCGGTCGTCGACGGCGCCCACGCGCTCGCGCAGCTCGACTTTACGATCCCGCAGGTCGGCGCGCCGTTCGCTGCGTACAACCTGCACAAATGGGTCGGCGCGCCGCTGGGTACGGGCTTGCTGTACGTGGCGCGCGACCGTATCGCGGACATCGCTCCGCTGTACGGCGACGTGTCGTTCGCCCGCGGCGACATCGACAAGTTCGGCCATGTGGGCACCGTGCCGCCCGCACCCGTCATGGCCATCGAGGACGCGCTGGCTTTCCACGCGTCGATCGGCTCGTGCAACAAGGAAGCGCGCCTGCGCTGGCTCGCGCGGCGCTGGATGGACCAGGTGGCGGACGCGCCGGGCGTGCGCCTGTACACGCCGCGCGACCCGCGCCTGCATTGCGCGCTGGGCGCGTTCGCCATCGACGGCGTAGCGGCCGCGGAGGTCGTGCGCCGACTGATGGTTGACCACCGCATCTTCACCGTCGTGCGCAAATTCGGCGCGGCGGACATCGTGCGCGTCACACCGCACCTGTACACGAAGCTTGGCGACCTCGACGCGCTGGCGCGGGCGATCCGTCAGTGCGCGCCGCCCAGGTAGGCCGCGACGACCTTCGGATCGTTCCTGAGGCTGGCGGCAGGGCCGTGCACGGCGATGCTGCCGTTCTCCAGCACATAGCCGTAGTCCGCGACGTTCAGCGCGGCCTGGGCGAACTGCTCGACGAGCAGCATCGTCACGCCTTCGGCCTTCAGCCGCGCGATGATGCGGAAGACTTCGTCGACGAGGATGGGCGCGAGACCCATCGACGGCTCGTCCAGCAGCACGACGTCGGGATTGAGCATGACGGCGCGCGCCATCGCCAGCATCTGCTGCTCGCCGCCGGACAGCGTGCCCGCGAGCTGCGTGCGGCGTTCCTTCAAGCGGGGGAACAGTTCGAGCGCACGTTCGAGGTCGCGCACCACGTCGCCCTTGGGCCGGGCGCGGGTGAAGCGCGGGAAGGCGCCCAGCAGCAGATTGTCGGTGACGGTCATAGTCGCGAACACGCGCCGGCCTTCCGGCGAATGGGCGAGGCCGGCACGCGCGATGCGGTGCGAGTCCATGCCGGTGATGTCGCGTCCAGAAAGCAGGACGGTGCCGCCGCGCGGCTTGATCATGCCCGAGATGGCGCGCATGGTCGTCGTCTTGCCGGCGCCGTTGGAGCCGATCAGCGTCACCAGCTTGCCCTTCGGGACTTCCAGCGAGATCCCGTGCAGCACTTCGACCTTGCCATAGGCCGCGTGCAGGTTGTCGATCGTGAGCATGTGGTCTCCTCAGACGGCGGCGTTCGTGGTGGCCGCCGGTTCGCCGGCGCCGCCCAGATAGGCTTCGATGACGCGCGGGTCGGACTGCACGCGTGCCGGCGTGCCCTCGGCGATCTTCTGGCCGAAGTCGAGCACGGTGACGGTGTCCGAGATCGACATCACGACGTCCATGTGGTGCTCGATGAGGACGATGGTGATGCCATGGTCGCGGATCTTGCGGATGATGGCCATCAGCTCGCGGATGTCCGGCGCCGTGAGGCCGGCGGCCGGTTCGTCCAACAGCAGCAGGCGCGGGTCGAGCGCGAGCGCGCGGCCGATCTCCAGCAGGCGCTGCTTGCCGTAGGGGAGGTTGCGCGCTTCCTCGTCCGAGAGATCGGCCAGGCCGACGAAGCGCAGGATCGCGGCCGCGCGCGCCCGCGCGGCCAATTCCTCGCGCTTGCGGCGCGGCGTGTGCAGCATGGCGTCGAACACGTTCGAGCGGAAGCTGTGGTGCAGGCCGACGAGGATGTTTTCCGTCGCGGTCATCTCGCCGAACAGCTGCACGTTCTGGAAGGTGCGGGCGATGCCGCCCAGCGCGATCTGCGACGGTGTGCGGCCCGTGATGCCGGCACCCGCGAAAAACACCTGGCCCGCGGTTGGCTTGTAGATGCCCGTGAGGACGTTCATCATCGTGCTCTTGCCGGAGCCGTTCGGGCCGATCAGGCCGTGCACGGTGCCCCGCGCCACCGTCAGGTCGACCTGGTTCAGCGCCTTGAGGCCGCCGAACTGCATCAGCACCTGTTCGACGCGCAGCAGGTCGCCGGCGGTGCTTTCGGCCGCCGGCGCCGCCTGCGGCGGGGTCACGCCGGCGAACGGATCGGCGCCGTCGTCCGCCAGCGCGCGCGCATGCTGGCGGCCGCGGCCCAGCAGGCCACGCAGGAAGCCGACGATGCCCTCCTGCAGGTAGTAGACGACGAACAGCGTCATGAGGCCGAAGATCGTCAGGCGCCAGTCGACCATGCTTTGCAGCTTGTACGACACGACCGCCATCGCCAGCGTCGCGACGACGGGCACGGCGACGCGGCCCACGGTCGTCTTGCGGCGCGCCAGCAGCAGGCCGGAGATCACGACCGCGGCGATCGCGGCGCCGACGGCGATGCGGCGGAACAGGTCGATGTCGGACAGGAGGCTGGGCAGCATCACGACGATCACGGCGCCGATCAGCGCGCCGCTGCGCGTCTTGCGGCCGCCCATGATCACCGCGAGCAGGAACAGGATGGTCAGCTCGAAGTTGTAGGTGTTCGGCGAGATGTACTGCTCGGAGTAGGCATACAGGCTGCCGGCCAGGCCCGCGAAGCCGGCGCTGATCACGAACGCGTACACCTTGTAGCGGTAGACCGAGACGCCCATGCAGTCGGACGCGATGGGGCTGTCGCGCAGCGCCTCGAACGCGCGCCCGATGTGCGATTTGAGGAGGCGGTGCACGAGCAGCAGCGACGCCACCATCAGCGCGGCGACCGCATAGTAGTACTGGACCTCCGTCAGTTCGTGCCCGGCCACACTGGGTTTCGTGAGCATGATGCCCATCGGGCCTTCGGTGAGGAAGGTCATTTCGTTGATCAGGATTTGCACGATGGTGCCGAAGGCCAGCGTCACCATCGCGAGATACGGCCCCGTCACGCGCAGCGCGGGCAGGGCGAGGATGGCGCCGAACAGCGCGGCGCCGGCGATGCTGGCGGGGAGCGTCAGCCACCACGCGGCGCCCAGCTTCATCACGAGCACGCCCGTCACGTACGAGCCGACGCCGAACAGGCCCGCATGGCCCAGCGACACCTGGCCCGTGTAGCCGACGACGATGTCGAGGCCGAACAGCAGGATCGCGTAGATCAGGATCGTCTCGACGAGGTGCAGGTAATAAGGGTTCGCGACCAGCACGGGAAAGGCGGCCAGCAGCGCGATGCCGGCAATGGCCGCGCCGGTAATCAGCTTGTTCATGGTCACACCTTTTTGATCGCGGCCTTGCCGAACAGGCCGGACGGTTTCACCGCCAGCACGAGCAGCAGCAGGACGAGGCCCGGCACTTCCTTGTAGCCGGTCGACAGATAGAATCCCGTGGCCGTTTCCGCGATGCCCAGGATGATGCCGCCGACGATGGCGCCCATGCCCGACGTGAGGCCGCCGATGATCGCGACCGCGAACGCCTTGAGCCCGAGCGACGCGCCCATCGTGGCGCTCGTGAGCGTGAGCGGCGCGATGAGGGCGCCCGCGAAGGCGGCCGTGGCGGACGACAGCGCGTACGAGAACGTGATCACCAGGCGGGTGTTGATGCCCATGAGGCCCGCGGCGTCGCGGTCGTTCGCGGTGGCGACGACGGCCTTGCCGTAGATGGACTTGCGGTTGAAGATCTCGACGGCGAGCATGATGGCCAGCGCGCCGATGACCACGGCGACCTGCATCGGCTGCACGTTCGCGCCCAGCACGGTGAACGGTTCGGACGACAGCGGCGACGGGAACGGCAGCACGTCCTTGCCCCAGATGTTCTCGGCCACGTTCTTGAAGATGATGGCGAGGGCGATCGTCGACATGATCCACCCGAATTCCGACTTGATGCGGATCGCGGGCCGCACGGCGATCCACTCGACGAACATCCCCTGCAGCGCGCCGAATACGACGACGATGGGAATCATCAGCCAGTAGCTCAGATAAGGGCCGCCGTGGATGGTGCCGACGAGCGACAGGCCGACGAGCGCGCCGAGCATCAGCGCCTCGCCCTGGCCGAAGTTGAGGGTGCCGGACGTGGCGAACGTCAGTTGGTAGCCGAACGCGATCACGGCGTAGATCATGCCGAGCGCGATGCCGGACACGACAAGTTGCAGCAGGATCTCCATGATTCCTCCTGGGGAGCGGCAGGTCGAAGAGCACGTCGTTCCCGCGAAAGCGGGAACCCATGCTGAGGAGCCGGATTCGGTATCCCGGGAACCACGCGGTGTAACCGGCGTCCGGCTTCGGGCCTTCAGTATGGATCCCCGCTTGCGCGGGAAGCTATTTCCGGCAGTGCCGGAAATGACGCAGTGGGTTACTTGGCCTGCACCACGCGCCCGTCCCGCACTTCGCCGAACTTGGTGTTCTCGAAGTTGATGGCCTCGTGGTCCGAGTGCGAGTACGGCTTGTTGTAGGTGGTGACGACGCCTTCGACCGGGGTCTTCAGGTCTTCCAGCGCGGCGGCGATCTTCGGTCCTTCCGTACTGCCGGCCTGCTGGATCGCGGCGGCGAGCAGGTACACGGAATCGTAGCCCTGCGCGGCCGACACGGCGGACGGCATGCGGCCGCCCGGCGGATTGTAGGCCTTGATGTAGGCGTCGATGAACGCCTTGCGCTTGGGCGTGTCCGGGTTCTGGATGAAGGTCTGCGGCATGCGCGTGCCGTCGCCGTTCTTGCCGGCGTTGTCGATGAAGTTGGCCATCGCGAGCGTCCAGCTGCCGACGATGGGCACTTTCCAGCCCAGCTTCTGCATGCCGTTGGCGATCTGCGCCAGCTCGGGGCCGATGCCGTAGGTGAGCACGACGTCGGCACCGGCCTGCTTGGCGCGCAGCAGCTGCGCCGTCATGTCGACGTCACCGATGTTGTACTTCTCGACGGCGACCGGTTTCACGCCCTTCTTCTCGAGCACCTTCTCGAGATCTTCGCGGCCCAGCTGGCCGTAGTTCGTGGAGTCGGCGAGGATCGCGGGCTTCTTGAAGCCGCGGCGCCCGATGGCTTCGTCGACGATCATCGCGGACTGGATCGTGTCGTTCGCCGAATTGCGGAAGATGTAGTTTTCCGGCTGGTTGGCGAACTGCTTTGTGACGATGGAGCCGGTCGCCACATTGTTCATGACGGGGATCTTCGCCTGCTGGTAAAAGCGCTGCGAGGCGAGCGCGACGCCCGTGTTGATGTAGCCGACGGTGGCGACGACGTGCTCCTTGTTGATGAGCTCCTGCGCGACCTGCACGCCGCGTTCGTTCTTCGCTTCGTCGTCGCGTTCGATCAGTTCGATCTTGCGGCCCAGCACGCCGCCCTTGGCATTGATTTCATTGACGGCGAGACGGACGCCGTCGCGCATCGATACGCCCATCGGCGCCGAGCCACCCGTGAACGGACCGGACACGCCGATCTTGATCGGCTCCGCCGCCATGCTGGACATCGAAAAACCCAGAACCACCCCTGCAACCAATGCTTTCATCTTGAAATTCATTGCCGTCTCCGTAGTCGTTCATTCTCATTTTTACGCTGGACGCCGAGGATCGGCGCCGGGCCCATCGTGGCCGATTGTAGAATGGCAATCAAACAACAGCAAACGATTGATGTGACGCGATGCAACATGCGTCATTCGTGCAAATCCGTAAGGAAAGCGTCAGGCAGGACGGGTAGGGCGCATAAAAAAAGGCCGCGCCGAAGCGCAGCCTTTGATCGATGCGTGGTCGCCGAAAGGTCAGCGATGACCGCGCCAGTAGCCGCGGCCGCCCCAGCCGTGATGGCCGCCGCTCCAGTGGCTCCAGCTGAAGCCGAGGCCGATCGAGACCGGCGGATACCAGTACGGGTCGGCGTACACGGGCGCATACGGCGCGTAGATCGGCGCGGGCGCGTAGACCGGAGGCGCCACGTACACCGGTTGCGTGACGACCGTGGTCGGCGCCGGGGAATAGGTCACGCGGCCCGCATCGCCCGACGCGGCGGCGGCCGCGCCGGTGCCCGGTGCGACCGGCCTCACCGAGACGACCTGCCAGCCGTTGGCGTCGGGTTGGGTATAGGCGCGCGTGCCGTAGTTGGCCGGCGCCGGGTAATACGTGGCGCAGCCGCTGAGGGCTGCAGCGAGCGAAGCGATAATGGCGAGCTGTTTCATGGCGGTTCTCCTCACCTGCACACTATACGGATTCGGCGGGCGCGCGCCCGGTGATTTACAGGCTGTTACACCTGTTCACTTTGTGGAACATGGCCGCGCCGGTGCCGGCCCGGGCCGGCGCCTGCGGATGCGGCCGGTTTGATGATATCGTGTCGGGTTTCGCTTCACATACGCTTTCGATGTCTTCTCCAACGCCATCGCGCGCGGCGCCTGCCGGTTTGTCCGCCTGGGTACCGTACGCGGCCCTCCTCGGGTCCCTCGTCTCGCTGACGACGGGCGCCTCGCTCGCCAAGCACTTGTTCCCCGTCGTCGGCGCGTCCGGCGCCACCGCGATGCGGCTCACGATCGCCGCCGTGATCCTCGCCATCGTGTTCCGCCCCTGGCGCGTCGGCGTGCGCGGCGACGGGCGCGCGCTGCTGCAGTACGGTCTGTCGCTCGGCGCGATGAACCTCAGTTTCTACACGGCGCTCGCGTACGTGCCGCTGGGGATCGCCATCGCCGTCGAGTTCACCGGGCCGCTCGTCGTGGCCGTGGCGACGTCGCGCCGGCGCCTGGACTTCGTCTGGATCGCCGTCGCCTGCGCCGGCCTCGCGCTGCTGCTGCCGCTGCGGGACGGCGCGCCCGTCGACTGGCGCGGCATCGCCTTCGCATTGATCGCGGGCGCCTGCTGGGCCGTGTACATCCTGGCCGGCAAGCGCGCCAGCGCCGCCTACGGGCCGGCGGCGTCGAGCTGGGGCACGTTGCTGGGCGCGCTGATCGCGGGTCCGGTAGGTGTCGCGCACGCGGGCGCGGCGCTGCTGACGCCGTCCGTGCTGTGGTTCGGCCTCGCGGTCGCCGTGCTGTCCAGCGCGATCCCGTACTCGCTGGAGATGGTCGCGCTGCGCCGCCTGCCGGCCAATACCTTCAGCACCTTGCTCAGCGCGGAACCCGCGATCGGCGCACTGATGGGTCTCGTGCTGCTGGACGAGCATCTCGACGGCGCGCAATGGCTCGCGATCGCGCTGATCGTCGCGTCGTCGATCGGGGCGGCGACGAGCGCCAGCCTGGCCGCGCGGCGGCGGCCGGCCGATGCCGAGCCGCCGGTGCCGCTGTGATGGGTCCGGCATGGATTCCGGTGCTGGGGTAGAGTAGCGGCTCGACCAAAACGACCACCGAGGAAGACTATGCAACGACGACAACTGGGCCCGGACGGCCTGACGGTGCCGGAGATCGGCCTGGGATGCTGGCAGCTGGGCGGCGGCTGGGGCAACGACTGGAACGACGCCATCGCGCAGGAGACCTTGCGGACGGCGTTTGATGCCGGCGTGCGGTTTATCGACACGGCCGACGTCTACGGCGACGGCGCCAGCGAGCGCTCGATCGGCCGCTTCCTCGCCGGACGGCAGGACACCGGCATCGTCGTCGCGACCAAGCTAGGACGCGCCGGCATCTACCCGGACGGCTACACGCGCGCGTCGCTGCGCGAAGCGACGCAGCGCTCGCTCGAGCGTTTGCAGGTGGATGCGCTGGACCTCACGCAGCTGCATTGCGTGCCCACCAGCGTGCTGCGCCAGGGCCACGTGTTCGACTGGCTGCGCGAACTGCAGCAGGAAGGGCTGATCAAGCGCTGGGGCGCCAGCGTGGAATCCGTCGAGGAAGGCCTGATCTGCCTGCAGCAGGACGGGCTGGCGTCGCTGCAAGTCATCTTCAACATCTTCCGTCAGAAGCCGGCCGAGGAGCTGTTCCCGCGCGCGGCGGAGAAACGGGTCGGCATCATCGTGCGGCTGCCGCTGGCGAGCGGCCTGCTGGGCGGGAAGATCACGCGGGCGACGACGTTCCGCGACGACGATCACCGTCACTTCAACCGCGACGGCGCCATGTTCAACGTGGGCGAGACGTTCGCTGGCCTGGAACTGGAGCGCGGCATCGCTGCCGCCGAGCAGGTCGCGGCATGGGTCCCTGCCGGGATGACGATGGCGCAGATGGCGTTGCGCTGGATTCTGGACCACCCGCAGGTGTCGGTGGTGATTCCGGGCGCGAGCCGCCCGGACCAGGTGCGTGCGAACGTGGACGCGGCGCTTGTGGCGCCGCTGCCGGCCGAACTCCACGAGAAGCTCGCCGGCGTGTATCGCGCCCACGTGCACGACTTCATCCGCGGGCCGTACTGACGGCTTGCCCCGCGCGCCGAGCGCGCGGGTTGTTTCCTTTCACATCACAGCGCGACGTCCAGGCGGGCCGACCACGAACGGCCGTTGATGCCGAACGGGCAGGTCTCCCAGCAGTACGTGAAGCCCAGCTGCGGGAACGGCGCGGCCTTGACCGGGTCCCACTTGGTCGGGAACGTGTTGAAGATGTTGTTCGAACCGACGGTCAGGCTGGTCGACTTGGAGAAGCTGTAGCGCACGGTGGCGTCCACGATCCACTTGGCGTCCCAGGTCTGGACGAACGGGGCGGTGAAGCCCTGGCCCTGCACTTCGCCATAGTAGTTGGCGCGCACGTTGCCGTTCCATTGGCCGTGCGTGAGGTCGGCCGCCACGACGTGGTGCTGGCGCGGCTGGCCGCGTTCGATCAAGGTCACCTGCGAATCGTCGAACAGCTGGGTGCCCGTCAGCACCGGCGAATCCGAATGCCGGCCCGTCACCGACGTGCGGTTGAAGTCCAGCTGCGCGGACAGCACGAGGGTCGAACCCGGCCAGCGCGTGGTGTGCTCGGCGACGATGTCCAGACCTTTCGTTTCGGTGTCGATCGCGTTCGTGAAGAACTGCGCCTGGCCGACTTTCAGCGGGTCGAGGATCGCCTTGATCGGGCACGCGGCCGCGGTCGGGCACGGGCCGGATTCCGGCGCGATGTTCGACGAGAACACGATGCGGTTGTCGATGTCGATGCGCCACAGGTCGGCCGTCACCGAGAAGTTCGAGACCGGGCGCAGCACGATGCCCACGCTGCCGTTCTTCGACGTCTCTTCCTTCAGGTTCGGGATGCCGAAGGCCTTCGTGACGGCGCTGCCTTCGCGTGCCGTCAGCGTCTCGGTCAGCACGCCGGCCGCGTTCAGGTTCGTCGACACGGAGCTGTAGAACTTCTGCTGCACGCTCGGCGCGCGGAAGCCCGTCGACAGGGTGCCGCGGAAGCCCACCTGGCGGGACGGATCGTAGCGCAGCGACAGCTTGCCGGTCGTCGTGCTGCCGAAGTCCGAGTATCGTTCCCAGCGCGCGGCGGCGCCGATCAGCAGCTGCGGCGTGATGTTGTGTTCGACGTCGGCGTACAGCGCGATGTTGTGGCGCGCGTCGTCGACGGCGGTGCCGGGCGTGTAGCCGGGGAAGCCCTGCGTGCCGGATGCGGCCGCGCCGCCCGTCTGGTCCTTGATCACGATGGCCGGGTTGTTGGTGCGGCCGTACTGGTACGAGACCGGATCGCCGGCGTCGATCGCATAGCCGTCGCGGCGCCATTCGAAACCGGTCGCGAAGTTGACGTTGCGGCCGAAGACGTCCAGCGGGCCGCGCAGGTCGGCGTTGAACGTCGTCTGCTTGAATTTCAGCTTGCCGGTGTCGGCTTCCAGCGGCGACTCGGCGTAGATGCCGCCGCCCGGTTTCGGTTCGTACCAGTAGCTGACGTTGATCGTCTGTTTTTCGTGGAAATCGAGCTCGCTGCGGCCGTGGTTGACGGAGAAGTCCACCTTCCAATCGTTCGCCAGGTCGCGGCGGTAGCCGACGGCCAGCGACGCGTCCTTGACGGTCGTGCGGATGTTCGGCAGGAAGCCGTTCGGATAGACGGCCGGCACGTTGCGGCCGTCGCCGGCGGAGCGGTAGAAGCCGGACGAATCGCCCGTGCGGTGCGACACGCCGCCGAACACATAGACTTCGCCGTCGCTGGCGACGGGAATGGCCGAGTTCCACCAGAAGTACTGGTCCTTCGCGAGGCTGTCGCCGATGCGCTGCGTGACGCGCGGCGGGTTGACGCGCAGCGTGTCCACGCCGGCGCGGTTGGTCTCGCCGCGGTAGCGGGCTTCGGCCGTCAGGTTGACGTAGCCGCCGTCGCCGATCGTCCAGCCCTTGTTGACGCTGCCCTGGCGCAGTTCGCCGCCGCCTTCCGTCGTGCCGCCGACGGTGCCGGACAGCTGCGTTTCATTGGTCTGGTTCTTGAGGACGATGTTGATCACGCCGGCGATGGCGTCCGAGCCGTACTGCGCCGCGGCGCCGTCGCGCAGCACTTCGATGCGCTGGATGGCCGACATCGGGATCGCGTTGATGTCCGTACCGGCCGAGCCGCGGCCGATCGTCTGCTGCACGTTGACGAGCGCCTGCTGGTGGCGGCGCTTGCCGTTCACGAGCACGAGCAACTGGTCCGGGCCCAGCGAGCGCAGGGTGGCGGGGCGGATGATGTCCGTGCCGTCGCTGATGAACGTGGTCGAGAAGTTGAAGGACGGGTCCAGCGTCTGCAGCAGCTTGCCCAGTTCGACGGGGCCGGCCATCGCCATGTCCTTGCCGCTGATCAGGCCGACCGGAGCGGCCGAGTCCAGTGCCGTGCGCGCGGTCGAGCGCGAGCCGAGCACGACGACGGATGCCATGCCGGAGTCGGCGGCGGGTTGGGCCGGCGCGGTGGCGGTTTGCGCGGCGGCGGGCGGATCGGCGGGCGTCTCTTGAGACCAGGCGGGAGCGAAAGCGAGGAACAGCGAGGAAGCGAGCAAGGTGCGGGTGAAGACGGGTACGGCGCGGTGTTGTGTCATCCTGATTCTCTCGATGGTTGTTGTTGTGCAAACACGGCCGCACCGATTTGGTGCCGGCCGGGCGTGCCCCAGTGTAACGACCGCTCTGCCGTATTCACAATCGTCACCTGTCTATACTGTTGTGAAATTGATGCGTACAAAGCAATCTTGCTTGTTGGAATAGACGGAATGCGGCTATTCTAGACACCATGGCGGAGTTATCGACATCGCAAAAGGCATAAATGAGTATGAGAATTCCGAATATGTATATACGCGGAATGTCACAATGTTGCCTGAGGGATGGCCAGCGCGGCGCACCGCGCCGACCGGTCACGCGTACACGTCGATCGTGTTGACGATGTCTTGCGCGACGGCGTCGGCGACCGCGACGCTCGTGAGTGCGGGATTGGATTTCAGGATCGTGCCCCAGTCGCCCGGGACCGCGGCCGCTACCGACGTGGCGGAGGCCGGGGATGCGGCCGCGGCCGGATCTATAGACGTGGCCTGGCCGGCCGGCGCGGCGCCCGCGGCCGCCATGCTCGCCTGCGCAACCTGGTTCAGGAGGCCGGTCGCGTCATACGTCTGGAATTCGGGCGTGGCGCGTCCCAAGGTCGCGACGATGCCCGCCTCCGCGGACAGCGAGGACATCGTGACGCTCGTCTGCGGCGTCGGTGCGGTCGCCGGCGGGTTCGCGTAGGCGGGGGAGGATGCCGTCGACGTCACGGAGGAAACAGTCATCATGATTTCCTTTTGATTGCCGTACGTTAATTCTACACCCGCTTTCGGCTGTCAGGCCAGGATCGTCAGCAGGCCGTCCAGCCCCGTGAAATTCAGCGCGACGTCGGCCTGGGCGCGCACGACGGGCTTGGCGCGGAACGCCACCGACAGGCCGGACACGCCCATCATCTTGAGGTCGTTGGCGCCGTCGCCCATGACGATGGCCTGCGTCGTCGCGATGCCCAGTTCGGCGCATACGCGTTCCACCGTGCGCTTCTTTTCCTCGGCGTCGACGATGCCGCCGACGACTTTGCCGGTCAACACGCCACCGGCCGCTTCCAGCACGTTGGCGTGCGTGTAGTCGAGGCCCAGACGGGTCTTGAGGCGCTCGGTGAAGAACGTAAACCCGCCCGACACGAGCAGCGTCTTGAGGCCGGCCGCCTGCACGCCCTGCAGCATCGCTTCGCCGCCCGGCGAGATGCGCAGGCGTTCTTCGTAGACGCGCTCCAGCGCGATTGTGGGCAAGCCTTCCAGCAGCGCGACGCGGCGCGCGAGGCTTTCCGAGAAATCCAGCTCGCCGCGCATCGCCGCTTCCGTGATCGCCGACACCTGGGGCTTGAGGCCCTGCATGTCCGCGATCTCGTCGATGCACTCGATGGTGATCAGCGTCGAATCCATGTCCATCGCGACCAGTTTGAAGTCGGCCAGCGCGAGGCTTTCGTCGACGAACGTCGCGTCGATGCCGGCCGCATACGCCGCGGTCTCGACGGCCGCTTTCAGTTCGGGCGTAAAGTCGAATCCGTCGCAGCGCAGCGCGTGCGCGTCGAGTTCGGTGGTGCGTGCGGGTCGGGCGAGTTGGGCGATGCGCGCGAGCGCGGCCTGGTCGGCCTGCGGCCCCTGGAGTACGAGCTTCTTGGACATGATGGATTCGGCGTTCTGTTTAAGCGAGGAGTTGTTTGATGGTCTGCTTGACCTGGTTCACGCGCGCGGCCAGGTCCGGCATGTTGGACGTGATGCGCAGCTTGTCCTGGCCGGCCAGCTTGATGTGGCGGTTCTTCTGGATGAGCGTGATGATCTTGATCGGGTCGATGGGCGGCTTTTCCATGAATTGCAGGCTGGCGCTTTCCGCGTGCGCGTCGATCTTGACGATGCCGACCGACTTCGCCGCGATGCGCAGGCGGTGCGTCTCGATCAGCGCCTTCACGGCATCGGGCAGCTTGCCGAAGCGGTCGATCAGCTCTTCCTGCATGTCGTCGATGCGGCTCTGCTCCTCGCAGTTCGCGAGGCGCTTGTAGATCGACAGGCGTTCGTGCACGTCGCCGCAGAAGTCGGCCGGGAGCAGGGCGGGCACGTGCAGGTTGATCTCGGTGGTCGACGACAGCGGCGCGCTCATGTCCGGCTCGCGGCCGGCCTTTAGCGCCTTCACGGCCTCGTTCAGCATGTCGGAATACAGTTGGAAGCCGATTTCCAGCATCTCGCCCGACTGGTTTTCGCCCAGTACCTCGCCGGCGCCGCGGATCTCCAGGTCGTGCATGGCGAGGTAGAACCCGCTGCCCAGTTCTTCCATCTGCTGGATCGCGTCGAGGCGGCGCTGCGCCTGTTTCGACAGTCCGAGCATGTCGTTCACGAGCAGGTAGGCATAGGCCTGGTGATGCGACCGGCCGACGCGGCCGCGCAGCTGGTGCAGCTGCGCCAGGCCGAACTTGTCGGCGCGGTGCATGATGATCGTGTTCGCCGTCGGCACGTCGATGCCGGTCTCGATGATCGTCGTGCACAGCAGGATGTTGTAGCGCTGCGCCACGAAATCGCGCATGACTTTTTCCAAGTCGCGCTCGTGCATCTGGCCATGCGCGACGGCGATGCGCGCTTCCGGCAGCAGCTCGCGCAGCATGGCGAGGCGGTTCTCGATGGTCTCGACCTCGTTGTGCAGGAAGTAGATCTGGCCGCCCCGTTTCAGCTCGCGCAGGCAGGCTTCGCGGATGATCGAACCGTCCTCGCTGCGCACGAACGTCTTGATCGCGAGGCGCTTCTGCGGCGCCGTCGCGATGACGGAAAAGTCGCGCAGGCCTTCCAGCGCCATGCCCAGGGTGCGCGGGATCGGCGTGGCGGTCAAGGTCAGCACGTCGACTTCCGCCCGCAGGGCCTTCAGCGCTTCCTTCTGGCGCACGCCGAAGCGGTGTTCCTCGTCGATGATGACGAGCCCCAGGCGCGTGAACTTCACGTCCGGCGACAGCAGTTTATGGGTGCCGATGACGATGTCCACGGTGCCGTCGGCCATGCCCTTGATCGCGTTATTGATCTCCTTGCCGGTGCGGAAGCGCGACAGTTCCGCGATGCGCACGGGCCAGTCGGCGAAGCGGTCGGAGAACGTCTGCGCATGCTGCTCGGCGAGCAGGGTCGTGGGCGCGAGGATCGCGACCTGCTTGCCGCCCATGACGGCGATGAACGCGGCGCGCAGCGCGACTTCCGTCTTGCCGAAGCCGACGTCGCCGCACACGAGGCGGTCCATCGGCCGGCCCGACGTCATGTCCTGGATGACGGCCGCGATGGCGGCGCGCTGGTCCGGCGTCTCGTCGAAGCCGAAGCTCTGGGCGAAGTTCTCGTAGTCGACGGCGGAATATTCGAACGCGTGGCCCTGGCGCGCGGCGCGGCGGGCATACAGGTTCAGGAGCTCGGCCGCCGTGTCGCGCACCTGTTCCGCCGCTTTTTTCTTCGCCTTGTCCCACTGGCCGGAGCCGAGCGTGTGCAACGGCGCGTCTTCGGGCGACGCGCCGGAATAGCGCGAGATCACGTGCAGCTGCGAGACCGGCACGTAGAGCTTGGTCTCCTTGGCGTATTCGAGGTGCAGGAATTCCGTCTCGCCTTCGCCCAGGTCCATGCTCATCAAGCCCATATAGCGGCCGATGCCGTGGTTGATGTGCACGACCGGGTCGCCGATTTTCAGCTCGGACAGGTCGCGCACCATCGACTCGACTTGCGAGCCGGCTTCCTGCTTCTTCTTGCCGGCGCGCCGGCCCGTGCCCGCGTACAGCTCGGTCTCGGTGATGAAGACGAGGTGGCCGGCACCTTCCTCCATCAGTTCGAAGCCGGCCTGCAGCGGGGCGACGCCCAGCACGACCCGCGCATCGGACGCGCGCAAGCCGTCGAACCCTTCGACCAGCGCGAGATCAAGCTTGTACTCGTTGAAGTACTGCTGCAAGGTCTCGCGGCGGCCGGCGGACTCCGCGCAGATCATCACGCGCTTGCCGGCCGCCTGCATCAGGAACGAACGCAGGTTCGCGAGCGGGTCGTCGAGGCGGCGGTTGACGGCGATGTCGGGGATCGGTGCCGACAGTTCGGATGGCAGGTTTCCAGCAGTGCCGGGAGCCTGCGCCGAGGCGTCGCGCGCGATGGCCCAGCGTCCGTGCGGTTTCGCCTGCACGAAGAAATCCTCGGCGCCGAGGAAGATCTCCTTCGGTTCCAGGATCGGTCGATCGCGGTCGCTTTTCAGGAATTTGTAGCGCGATTCCGTGTCGAGCCAGAAGCGCTGGATGGCGGCCTCGATGTCGCCGACGAGGGCGAGGCTCGTCTCCGCCGGCAGGTAGTCGAACAGCGTGGCCGTCTGGTCGAAGAACAGCGGCAGATAGTATTCGATGCCGGCCGACGCGATGCCGTTGCCGATGTCGCGGTAAATCGTCTGCCGGGAAGGATCGCCTTCGAAGCGCTCGCGCCAGCGGCCGCGGAACGCGGTGCGGGATTGCTCGTCCATCGGGAATTCGCGGCCCGGGAGCAGGCGCACTTCCTTGACGGGGTACAGCGAGCGCTGGGTGTCGGCGTCGAAGGTGCGGATCGTCTCGATCTCGTCGCCGAACAGGTCGAGGCGGTACGGCAGGGCGGAACCCATCGGGAACAAGTCGATCAGGCCGCCCCGCACCGAGTATTCGCCGGGCGACATCACCTGCGTGACGTGGGTGTAGCCGGCGAGCGTCAGCTGGGCCTTGAGCTTCGCCTCGTCCAGGTGTTCGCCCTGGCGGAAGAAGAAGGTGTACGCGGCGAGGAAGGACGGCGGTGCCAGGCGCACGAGCGCGGTCGTCGCGGGCACGACGAGCACGTCGCACTGGCCGTTGCGGACTTCGTGCAGGGTCGCGAGGCGCTCGGACACGAGGTCCTGGTGCGGCGAAAACGCATCGTACGGCAGCGTCTCCCAATCCGGCAGCAGGTGGCACGACACCTTGCCTTCCGCGAACCACGGGATTTCGTCGAGCAGGCGCTGGCCGTCGCTGGCGTTCGCGACGATTACGGTCAACATCTGCTTCCTGGCTTTCAGCGCGCGGGCGGCGACGGCGAGCGCATAGGCATCGGCCGAGCCGTGCAGCTGGGGCAGGGCGAAACGGGTTCCGGGTTTGGGAAGGTGCTTGGAGAGGTCGAAGGGCATTGACGCTTGCTATTATGTTCGCCAGGACGAGCGTCAATTATAGACGAACAACGTCCCGCCTGCCCTGAGGCGGGGACGTTGGCGGCGGGTTCAGCGCACGCCGGTGCCCGACGTGTTGGAGCTCGACGTGCCGGTGCCCGTCGTGCCCGAGGTGCCGGTGCCGGACGACGTGCCCGACGAACCGGAGGTGGCGGTCCCCGCCGGCATCGCGCCCACGGCGCCCGCGCCCTGGGCGCCTTCGTTGGTGCTGCCGCTGGACGTCGCGCCGGACGCCGAGCTGCCGCTGCTGTTGCTGCCGGTGGAGCTGCATGCCGCCAGGCCCAGGGCCAGCAGGCCGCCGAGCAGGATACCTCGATACGTTTTCATGTCGCACTCCCGTGATGGATGAACGCGGACATCATGCGGTGCGGCGGGGCCGTTCAGAATAGGATGGCTACGTGACGCCCTGTAGGATTGGGCGCACAGTCTGAAAGCCGGTCGTCCGGCCGCGGACGGGCCGGACTGTGAGGCGGACGGTCAGCGGCCGTTGTTGCCCCGGGCCGTGGTGCCCTGAGTGTTGATGCCCTGGCCGGTGGCGTCCGAGTTGCCGCTGCCGCCGGCGGAGGTCGTGGGCGGGAGCGAGTTCGCGGTACCCGTCGCTGTCGCGTTGGTGGCCGAGTCGCCCGTGCCCGCGCTGCTGGACGTGGCGCCAGCCGACGAGCTGCCGCTCGCGTCGCTGCTGGTGGTGGCGGTCGAGCTGCATGCGGCCAGGCTCATGGCCATCAGGCCGCCGATCAGAAGGGCTTGGTACTTTTTCATCATTGACTCCTGTTGTAAAAGTGTCGCCATCATGGGGGCACGCATGCTCGTCCGAAATAGGATCAGCCCGTACCGACACGTAGGACTAGGCGCACGATCTGTTCGATCCGTGGCAATTCGATACACGCTCCGCCAATGAAAACGGGCCGCACGCGGCGGCCCTCCATGTCGTCCCCGCGAGGCGGGGAGCGAATCTCGCGTGCGTTGCGGCGGCGCTGAACTTGGGGGGGCGCCTCCGTGGGAACGACGGTGATCGGTCAGAACAGCGTGTTCGACGGCTGCTGTTGCTGGGTCCTCGGTTGCGTCTGTTGCGCCGGCGGCGGCTCCGTGCCGTCGGCCGGCTGTACGGCGTTCGCATCCGGAGCCTGGTCGAGGTCGATGCCGCTCAACGTCGGCGTCTCGGCGAATTCGGCATACACCCAATCGTCGTTCTCGCGCACGACGCCCTCCGGCTGCGCACGCTCTTCCTGCTGCGGTTTCTTCGCGAGCGCCACGCGCATGTAGTCGATCCAGATCGGCAGCGCGACGGTGGCGCCGAATTCGCGGCCGCCCAGCGATTTCGGATCGTCGTAGCCCATCCACGCGACGGCGACGACATTGCCGCCATAGCCCGAGAACCAGCCGTCCATCGCATCGCTTGTCGTACCCGTCTTGCCCGCGATGTCGGTACGGCCGAGAGCCTTCGTCGCTTCAGCGCCGGTGCCGTAGCGGGTCACGTCGCGCAGCATGCTGTCGGTGATGAAGGCGTTGCGCGGGTCGAGCACGCGCTGCTCGTCCGTGTGCTCGGGCGCGGCCTTGGTCTGCTGGATGATCTTGCCGTCGGCATCCTCGATGCGGGCGATCAGGTAAGGCTGCACGCGATAGCCGCCGTTGGCGAAGACGGCGTACGCACCGGCCATCTGCAGCGGCGTCGCGGCGCCCGTCCCCAGCGCCAGCGTATAGTTCGACGGCTGGCGCGACAGGTCGAAGCCGAACTTGCCGATGAATTCATGCGCATACGGCACCGTGATCGCGCGCAGCAGGCGCACCGACGGCACGTTCTTCGATTCGGCCAGCGCGCGGCGCAGCGTGATCGGGCCGTCCCACTTGCCGTCGTCGTTCTGCGGCGACCAGGTCTTGCCCGCGTCCTCGCCCGGCATGTCGAGCGGCGCGTCGAGGATGCGCGTGCCCGGCGAATACCCCTTGTCGATCGCGGCCGAATAGATGAACGGCTTCATGCCGGACCCGGGCTGGCGCCACGCCTGCGTCACGTGGTTGAACTTCTGGAAGTTGTAATCGAAGCCGCCGACCATCGCGTGGTAGGCGCCCGTGTCCGCGTCGATGGCGACGAAGGCCGCCGCCACCTGCGGCACCTGCGTGACGCTCCAGTGGTCCTTCGCATCTTTCGCCACGCGGATGATGGCGCCCGGCGTCAGGCGCATGCCTTCCTTGGCGCTGGACGACAGGCCGGCCTGGGCGAATTTCAGACCGGCGCCCGTGAGGTCGACCATATCGCCGTCGACCGTCTCGACGCGCACCGTTTTCGACGTCGCCGACAGCACGACGGCCGGGATCAGGCCGTCGCTGACGGGACGCTTGCCCAGCGTCTCGCTGATGGCGTCCTCGCGTTCCGTCGGGTCGGCCGGCAGTTCCATGCGGTCTTCCGGCCCGCGCCAGCCGTGGCGCTGGTCGTAGGTCAGCACGTTGCGGCGCACGGACGCGTACGCGGCGTCCTGCTCGGGCTTCAGGATCGTCGTGTAGACCTTGATGCCCTTCGTGTACGCGTCTTCCTTGAACTGGCTGTACACGGCCTGGCGCGCGAGTTCGGCGACGTATTCCGCGTGCGTGCCGAAATCCTGCACGCCGCGCTGGTTCACGCGCAGCGGTTCCGCGAGTGCCTTCTGGTATTGCTCTTCCGTGATGTAGTTCAGCGCGCGCATGCGGCCCAGCACCGCGTGCTGGCGCTCGCGCGCCCGCTTCGGATTCGCGACCGGATTGTGGCGTGCCGGATTCTGCGGCAGGCCTGCGAGCATCGCCATTTCGGCGACCGAGAGCTGGTCGAGCGTCTTGTTGAAGTAGATGTGCGCGGCGCTCGAGAAACCGTATGCACGCTGGCCCAGGTAGATCTGGTTCATGTACAGCTCGAGGATCTCGTCCTTCGACAGCGCGGTCTCGATCTTGTACGCGAGCGCGATCTCGTTGATCTTGCGCGTCAGGCGCTTTTCGCGCGACAGGAAGAAGTTGCGGGCGACCTGCATCGTGATCGTCGACGCGCCGCCGGACCCGAAGCCGCCGCGCAGGTTCGACCCGACCGCACCCATCGCGCGCTTCCAGTCGATGGCGCCGTGCTCGTAGAAGCGGGCGTCCTCGATCGCGAGCAGCGATTTCTTCATCAGGTCGGGGATCTTGTTGATCGGAACGAAATCGCGGTGCTCTTCGCCGAACTCGCCGATGAGGACGTTGTCTGCCGTATAGACACGCAGCGGAATCTTGGGCCGGTAGTCGGTGACGGCATCGAGCGCGGGCACATTGGGCAGCACACGGAACACGACGTACCCGGCGACGCCGGCGATGAGCAGGACGATGACGGCGGCCGCGATGGCCAGGAGCGGAAGCAGGAAGCCGCGCTGGCGGCTGGGGATAGTTGCCAAAACTGAACTCTCTTGATGCGGGTCCTGGAACCCGTTTGTGACCGTAAACACGGGCGATGTGGGAAATTATAATCCGCTTTTCTTAACCCACGGCATGTGCGATAGTCACGCTTGCAAGGTCCGTCCGGCGATCCCGGCAGTCCCGTTCCACAATACCATCGCCTGAAGGAAACCCCTCATGCCCTACGATCCCCATCCGCCCGTCGTCAAACCATATATCCCGGCTTCGGCGCGGTTACCGGAGCTGACCTGGCGCGCGCTGATCATGGGCACCGTGCTCGGCATGATCTTCGGCGCCTCCTCGCTATACCTGGTGCTCAAGGTGGGCCTGACGGTCAGCGCCTCGATTCCCGTCGCCGTCATCGCGATCACGCTGTTCGGCCTCGCGAAAAAGGTCGGCGGGCGCGAGTCGACGATCCTCGAGAACAGCATCACGCAGACGGCCGGCTCGGCCGGCGAATCGATCGCGTTCGGCCTTGGCGTCACCATGCCCGCGATCATGATCCTCGGCTTCGACCTGGAGATCTCGCGCGTGATGCTCGTGGGCGTGCTGGGCGGCCTGCTGGGCATCCTCATGATGATCCCGATGCGCCGCACGATGATCGTCGACCAGCACCGCGAACTGAAATACCCGGAAGGCACGGCGTGCGCCGAAGTGCTGAAAGCCGCGGCGACGGAAACATCGCGCGAGGCCGCGGGCGAAGTGCGCGACGCGGACTCCGACGAAGCGCGGGAAGCCCGCCAGCGCGCCTTCATCATCTTCGGCGGCTTCGGCCTGGGCCTGCTGTACAAGGTCCTCAACATCTCGCTGAAGCTGTGGAAGGACACGGTCAACTTCGTCTTCGATGCGCCGCTGAAGGCGGGTTCGGCCGGCGCCGAGATCTCGCCGGAGCTGCTGGGCGTCGGCTACATCATCGGCCCGCGCATCGCGATGATCATGGCGGGCGGCGGCGTGCTGTCCTACCTGCTCCTGATTCCGATGATCAAATTTTTCGGCGACGCGCTGACGGTGCCGGTGGCGCCGGGCACGATGCTGATCCGCGACATGAGCCCGGACGACGTGCGCAGCGCCTACGTGCTGTACATCGGCGCCGGCGCGGTGGCGGCGGGCGGCCTGATTTCCCTCGCGCGCTCGCTGCCCACGATCTGGAACGGCCTGAAGGGTGGCCTGGCCGGTATCGGGAAAAATGCCGGCAAGGGCACTGCCGTGGATAGCTCGCTGCGCACCGAACAGGACATCCCGCTGAAGTGGGTCGTGATCGGCTGCCTGGGCATCATTGCCGTGATCACGTTCTCGACGCCGCTGCACATGAATCTGCTGGGGGCGCTGCTGATCCTCGTGTTCGGCTTCCTCTTTTCGACCGTGTCCTCGCGCCTGACGGGCGAGGTCGGTTCGTCGTCGAACCCGATCTCCGGCATGGCCGTGGCGACGCTGCTGTTCACCTGTCTGATCTTCCTCGTGATGGGCTGGACGGGCGGCCGCTATTACGTGACGGCGTTGTCGGTCGGCGCCATCGTCTGCATCGCCGCCAGCAATGCGGGCACGACGTCGCAGGATCTGAAGACGGGCTTCCTCGTCGGCTCCACGCCGAAGCTGCAGCAGTACGCGATCCTCGCCGGCGCGTTCGCGTCCGCGCTGATCCTGGGCCCGATCCTGTTGAAGCTGAACGACGCGGGCACCGTGTACGTGCCGGCCGCCCAGGTGGCGCCGCACGTGACGACGGACGCCTCGACGCTGACCGATACCATGGCGTTGCAGGGCCCGCAGGCGGCAACCGACCACGCCACATACAAAGTCTGGCAGAAGAAGGACACGGTCGGCGGCCCCGCCGGCAAATACCTCGTGCGCGCGGACGGTTCGCTCGCCTACCTCGTCGACCCGGGCATCAACGGCCAGTTCCACACGCGGCCGGACGGCTCCGAGGTCAAGAAATACGATGCGCCCAAGGCCGTGCTGATGTCGTACATCATCAAGGGCATTCTCGACCACCAGCTGCCGTGGACCCTCGTGCTGTTCGGCGTGATGGTGGCCGTCGTGCTGGAGATGTCCGGCGTCGCGTCGCTCGCGTTCACGGTGGGCGTGTATCTGCCGCTCGTGTCGACGCTGCCGATCGCGGTCGGCGGCATCATCCGCTGGCTGGTCGACCGCCGCAACAACACGCTGCCGCAGTACAAGGGGCTGTCCGAGGACGAGCTGCAGGCCGCGGGCGACCGCAGCTCGGGCACGTTGCTGGCCTCCGGCTATATCGCGGGCGGCGCGCTGGCGGGTATCATCATCGCCATCACGGCGGGCGTCATGACGGATTTCGACAATGCCATGAACAAGTGGGCCGAGGGCATGAACCCGTTCTTCGCGGGCGCCAGTTCGGACTTGTTGTCGTTGCTGCCGTATGCGGCGATCTGCGTGCTGCTGTACATGGTCGGCCGCGAGAAAGCCCGGTAGGGTGGACGGCTGGCCGTCCACGCGTTCAAGCGGCTCGCGACATAGTGCGCGGCGATTCCGAGGTCGCTCGAACGCGTGGACGGGAAACCCGTCCACCCTACGTGCCGAGCGTTCGGCTCATTGACTCCATTTCGTTGACGATCCACTCGCGGAAATGCTTGACCTTCGTCATCGTCTCCTTGTGCGGATTGACGAGGAGCCGGTAGCCGTAGCCGAACGGCGCGCTGCGGCACGCGAGCTGGAGCAGCGTGCCGGCGCGGATGTCCTCGAACGCGATCCCGTACGGCACGAGGCCGATGCCCTGGCCGGCCACGGCCGCCTGCGCCAGCACGCCCCAGTGGCTGTACGTACGCGAAAAGTCGTAATCTCCCTTCAGCGCGCGGTTCTCGTTCAGCAGCTGCAGCCAGGCTTCCGGGGTGCGCTCGCACAGCAGCGGAAAGCGGGTCAGGTCCGACAGCTGCAGCGCGTCCTGGCCGTCGGCCAGCAGGTCCGGGCTGTACACGGGCACGAGGCGCTCGCGGAAGAGCAGGGCGGGATCGCCATCCTTCACGGGGCCGTAGCGGATCGCCACGTCGACGGCGTCGTCCTCGATGTCGACCGGCGTGTCGTTCGAATCGATGCGTAGGTCCAGTTCCGGATGCAGCTTGGTGAAGCGCGACATGCGCGGCACCAGCCACTTGATCGCGAACGAGTGCGTCGTCGAGATGCGCAGAACGGCCTCGTCGCTGCCGCGCTGCAGGGCCGCCACCTTGGCGCCCAGGTCGGCCAGCATGCGCGCCACCGCGATCGCCAGTTCCTGCCCCTTGGCGGTCAGCGCGATGTGCCGCGGATGCCGCACGAACAGCGCAAAGCCGACGGCTTCTTCCAGCTGCTTGACCTGCAGGCTGACGGCGGCCGGGGTCTTGTGCAGCTCGCGCGCGGCCAGCTTGAAGCTGCCCCAGCGCGCCGCGCACTCGAAATCGATCAGGCCGGAGAGGCTGCGCAGCGGCCTCACCGCCCACTCCAGCATAAGTTTTTCTTACTCATAACATTTATTTTTCTAGTTTGAACAATTGCGGTTCTGGTTACAGAATATAGCGGATTGACCTCGACGTGCCTAAGGAAAACTTCATGACCAAGAATATCCTGGTGATCGGCGGTACCCGTTACATCGGCAAGCTGCTGGTGCAGCGCCTGCTGCGCGCCGGCCATCGCGTGACCATCGCGACCCGCGGCTACGCGCCGGACCCGTTCGGCGACCGGATCGCGCGGGTGCGCGTCGACCGCCGCAACGAGACCGCGATGCGTAACGCGTTCGCCCGTCTCGGGCCGTTCGACATCGTCTACGACCAGATGTGCTACAACCCGCTCGACGCCGCCATCGCCGTGCGCACGTTCGCCGGCAAGGTGGGGCGCTACGTGATGGCGTCGACGATCGACGCCTACCGCATGCTCGGTTTCGGCCATGCCGACCCGATGCGCGAGAGCGACCTGGCCGTTCCCGCGCAGCCGATCGACACGGGTTATCCGTGGCACGACCCGTGCCGCGCCACCGAGTGCTATGTCGCGGGCAAGGTGCAGGCGGAGGCCTATCTCGTGCGCGATGGATCGTTGCCGCTCGTCGTGCCGCGCCTGGCGCACGTGCTGGGCGGACCGGAGGATTTCACGGGGCGGCTGGCTCATTACGTGGAGCTGGCGCGCATGAACGGGGTGCTGGAATACTCGAACCCGGACGCGGTGCTGTCCTTCATGCCGCTGCAGGGCGCGGCCGATTTCCTCGTCTGGGTCGGGATGCAGGATTTCACGGGGCCGGTCAACGCGGCGTGCGACGGCGCGCTGTCGGCGAAAGGCCTGTACGAGCGGGTCGGCGCCGTGCTCGATACGAAGGTAGCAATGCGCCAGCGCGTGCCGCCGGCGGAGATGGGGCGCCTGTCGCCGTTCGACGTGCCGGGCGCGATGGTGCTCGACACGTCGCGCGCGCAGGCGCTCGGCTACCGGTTCGGCCATTGCGACGACTGGATCGACGATACGATCCAATTGCACGACCTGGCCTTCGTATGACCGTCAACGACAACGGCGGCCCGCAGGCCGCCGTCATGGTCGAAGCGCAACCGGTTATTTTACGCCGTGCATCAGTTTCTGGATCAGCGGCGCGATCAGGAACAGCAGCACGCCGGCGCCGATCAGGGCCCAGAAGCCGAACGTGTAGCCGGACAGCGCCGATTCCACGGTCATGCCTTTTTCACCCGACACGATGGAGGCGAAGATGCCCGACAGGTTGTTGCCGATGCCGGTCGACAGGAACCAGCCGCCCATGCCCAGGCCCACGAGGCGGGTGGGGGCCAGCTTGGTCACCATCGACAGGCCGATCGGCGACAGGCACAGTTCACCGACGGACTGGATCACGTACACCATGAACAGCGTCCAGAACGGGATCTTGCTGTCCGGGCCGACGAGGTGCTGCAGCGCGAACATCAGCAGCAGGAACGCGAGGCCGTTGAAGATCAGGCCCAGGCCGAACTTGCGCGGGATCGACGGATTCCGGCGGCCCATCGCGACCCACACCGAGGCGACGACCGGTGCGCACACGATGATGGCCAGCGTGTTCACGGACTGGAACCAGCCGGTCGGGAAGACCCAGCCGCCGAAGTCGCGGCGCACGATGTACTCGGCCAGGAAGGTGAACGAGCTGCCCGCCTGTTCGAAGAAGCACCAGAACATCACGTTGAAGAAGAAGATGACGAGCATGGCGATCGTCTTGTCGCGCACGACAGCGCCGCCGCGGATGCCTTCCACCATCAGCATGATCGCGAGGATGATGAAGAGGACCGACAGCACGCCTTGCAGCTTTTCCGCGCCGAGCTTCAGCAGGAAGTACACGACCGGGATCACGAGGAGCGAACCGATGACGACGCCGACGACGCGCATCGGATTGGCCAGCGGGCCGGTGGCGGCGCCGATGCCCTTCAGCATGCGGCGGCCGATCTGGAACCAGATCAGCGACAGGATCATGCCCACGCCGGCCGCGAAGAACACGACCTTGTACGCCGGCACGCCGGTTTGGCCCGCCATGCTTTGCGCCAGCAGGCCGGTCACGATCGGGGCGAGGAAACCGCCGCCGTTGATGCCCATGTAGAAAATGGTGAAGCCGGAGTCGCGGCGCTGGTCGGCGATGCCGTACAGCTGGCCGACCATGGCCGAGATGTTCGGCTTGAACATGCCGTTGCCGACGATGATCGTCGCGAGGCCCATCTTGAAGATGTCGGGATTCGGGATCGTGATCGCGAACAGGCCGAGCACCATGAACGAGGCGCCGACGAGGATGGATCGCTGGTAGCCGATCACGCGGTCGGCGATGTAGCCGCCGAACACGGCGCCGGCATAGACCAGGGCGAGGTAGGAACCATAGGTCAGGTTGGCGTCGGCCTGGCCCACGCCGCTGCCGCCGTAGAACTGGGCGACGATGTAGAGCACGAGGGCCCAACGGATGCCGTAGAAAGCGAACCGTTCCCAGAACTCCGTCATGAACAGCATCCACAGCGGCGCCGGGTGTCCCATGATCTGTTTGAATTCCGGTACCGCTCTCGGTTCCGCGGTAGTAGTAGCTGCACCGCTCATGCGGTTCCTCCCCTAATCTTTATAAGAATGATTGCGTTTTCGGGGCAGGTCCGCCCTGGGTAAGGATGGCTGCCCAGCGTCGCATTTTAGTGGAAATCGTGCATATGGGGCCAGCTTTTTACAACTCATCCATATGCCGATTCGGCATAAACGAAATGGAGGGCACAAACTGGTGTGACTTGTCGTATATTGGAGCAAAAGTCACACCGATTCACAGAAGAGAAAAGGAACCAACATGAATTACGACGTTGTCGATACGCTGATTTCACCGGAAGGACGGCTGGAAGTCCTGTCGAAGGCCGAGGTGTCCAAGCTCCTCGATACGAGTCAGGGCGGTCTGTACCAGATCTTCCGCAAATGCGCGCTGGCGGTGCTCAACTCCGGCAGTTCGATCGACGACGGCAAGGAACTGCTCGAGCGTTACAAGGATTTCGACATCAAGATCATCCAGCGCGAACGCGGCATCAAGCTCGATATCCGCGGCGCGCCCGCCCACGCCTTCGTCGACGGCAAGATGATCAAGGGTATCCACGAGCACCTGTTCTCGGTCCTGCGCGATATCGTCTACGTGAATTTCGAGGTGACGGACAATCCGCGCTTCGACCTCACGCGCCCGGAAGGCATCACGGACGCCGTCTTCCACATCCTGCGCAACGCCAACGTGATCCAGCCGCAGCGCAATCCGAACCTCGTCGTGTGCTGGGGCGGCCACTCTATCAACCGCGTCGAGTACAACTACTCCAAGCATGTGGGGTACCAGCTGGGCCTGCGCGAACTCGATATCTGCACGGGCTGCGGTCCGGGCGCGATGAAGGGCCCGATGAAGGGCGCCGCCATCGGCCACGCGAAGCAGCGCCTGCAGGGCGGCCGCTATCTCGGCATCTCGGAGCCGGGCATCATCGCGGCCGAGTCGCCGAATCCGATCGTCAACGACCTCGTGATCATGCCGGATATCGAGAAGCGCCTGGAAGCCTTCGTGCGCACGGGGCACGGCATCGTCGTGTTCCCGGGCGGCGCCGGAACGGCGGAAGAGATCCTGTACATCCTCGGCATCCTGCTCCACCCGGACAACGCGGAGCAGCCGTTCCCGCTCGTGTTCACGGGCCCGGCGACGGCGCGCGAATACTTCGAGCAGATCGACCATTTCATCGGCCTGACCCTGGGCGAGTCGGCGCAGCGCCGCTACAAGATCATCATCGACGACCCGGACGCCGTGGCGCGCGAGATGCAGACCGGGATCCGCCAGGTGCGCGAATTCCGCAAGTCGCGCAGCGATGCGTACTACTTCAACTGGGGCTTGCGGATCGACCCGGAATTCCAGAAGCCGTTCCGTCCGACGCACGAGAACATGCGCAACCTGTCGCTGCACAAGAACCAGGAAACGCACCTGCTGGCGGCGAACCTGCGCCGCGCGTTTTCGGGTGTCGTCGCGGGCAACGTGAAGGAAGAGGGCATCCGCGCGATCGAGCAGTTCGGCAAATTCGAGATCCACGGCGAGAACGAGATCATGGCGCCGATGGATGCGCTGCTGCAGTCGTTCGTGGAGCAGAGCCGCATGAAGTTGCCGGGTAAGGAGTACGTTCCCTGCTATCGGGTGGTTCGGTAAGAAAGCACCGTCGTCATTTCCGGCAATGCCGGGAATGACGGCGGCAATAAAAAGGCGCGGACGATTTCTCGTCCGCGCCTTTTTTGTGATGCGTGACGCTTAATCTTCCTTGCGCAGATGCGGGAACAGCAGCACGTCGCGGATGTTCGGCGAGTCGGTGATGATCATCATGAGACGGTCGATACCGATGCCGCAGCCGCCGGTCGGAGGCATGCCGTATTCCAGCGCGCGGATGTAGTCGGCGTCGTAGTACATCGCCTCCTCGTCACCCGCCTGCTTCGCCTCGACCTGAGCCAGGAAGCGCGCGGACTGGTCTTCCGGATCGTTCAGCTCCGAGAAGCCGTTGGCGATCTCGCGGCCCACCATGAACAGTTCGAAGCGTTCGGTAATGCCTTCGCGCGTGTCCGACGCGCGCGCCAGCGGCGACACTTCGACCGGGTAGTCGATGATGAACGTCGGTTCCCACAGCTGCGCTTCCGCCGTCTCTTCGAACAGCGACAGCTGCAGCGCGCCGAGGCCCGAGATGACGTGCGGCTTGACGCCGAACTTCGCCAGCTCCGCCTTCAGGAAATCCATATCGTGCAGCTGCGCGTCCGTGTAGTGCGGCGCGAACTTGTTGATGGCCTGGACGATCGTCAGGCGGTGGAACGGTTTCGAGAGGTCCAGCGCGCGGCCGCCGTAGGTCAGTTCCGCGGTGCCGTGCGCGTCGACGGCGGCCTGGCGGATCACGGCTTCCGTGAAATCCATCAGCCACTTGTAGTCGGTCCACGCGGCGTAGAACTCCATCATCGTGAATTCCGGGTTGTGGCGGATCGACACGCCCTCGTTGCGGAAGTTGCGATTGATCTCGAACACGCGGTCGAAGCCGCCGACCACGAGGCGCTTCAGGTACAGCTCCGGCGCGATACGCAGGAACATCTGCATGTCCAGCGCGTTGTGGTGCGTGATGAACGGTTTCGCCGCGGCGCCGCCCGGGATCGGGTGCAGCATCGGCGTCTCGACTTCCATGAAGCCGTGGTCCTGCATGAAGCGGCGGATCGACGCGATGGCGGCCGTGCGCGCCTTGAACGTGCGGCGCGTTTCCTCGTTCATGATCAGGTCGACGTAGCGCTGGCGGTACTTCGTTTCCTGGTCGGCGAGGCCGTGGAATTTGTCCGGCAGTGGACGCAGGGCCTTCGTGATCAGGCGCAAGGTCGTGACCTTCACGGTCAGCTCGTCGGTCTTGGTCTTGAACAGCGTGCCCTCGACGCCCAGGATGTCGCCCAGGTCGTAGTGGCGGAACGCTTCCATCGCCTCTTCACCCGTGTTGTCGAGGGTGACGTAGATCTGGATGCGGCCGTCGGCGCGCGGGCCCGACGCGTCCTGCAGGGTGGCGAAAGCCGCTTTCTTGCCCGCTTCGCGCTTGAGCATCATGCGGCCGGCCAGCACGACCTGCTGCGGCTCCGCTTCCAGCTGCTCGCGGGTCCAGCCGCCGAACTGCTCCGTGAGGTCCGCCGCCTTGTGCTGCGGGACGAAGTCGTTCGGGAAGGCGATGCCTTTTTCGCGGATCGCGGCCAGCTTCACGCGGCGCTCGGCGATGATCTTGTTGTCTTCGGCCGCGAGGCTGGTCGGCTCGCTGCCTGCTTGCTGTTCTTGGTTTTCGGTGCTCATATCAGGTATCGGTCTGGTAGGAATTACGGGGTGCCGAGCAGGTCGCCGACGTTCAGGTCGTCGTAGTGGGCGGCGATGCGCACGACGTTGTCGAATTCGCGGAAGGCGTCGGCAGGCAAGGTCGTCGTGATGACGACGGTGCGCATGCCGGCGCGGCGCGCGGCCTCGACGCCCATCGGCGCGTCTTCGAACACGATGCAGTCTCGAGGCGGAATGCCGAGCTTTTCGGCCGCTTTCAAAAAGACGTCCGGATGCGGCTTGCCGCGCGCGACGTCGGCCGCGCCGACGACGGCGTCGAAGTGGCGGCGCAGATCCAGTTCGTCGAGCGTGAAGACGATGTTCGCGGGCGGGGCGGACGTCGCCACCGCCAGCTTCACGCCTTGCGCGCGCGCGGTCGTGACGAAGGCCTCGAAGCCCTGGATCGCGCTGCGGTGCGGACCGTACATCTCACGGTACAGGACGTCCTTTTCCTGCGCCAGCACGGCGATCTCGTCTTCCGGGATGTCGGCGCCAAGGCGTTCGCGCAGGATCTCGCGGCCCTGCGCGCCCGCCGTCTCGCGGAAGAACGCATCCGGGTCGTACGTCTTGCCGCGGCGGGCGAAGAACGCCAGCCACGAATCCGTATGGAACGCCATGTTGTCGACGATCGTGCCGTCCATGTCGAAGATAAAGGCGGGCTTCATGATCGGTTCTTGGTGCGGGATTACACGCCCTGCTTGAGCGAGGCGGAGATGAAGTCGTCGAGGTCGCCGTCCAGCACGTTCTTCGTGTTGCCGGTCTCGAAGCCGGTGCGCAAGTCCTTGATGCGCGACTGGTCGAGGACGTACGAACGGATCTGGTGGCCCCAGCCCACGTCCGTCTTCGAATCTTCCAGCTTCTGCTGCTCGGCCATGCGCTTGCGCAGTTCCAGCTCGAACAGCTTGGCGCGCAGCATGTCGAACGCCTCGGCCTTGTTGCGGTGCTGCGAGCGGTCGTTCTGGCACTGCACGACGATGCCCGACGGCGCGTGCGTCAGGCGCACCGCGGAGTCGGTCTTGTTGATGTGCTGACCGCCGGCGCCGGACGCGCGGTACGTGTCGATGCGGACGTCGGCCGGGTTGATTTCGATCTCGATCGATTCGTCGACTTCCGGATACACGAAGATCGACGAGAACGACGTGTGGCGGCCGTTGGCCGAGTCGAACGGCGATTTGCGCACGAGGCGGTGCACGCCGGTTTCGGTGCGCAGGTGGCCGTAGGCGTATTCGCCCTCGACCTTGATGGTGGCCGTCTTGATGCCGGCGACCTCGCCCTCGGACACTTCCATCACCTCGGCCTTGAAGCCCTTGCGCTCGCAATAGCGCAGGTATTGGCGCATCAGCATCGACGCCCAGTCCTGGGCTTCGGTGCCGCCGGCGCCGGCCTGGATGTCGATGAAGCAGTTGGCGTGGTCCATCGGGTTGCTGAACATGCGGCGGAATTCCATCTGCTCGATCACCTTCGTGATCTCGGCAGCATCGGCTTCCACGGCTTCGAGGGTCGCGTCGTCGCCTTCCTCGCGTGCCATCTCGAACAGGTCGGACGCGTCCGTCAGGTCGGTGCGGGCCTTTTCCAGGGTCAGCACGACGCCTTCCAGCGCCTTCTTCTCGCGGCCCATGTCCTGGGCGCGTTTCTGGTCATTCCAGATCGCGGGATCCTCGAGTTCCTGGTTGACCTGTTCTAACTTCTCCGCTTTGCGGTCGAAGTCAAAGATACCTCCGAAGTTCGGCTTCACGGCTGGTCAGGTCGTTCAGCAGGGCGGAGAGGGCATTGATGCGTTCAGCTTCCATGGTCTTTGGCAAATTTATTGGTTGAATCGAACCCTCGATTATACCCGAACGGGCGGCGCTCCCGTGCCTGCCTTGCCGTGCGACACGGCGCTGCCTTATGATTCCCGTCCATGACGCTTCGCCTTTCCCATCTTTTTCCGCTGATTCCACTCGCCGCGCCCGCGTTGGCCGCGCCGGTTCCGGCCGGCACCCACGCCACGCTCGCGATCCTGGAGACGACGGATCTCCACGCCAACGTCGTCGGCTACGATTATTTCAAGCTGGCCGCCGACCCGTCGCTGGGGCTCGACCGCACGGCCGTGTTGATCGCCCAGGCGCGGCGCGAATTCCCGAACACTTTGCTTTTCGATAATGGCGACACGCTCCAGGGCACGGCGCTGGGCGATTACCAGGCCGTCGTCGCGCCCGTGAAATGCGGCGAGCTGCCGGCGATCTACAAAGCGATGAAACGTCTGGGCTACGACGGCGCCAGCGTCGGCAACCACGATTTCAACTACGGCCTGGGCTTCCTCGGCCAAGTGACGGGCACCCGCTTCGACGTGCCCGGCGTCGAGCGCCGGGCAAAACCCTGCGCGGGCCCCGGCTTCCCGATCGTGCTGGCCAACGTCTACAGCACCAAAACGCACGCGCCGCTGTTCGCGCCTTACCGCATCATCGACAAGCGCGTGCGGGCCGAGGACGCGGCCGGGCGCCCGGTCGAGGCGGTCATCAAGGTCGGCATCATCGGCTTCACGACGCCGACGATCATGTCGTGGGACAAGCGCTCGCTGGAAGGGCGCGTCTACACGGAAGGCCTCGTGGAGACGGCGCGGCGCTACATCCCCGAGATGCGCAGGAAGGGCGCGGACCTGATCGTCGCGATCTCGCACGGCGGGCTGGACGCGAGCCCGTATGCGCCGACGATGGAAAACGGGAATTACCATCTCGCGCAGGTACCGGGCATCGATGCGCTGCTGCTGGGCCATGCCCACCTGCTGTTCCCGAACCCGAAGAGTACGGCCGCGCAGTTCAATCTGCCGCACGTAGACAAGGTGCGCGGCACGGTGTTCGGCGTGCCGGCCGTGATGGCCAACCTCTGGGGTCGGAACCTGGGCGTGATCCGCTTCGACCTGCGCCACGACGGCCGTGGCTGGAAGATCGCCGGCGACCGGACCGTGGTCGAGACGCGCGCCACCCAGCAGGCGGACAAGTCGTATGTCGCGTTTGACCCGGCCGTAATCGACCTCGTGCCCGCCGAGCACGAGGCGACGATCCGCTACGTGCAAACGCCGGTCGGCGCTACCGGGTTCCGCATGTCGACCTACTTCGCCGACGTGGGCGACCCGTCCGCGATCCAGGTCGTCAACGCGGCGCAGGCCGATTATGTGCGCGACTACGTCAAGGCGAACCTGCCGCAGTACAAGGACGTGCCCGTGCTGTCCGTGTCGGCCGCGTTCAAGGCGGGCGCGGCGGGCCCGGGCGATTATACGGACGTGGCGCCCGGCAGCCTCGCGCTGAACAACGCGGCCGATCTATATCTATACCCGAACGCGCTCACCGCCGTGAAGGTCGACGGGGCGGGCCTGACGGCGTGGCTGGAAAAGGCGGCGAACCGCTTCAACACGATCGATCCGGCGCGGACGGAACCGCAGGAACTCGTCAACACGGGCTTCCCCAGCTATAACTTCGACACGGTCACGTCGCCCGATCTGCGCTACGACATCGACGTGACGCGCCCGCCCGGCGCGCGCATCCGCAACCTGGAGTGGCAGGGGAAGCCGGTGGCAAGCGACCAGGTCTTCCTCGTCGCGACGAACAATTATCGGGCGAGCGGCGGCGGCAATTTTCCCGGCCTGGACGGCACCCGCACCGTGATCGCGGCGCCGGACACGAACCGTGACGTGCTGATCGCGTATATCCGCGCGCGCAAGCATCTCACGCGCACGGCTGACGGTGCCACGCGCAGCTGGCGTTTCGCGCCCGTGGCGACGGCCGGGTCGGTCGTGTTCCATGCGCCGCCCGGCAAGCTGGAGCTGGCGCGCGCGGCGGGGCTCGGCAATGTTTCGGAACTGCGGCCGGACGATGGCCAGGGCAAGGGCTGCGCGCTGTACGCGGTCGACCTGGCGAGATGAGGCGCGCTCAGGAGCGCGCGTTGCGGCCCGTGGCCTGGATCTCGCCGGAAGCGATCTCGGCCAGGTCGATGAGGCTTTGCACTTCGGACGCGCGCAGGCGGCGCGGTTCGCGGTCGATCACGCACAACGTGCCGAGCGGCTGGCCCGACTTGTCGCGCAGGGGCACGCCCGCATAGAAGCGGATGTGCGGTTCCTGCAGCACGAGGGGATTCATGCGGAAGCGCTCGTCTTCCATGGCGTCTTCGACGACGAACAATTCGTTTTTCAGAATCGCATGCGAGCAGAACGCCCAGTCGCGCGGGGTCTCGCGCGCGGCCATGCCGACTTTGGCCTTGAACCATTGGCGGGTCGACGTCAGCAGGGAGATGAGGGCGATCGGCGAGCCGGTCACCATCGACGCCAGACGTACGAGGCGGTCGAAGCGGGCTTCCTCATCTGTGTCGACAAGGCCGGTGGCGGCCAGCGCGGCCAGCCGCGAGCGCTCGTTAACGCCGATCGGGTAGCCGGGCTGCGGCGCCGGCTGGTATTCCTTGTCGGTGCTCGGGTTCGGGGTCGAGCGGGCGTGGTCGTCGCCATGCATCAGCCCTTGCACCAGGCTTAAGCGCGTACGGCGGTGCCCGCCCGGGGTTTTCCAGGAGTCGATCGCGCCGCTTTCCATCCAGATCTGCACGGTGCTCGTCGCCACGCCGAGCAGGCGCGCGACTTCGCTCGTGGTCAGGATCGGATCGTCTTCTTGTACGTTGCTTTGCATAAACTTCCTCACTTCTCGCCAGTATAGCGGATTCGGAGGGTTTTACATTTCTTAAAATCTAGTTGCCTTGAAGGGACGTGTTTCCAAACCAACAGTTCAGTGCACGGCGTGCTTCTCCGGCTGTACGAGCACGAACGGGCTGACGACGGACGCCCACAGGCGGGTGTCGGCCGCCTGCCAGGTGCTGGCCTGCACATCCGACACCTTGGCGACCTTGCCTTCGTTCATCCAGCGCGTGATGCTGTCCTTGTCGTCGTGGGCGATGCGCAAGGCGACCTCGACGAGGTCCAGTTCCTCGCTCACGTATACGACGGCCCCGTGGGCGAAATGGCGTTCCAGTTCGGACCAGTGCACGCGGGCGGTCTCGCTGTTGATCTTGTCGTGCAGTTCCTTGTCTTTGAGGGGATCGGTTTTCATGAGTTCGGCTCTGTGATTCAAAGGGCTTCGACGGCGGGAACCGGCGAACCCGCCCATGTTAACCGATATGCATGGCCCTTGCGGACATTGCCGACCAGTGCGGGACGAAAGCACGCGAGGTTCGTGCCTTCGGGCCGGCGTACGCTCGGGTAGATGACGCCCATCGAGCCGGCGTCCAGCAGGTCGGCCGCGAGCGCCTGCGAGGCGAGATAGCTGTCCGGCGCGAGGCAGTCGTGCCACGCGTCGGACCCGCGCAGGTCGTGGAAGGTGGCGCTGAAGTCGGCCAGTAGCGCCTGGTAATTCACGCTGTCGTCGAAGCGGTCGATCTCCTGGTATTCGACCGCCTTGTGGAAACTCACCTCGGCCAGCGCCGTTTCGACGTCGAACGCGCAATACCACGCGCCCCGCTCGCCGTCGTTGAAGCGGCTGCCTTCCGGCCGTGCGTAGGTGTAGGCCGCATTGATGATGCGGAAATTCGGCACGCCGAACACGAGTTCGTCCACACCGATGCCGGGCAGCAAGCCGGATTCGCCGCGCAGGCGGTCGTTGGTGGCGTTGTCGAGGTCGAACAGGTCGCGCAGCATGCCGTCGTCGTCGGCCAGCGGGGCCAGCACGGAGTCTTCGAGGTCGGCGAAGCGCGACGGGATCAGGCGGCAGGTGTCGAACTGCCGCAGCGCCGTCAGGCGGGGGACGAGTTTCACTCACAGCCCTCCGCGGCGGGCGTCGAGCAGCCGGCGCACGGTCTGCATCGCCAGCAGGCCGCCGCCCAGCATATACGCCAGCGGGGTGCGGCCATTGAAGATCGGATTCGTGTTCGGGAGGTGCACCCATTCGTCCGCGAGCTTGTCGCCGTACAGAATGTGCAGGGCCTTATAGATGCCCAGCAGGTAGGAGATGCGGGTGATGCGGTCGACTTCGAGCACCCGCGCGGGGTGTTTTTTCCATTCGTAGAACGACGAGGACGACAATCCGCCGAGCAGTTCACGCGCGTCCTCGTCGCGGATCTGCCAGGCGCCCGCCAGGCGGAAAAACCCTTTCAGGGCCGATTCCGACAGCCGCTCGCGCTCGGAGCGGGCGGACAGGTCGACGAGGACCGCCGGCTCGAACCGGCTCTTGGGGTAGGCGTAGGCGAAGTTCATGAGGATTCCTCCGGTTTTGGATTATATATACTCCGCTTCCGGACATCGCGCAAGCGTCTTGTGCAAACTGTATTGCCATGTCACAATGCAAAGCTTGTCAAACCGCTATCCTTGCAAACGACAAATAAAGGGGGGCGCGATGCGTCTGCTGTCGATCGGGGTTATGTGCATCAGCATGCTGATGCTGGCTATGGCGAGCGCTGCGCGGCCGTCGCACGACGAACTCAAGAAACAGGTGGCCGATACGGAACGCGCCTTCGCGGCCACGATGAAGGCGCGCGACCATGCCGCATTCACATCCTTCCTGGCCGACGAGGCCATCTTCTTTTCCGGCCCGACGCCGCTGCGCGGGCGCGACACGATCGCCAATGCCTGGCGCAAATACTACGAAGGCGAGCGCGCCCCGTTCTCGTGGGAGCCCGAGCAGGTGGAAGTGGTGGAGTCCGGCACGCTGGCCTACAGCGGCGGACCCGTCTACGACCCCAGCGGCAAGGTGGTCGGGCGCTTCAATTCGATCTGGCGGCTGGAAGCGCCGGGGCGGTGGAAGATCGTGTTCGACAAGGGCGAAGCGCCGCCCTGTCACTGCAAGCCCTGACGTTCACGCCGGCTCGGCGTGCTCCACCAGCAGTTGCACCTTGGTGACGCCGTTGTACTCGTTGGCGTCGAGCCGGAACGCGACGCGCGCTTTTTCGCCCAGCGCGTCCGTGTGCCCGAACCAGATGGCGTCGTAGCGGCGGCCGTTACGCTCCAGCAGCAGCTTGAGGTGCTTGTCCTTGAGGATGCGCTGGCTCACGACTCGGAATTCGTCGCAGAACACGGGCGGCGCGAAGCCCTGGCCCCACACCTGGCCGTCCAGCAGTTCGATGAATTGCGTGCTGTAGAAATCGTCTTCCAGCGGCCCGTCCGTCTCGACGATGCGTTCCAGCTGCGCTTGTGTCAGCCATGCGCGGCCGACGGCTTCGAAGGCCTGGGCGAACGTGTCGAAGTGGTCGGCGCGGATCGACAGGCCCGCCGCCATCGAGTGGCCGCCGAATTTGTCGATCAGGCCGGGGACTTTCTTCGACACGAGGTCCAGCGCATCGCGCAGGTGGAAGCCCGGGATCGAGCGCCCGGAACCCTTGATCCAGCCGTTGCCCGCCGGCGCGAACGTGATCGTCGGGCGGTAGAATTTTTCCTTCAGGCGCGACGCCACGATGCCGATGACGCCCTGGTGCCAGCCGTCGTCGAACACGGCGATGGTGCTGGCGTCCGCCGGGTTGAAATCGTCCAGGTGCAGCAGCGCCGTGCCCTGCATGTCGGCCTCGATCTCGCGCCGTTTGAGGTTGATGTCGTTGAGCTGATGGGCGATCTCCCAGGCGCGGCCCTCGTCGTCCGTGATCAGGCACTCGATTCCGAGCGACATGTCTTCCAGGCGGCCCGCCGCGTTCAGGCGCGGACCCAGCGCGAAGCCGAGGTCGAACGGCGACGCGCAGCGCGCTTCCCGGCCCGCCACGCGGAACAAGGCAGCGACGCCCGCGTGCATGCGGCCCGCGCGCATGCGTTTCAAACCCTGCGCGACGAGGATGCGGTTGTTGGTGTCGAGCTTGACGACGTCCGCGACGGTGCCCAGCGCGACGAGGTCGAGCAGGTTGTCGAGTTTCGGTTGCGTCTGCGCGTCGAACACGCCGCGCCGCCGCAGTTCCGCCCGCAGCGCGAGCAGCACGTAGAACACGACGCCCACGCCGGCCAGGTGCTTGCTCGGGAATCCGCATTCCGGCTGGTTCGGGTTCACGATCACGCGCGCGTCCGGCAGGCTGTCGCCCGGCAGGTGGTGGTCGGTGACGACGACGTCGATGCCGCGCGCCTTCGCGGCCGCCACGCCGTCGATGCTGGCGATGCCGTTATCGACCGTGATGATGATGTCCGGCGCCTTTTCGCGCGCCGTCAGTTCGACGATCTCGGGCGTCAGGCCGTAGCCGTATTCGAAGCGGTTCGGCACGATGTAGTCGACGCGCGCGCCCATCGCCCACAGGCCGCGCAGGGCGGTGGCGCAGGCGGTGGCGCCGTCGCAGTCGTAGTCGGCGACGATGGTCATCTTCTTGCCGGCCGCGATGGCGTCGGCGAGATAGGTGGCGGCCGCGTCGATCTGGCGCAGCGCGCCCGGCGGCACCAATGCCTGCAGCTCGCTGGCGAGTTCGCGCGGGTCGGTCAGGCCGCGCGACGCGTACACGCGCGCCAGCACGGGGTGGATGCCGCCCTGGCGCAGCATTTCGGATTGGCGTACGGGGCAGGGGCGGATGGTGATGCGGGTATTCAAAGCAGTCGTTCCAGGGTCGGACGGCGCCAGAATTTACGCTGCGCCATCGGGGTCGTTGTCGTTTCGAGGTGGCCGTCGCGGTGGCTCAGCACGAGCCGCACCGTCTTGACGCGGCCCGTGCCTAATGCGGCCAGCAGCGGCGCGAACAGCTCGGATTCCAGGCGCTGCATCTGCTGCAGCCAGCCGCTCCAGTCGGCCGCGATGCCGGGCGCGGCCACGTTGCCGCAGGCGAGCAGCCAGTCGCCGCCGTCATTCAGCAGTGTATCGAGTTGCGCGAGGTTGTCCAGGCGGCGTTCGGCCAGCGCGGTCAGCCAGCCCGGCGCCTCGAACGCGGCCACGCGCGGGCGCGGGCGGGCCTGGCCGGCCGCCTTCGCGACCAGTTCCTGGGCGTGTTCGGTGGCCTTGCTGGCGTTCCCCCACGGCCAGAAGGAATTGATCGGCAGCTGGCCGCGCGCCTCGCGCGCCGCGTTGGCCGGATCGGTGAACCACGTCACCTGCACGTCGTTCTGCAGCTTGCGGAAGGCGCGTGCCTGCGGGCCGGACGGCATCCAGTCCGTCAGGTTCATGTTCACGGCCGCGTCCGGGCTTGCCGTCGTCAGGTCGGTCCAGGCGTCGGCGCGCATGAACCAGGTGTCGTGCGTGCCCCACGCGAGCGCATAGCCCGCGTCCTCGAAGCAGGGGCGGGCGCTGTCGAACAGGGCGCGCGCCTCGGGTTCGCGCAGGTCGAGCTGGCGCGGGTCGCCCATCTGCAGATGCGTGCGCGCGATCTGGATGTGTGTCGGATTCACGACGAACCACATGCCGCCCTCCGGATCCAGCCCCAGGCCGCGCATGGCGCTGGCCGCGACGCCCGGCACGAGCCCGCGCGCGAGCCCGAGCGCCCGTGCGATCCACAGCTCGTGCGGCAGCACGCGCGCGTCGGCATCGAGCCGGCGGTAGTGGGCGTTTGATGTTCTTGATAACAGCGCGGACAGCGCCGGTGCCTGCAGGGCGCGGGTCAGGTCGGGCGCGAATTCTGGAACGGGGAGGGCGAACGGCAGGACGAGCGATATGTGGGCCATCCCGTTATTGTAGGCGAAAATGGTCTGTTCAGATATCCGTCCCCAGCATGCCGTCCGTGCCGGGAAGGGGTGTCGTGACGTCCGGCGTGGACGTGGGCGCCGTCGATGCGTCCGGCGGCAGCCCGGCCGATCCGCCCGGCGGCAGCATCCCGGACACGGGCGTGAGGCCGATCGCCTCGTGATACCACCCCTGCACGAGCGCCAGGTGCCGGTGCTCGTCCTCCAACGCCAGCGTGAAACCGGCAACGAGGTCGTCCTGGCCCGCCTCGCCGGCCAGCGCGATGAGGGTCTCCCAGCCGGCGCGGTCGGCCAGCTCGGCCGTGAGCAGCGCGTGCAGCGACTGCGCCAGGCTCGTGCGCGGATCGTACAGCACCTGCACGATGCCCTGCGATTCGACGCCCGTGACGTCCGCGCTGGGCGTCTGCGCCGTCGGGTCGCCGCCCAGCGATTCGATCGCCTCCTTGAGCAGCAGGAAGTGGCGGGCTTCGTCGCGGCGGATGTCGGCCACGTGGTCGCGCGTCATGCCCGCCGGGCCGCCCTCGATGACGTCGCATTTCGCCAGCAGCGCGTCGTACAGCCGGGTGCCGGTCCGTTCGAACGACAGGCGTTCCCCCAGCTTGTCGAGCAGGATCTGCGGACGGTCGCCCTTGAGCATGTGCAGGCCCAGGCTGACCGCGCCCGCCACCGAGCCCGGGATCGGGAGCGAGCCGATGGCGTCGGCGTCGAGGATATAGGCTTCGCGCGCATCCAGCAGCGCGCGCTCGTCGCCGGGGGCGCCGCGCATGGGCACGTTCTCGCTGCCCTGCATGGCGGCCGTGTCGATGGGTGACATCTGTACCCCGGTCCGGTTCATGCCCATGTGTTCGCTCTGGTGTGCCATATGACCTCCGCTTGCCGCTCAGGGCATGACGACGCCGCCCTCGTTGGCGGGCCGGGTCGCGATGAGGGCCGTCGTGCCGGCCGCGCCATGGCTGACCAGCTCCGTGCCCGGCGTCCAGACGTAGCCCGCCGCCACCGCCTCGCTGGGCGAGCCGTCGGCGTTCAGCTGGCGGCGAACATCGATGCTGGCCTGGTCTTCGTGCGCTTTGGGCACGATCTGCGTGCCGAGTGCGCGCAGTTCGACTTCGGTCGCGAGGACCTTGCGTACGTACTCGCGCTGGCTGCGTAATTCGATCGGCCGGGGAAAGTCGCCCACGATCTCGGCCGGATCGCGCCGTTCGTAGCGCCGGAACGCCTCGGCGGCCATGTGGAAATGGCCCAGTTCGTAGTCGAGGCAGCGCTCCCAGACCGCCTTGACCTGGTGGTTCGTCTCCGTCTCGACGCAACTGTAATAGGTGTAGCACTCGTTCGCCTCGTGCAGCAGCCACTGCTCGACCCAGGTCTCCGTCGGGTCCAGCAGCGATTCGTACTGCGTCACATGCTGTTCCTCCACCGAGGCGATCTCGGCATACAACTGGCGGGCGACCGGGTCGGCGAACGTCGGCCCCACGTTCATGTAATAGGCGTGCGTCTGGGCCTCGGCCGCCGTGATCGTCAGCGCATGCAGCTTGCTGAGCATCGCGGCCATGCTGCGGTCGTACGGGATGCGCAGGTCGTCGCGCGGGGCGCGGTGGTGTTCGAGCGTGGGACGGCCGGGCAGGATGTCCGTATAGCTCTGCAGGATATTGTTCGCGTCCTTGCCCTCCACGCGGTCGAGCAGCGCGGCGTAACGGTACAGGTGGTCGAAGTCTTCCAGCAGGCCGAAGCGGTAGACCTGCGACAGGTAGTTGTCGGGCTCGGCCTTCGCGACGCTGGCCGTCAGCTCGATGGCCAGCTGTTCGTAGGCGATCGTCGTCTCGAGCGGCGAATGGTCGGACGACAGCAGCCAGCCGACCAGCGTGGCCTGATGCTGTTCGACCCGGCGCACGTCGGCCAGCGGCTGGCGCAGCGCCATATTGCAGCGCGCCGCCATGTGCGAGAAGCGCAGCGCCTCCTGCTCGATGCCGCTCATGAGGATGACGCGCATGCGGGTGAAGGCGTCGTCGTCCAGCTTGCTGATCGGCTTGCGCACCATGTCGCGCCACGTCATGTGCTGCCGGTCGAGCGGCGTGCCCTTGGAATCGAAGACGGAAAATGGCATGTCGGCCTCCTGTCTGCGTTCGATGGGCGCGCGCGCGCGGAGTTCCGGACATTTTCAGTGTGTGCGAGATAGAAAAAGTACTTCCAATTGTGACAACGCCCCACACGGATGAGCGTTGTGTGGCAAACTGCGGGACCAATGCATTTACCCTGGAGCCCATGAGCCTCATCCACAAACTGCCGTACGAATGGCTGGTCGGCCTGCGCTACACGCGCGCCGGCAAGCGCAGCAGCCGCAACAGCTTCATTTCCTTCATCTCGCTGATCTCGGTGTCCGGCATCGCCCTCGGCGTGGCCGCGCTGATCGTCGTGCTGTCGGTGATGAACGGGTTCCAGAAAAAGGTGACGGACCGCATGCTGTCCGTGCTCGCCCACATCGAAGTGTTCGACGCGGCCGGCTCGATGCCGAACTGGCGCCAGGCCGAGCAGGAAGCGTTCCGCAACCCGGCCGTGCGCGGCGCGGCGCCGTTCGTCGAGACCCAGGGCCTGCTCGTGCGCGAAGATACGATGAAGCCGGCCGTCATCCGCGGCATCCTGCCGTCTGAAGAGCACAAGGTCTCGGACGTCGCCAAGCAGATCCGCCAGGGCAGCATGGACAGCCTGCGCCCGGGCCAGTTCAACATCGTGCTCGGCTACGTGCTGGCGCGCTCGCTCGGCGTGGGCGTCGGCGACAAGGTCAACATGCTGCTGGCGCAGGGCCAGACGACGCCGGCCGGCATGGTGCCGCGCTCGCGCGTGTTCACGGTGAGCGGCATCTTCGAGGCCGGCCATTTCGAATTCGATTCCGCGCTGGCCTTCATCAACATCGAGGACGCCGAACGCATGGAACGCCTGGATGCGCCGAACGGCCTGCGCCTGCGCATCGCCGACATGCACCAGGCCCCGATCGTGGCCGAGGAACTGAAGCGCACGATGTCGGGCGACCTGATCATGCGCGACTGGTCCAAGCTGAACGCCAACTGGTTCGCCGCCGTGCAGACCGAGAAGCGCATGATGTTCATCATCCTCACGCTGATCATCGCCGTGGCCGCGTTCAACCTCGTCTCCACCCTTGTCATGACGGTGACGGAGAAGCAGCCGGACATCGCCATCCTGCGCACGCTGGGCGCGTCGCCGCGCTCGATCACCAAGATCTTCATGATCCAGGGCGCCCTCGTCGGCCTCATGGGCACGGCCGCCGGCGTGGCGCTGGGCGTGCTGGTGGCGCTGAACATCGACGTCATCGTCCCGTTCATCGAGCACCTGCTGGGCGTCCAATTCCTGTCCAAGGATATTTATCTGATCAGCGAAGTCCCGTCCGACCTGCGCTGGCCGGACGTCTTCAAGATCGGCGGCGTCTCGGTGCTGCTGGCCTTCGTCGCGACCATCTACCCGAGCTGGTCGGCCTCGCGCGTGAAGCCGGCGGAGGCCTTGCGTTATGAATGACATGAAAAAGCACACCGCCGGCGCGCCGGCGACAGGCACGGCCGTCCTGGCCTGCCGCGGCGTCGGCAAGACCTTCCGCCAGGGCGACTACGCCGTCCAGGTGCTCGACCACATCGACTTCGCCATCGGCCGCGGCGAGCGCGTCGCCATCGTGGGCGCGTCCGGGTCCGGCAAGTCGACCCTGCTGCACATCCTGGGCGGGCTCGATACGCCCAGCACCGGCGTCGTGACCTTGCACGGCGAAGACTTCGCGACGTTGTCCGAGACGCGCCGCGGCGAGCTGCGCAACCGCTCGCTCGGCTTCGTCTACCAGTTCCACCACCTGCTGCCGGAATTCACGGCGCTGGACAACGTCGCGATGCCGCTGTTGATCCGGCGCGTGAAGCGCGAGGAAGCCGTCGCGCGTGCGCAGGCGATCCTGGCGCGCGTGGGCCTGACGAAGCGCGCGATCCACCGGCCGGGCGAACTGTCCGGCGGCGAGCGCCAGCGCGTGGCCCTGGCGCGCGCCCTCGTCACGGAACCGGCCTGCGTGCTCGCGGACGAACCGACCGGCAACCTCGACCACACGACGGCGCAGGGCATCTTCGACCTGATGCTGGAACTGTCGAAGACCCTGGGCACCGCGTTCGTGATCGTCACGCACGACCCGGAACTGGCGGGCCGCTGCGACCGCGTGCTGCGCATGACGGAACACGGCCTGCAACCGGCCGACGTGTAATCCCCCATGTGGATCGACACCCACTGCCACCTCGACGCGCACGAATTCGGCGCCGAATCCGCCGACACCGCGCGCCGGGCGGCGGAGCAGGGTGTCGGCATGATCGTGATCCCGGCCGTCGCGCGCGACAATTTCGACGTCGTGCGCCGGCTGGCCGCGGACGTCCCGAACGCCAGCTATGCGCTGGGCATCCATCCGATCTACGTGCCGCAGGCGCTCGATGCCGACCTGGCCGAATTGCGGCGCCAGGTCGAGGCCTCGCTCGACGATCCGCGCCTCGTGGCCATCGGCGAGATCGGCCTGGACTTCTTCATCCCGATGCTGTGCGAACCGGCGATGCGCGACAAGCAGGAACGCTTCCTGCGCGAGCAGCTGCGCATCGCCCGCGATTTCGGTCTGCCCGTCCTCACGCATGTGCGCCGCTCGCAGGACCAGGTGCTGAAGCATGTGCGCCAGATCCGGCCGCCGGCCGGCATCGCGCACGCGTTCAACGGCAGCTTCCAGCAGGCCCGGGCCTTCATCGACGTGGGCTTCCACCTCGGCTTCGGCGGCGCCATGACCTTTACGCGCGCGCTGCAGATCCGGCGGCTCGCGGCCGACCTCCCGCTGGGCGCCATCGTGCTGGAGACGGATGCGCCGGACATTTCGCCGTCCTGGATCCACCCGGGCCGCAACAGTCCGGAGCAATTGCCCGCGATCGGCGGCGTGCTGGCGGAACTGCGCGGCATCGATGCGGACGCGGTGCGCGCGGCGACGCACGCGAACGCGCTCGCGGCGATGCCGCGGCTGGCCGCGCTGGTGTCCCGAGCATCCCACCCGCGCGCCTGACCGCGCTGGTGTCCTGAACATTTCGTCCGCGCGCATGCGGCGCGCATGCTGCACATGGGTCGTACCCGCCGGCCATCGTGCCGCGCCGCGCGACTGCGTCCGCACGGTCCCGGTTCCCGCGTGTTCGCACCGGCGCATCGCGCGACCCCGTGCGGCGCGTCGCATGGGACCATCCACACGCCCCGAAGTTCGCCCCGGCACACACTGAGTTAAACCAATCCCGCGCCGGTTGAAGCATGGAAGAATCCATTCTCGTGCCGCAGCCGCGGCGTGTTCACGGGAGAGACAGTGGAAAGCGCGAGCGAGTTCCTGCGGGTTCTGCAGCACGAAAAAATCCTGAGCACCGCTCACCGGCCGCTGCGCCTGCGCCTGGCCCACGGCGGGCAGCTCGCGGAGGACGTGCTGCTGCCCCAGCGGGTCGTCGGGAGCGAGGCGGTCTGCGGCGGCATCGACTACCGCGTCGCCTGCCTCGCCGGCAGCCCGCACATCGCGCTCAAGGATCTCATCGCGCTGCCCGCGGAACTCCAGTTCGTCACCGACCGCGGCATGCTCCGCAGCGTCTGCGGCATCGTCACGGAGGCGCGCGCGGGCGATGCGGACGGCGGCCTGGCTGGCTACGAGCTGGTGCTGCGCGACGTCTTCGCCGTGATGGAAAAGCGCACCAACAGCCGCGTGTTCCGCTACCAGAACGAACTCGAGATCGTGCAGGTGCTGTGCGACGAATGGCGCCAGTCGAACGCGGTGCTCGCGAACGCGTTCGAGCTGGAACTCGACCCGCTGTTCGACATGCGCCAGTTCCCGCCGCGCGAACAGACCATGCAGTACAACGAGTCGGACGCCGCGTTCGTGCGCCGCCTGCTCAAGCGGCGCGGCATCGCGTGGGTCTTCCGGCCGGGCCGCAGCCGCGGCAGCCCCGTCGACCCCGCGCACGACCGCACGCCCGCGCACACGCTGGTGCTGTTCAACGACCCGAACGGCCTGCCGCGGAACGCGGCAGGCACGGTGCGCTACCACCGCGACAGCATGGCCGACGGCCGCGACACCATTCAAGCCTGGCGCGCCGCGCGCCGCCTGCAGCCGGGCGTCGCCACGCGTCACAGCTGGGACTATAAAAATCCCGGCTGCGCGCAGTTCATGACGGCCACCGCGCGCAGCAACGTGGACCAGGGCCCCAGCGGCAACACGCTCGCCGCGTCGCTGGACGACTACCTGATTGAGATGCCGCACGCCGGCAACGACGTCCTCGACCACTGGCGCCTGGGCCATGTGCGCATGAGCCGCCACGAGTTCGAATCGAAATGCTTCCAGGGCGAGGGCAGCGTGCGCGACTTCTGCGCCGGCCAGTATTTCGCGCTCGAAGGCCATCCCGAAATCGATACGCACCCGGCGGCGGAGCGCGACTTCGTGATCACGGAATTGCACATCGTGGCCGACAACAACCTGCCGCGCGATCTCGACCGCCATGTCGTTGGCCATCCTGCGTCGCTGTCGGCCGATGCCGCCCTGGGCGCGCTGCCGGCCCCGCGCGCGGGCGATGGCCAGGCACGGGTGCGCGTCAGCTTCTCGGCCGTGCGGCGGGGTATCCCGATCGTGCCGGCGTACGACCCGCGCACGGACCTGCCGCATCCGCAGCTGCAAAGCGCCATCGTCGTGGGCCCGGCGGGCGAGGACGTGCATTGCGACGCGCTGGGGCGCGTGAAAATCCGCTTCCCCGGCATGCGCGCCGCCGACCACCGCCACGCACACGGCGCCGGGGCGTCCGGTTCGCCGGCCGATTCGGCCTGGGTGCGCGTGGCGTCCAACTGGGCCGGCAACGGCAACGGCAGCCAGCAGCAGGCGGGCGCGCTGTCGCTGCCACGCGTGGGCAGCGAGGTGCTGGTCGCGTTCCTCGGCGGCGATCCGGATCGTCCGATCATCCTCGCGCAGTTGTACAACCAGCGCACGGCGCCGCCCGCGTTCAGCCAGACGGGCGCGCTGCCGGGCAACCGCTACGTGTCCGGCACGCGCACGCACGAAATCCAGGGCGCGCGCGGCAACCAGCTGCGCTTCGACGACACGCGCGGCGAGATCAGCGCGCAACTGGCCAGCGACCACGGCATGTCGGAACTGAACCTCGGCTGGCTGACGCGCCCCCGCGCCGACGGCACCGGCACGCCGCGCGGCGAGGGCGCCGAATTGCGCAGCGACCGCGCGGTGGCCGTGCGCGGCGCGCAGGGCGTCCTGATCAGCGCCGAGGCGAGCCCGCGGGCGGACGGGGGCCAACTCGACCGGGCCGGCCTGGCCGGCCTGGCGGAGGTCATGCAGGGCATCCTCGACGAAGTGGGCAAGCTGGCCGCCGTCCACACGGACGACGAACCGACGGGCAAGCGCCTCGCCGCCCTCGTCGACAAACTGAAACGCTGGCACGCGGGCAGCAACGTGGCGGAGGGCGCGGCCGGCGGCGGCGAACCGATCCTCGCGGCGACGGCACCGAACGGCGTCATCGTCGCCAGCAACGACAGCCTCGCACTGGGCGCGAGCGGGAAGGTGGACATCGTCAGCGCGGGCGATGCCGAGATCGCGGCCGGCAGGAACATCTTCGTGCGCGCGGCACGCCGCCTGAGCCTATTCGCCCACGAACTGGGCGTACGGCTCGTCGCGGGCCGCGGCGACATCGTCGTCCACAGCCACCTGGGCAATATCCAGATCAAGTCGGCCGGCCGCATCAGCCTCGTCGCCGCCGAGCGCATCGAGCTGGAGGCGCCTGACGTGAAAATCATCGCGCCGGGTGCGCAGACGGACTGGGCGAACGGCACGGTCACGCAGCAGACGAGCGGCCGCCAGGTGTTCAAGGCCGCCGGCTTCGACCACCTGGGTCCGGACGGCGCGGCGCCCGCGGGCGTGCGCATGCCGACGTCGCACCTGCGCACCGACGAATACGTGGTGCTGCGCCACGAACAGACCGGCAAGCCGGTCCCGAACCAACGCTACAAGGCGACGTTCGAAGACGGCCGCACCGTCACCGGACGCACCGACGCGGAAGGCCGCACCTCGTTGCTGATCGGCGAAATGATCGGCGCCGTGCACATGACCTTTCTCCCCGACGACGTCCCCCGCTGACCCGGGCCCCACCCCTTGACCACGGAGCGCGCATGCCTGACCCCACCCGCCCCTTGCCGAACCTCGTCCCGCAGCCGGACGGCAGCTGGACCGGCCGAACCGTTCTCACGCCGACGTCGTTCACGACACGCGGGCTGTTCACGTTGCCGTCGTCGAAGGTGATTCCGGTCATCGTCGTGCCGGGGATCATGGGGACGAATTTGCGGGCGGCGACCAGTCCGGCGAAGAGGGCAAACAAGACAATAAATCCGGGGGAAGAAGCTTGGCGGGCGCCGAACGGTACTATCGACGGAATTTACGCGGCCCGTTTATGGAAAGGCCGGGATCCAGGCACCCGCCAACAGATCCTCGACGGCAACACGTTGGAGGTCGACAAACGTGGCGAAATCCATTTACCGCTCGAAGCCCGCAACTATGGCATGACCGAGGCCGAGGTGCGAGAACGTTGGTGGGGGGAGGTGCATTGGGATTCATATGGAAGGTTGCTGTATGGGTTACATATTGGCCTGAACCATACGTTTGAAATGGCGCCGCTCGACAATGTGCGTGTGATTTGCGCCCATTGGAAGGACGTAATGGCATGCGATCCCACGAAATGGGGTGTCCGTGGCATCGACAAGGTCACGGAGCCGGAACTGGAAAAGCACGCCGATTTCTACTACCCGGTGTACGCGTGCGGGTATAACTGGCTGGAATCGTGCGAGGACTCGGCCAACTGGTTGCGTCAGCGCATTGAGCGCATCATCGCGTTCTGGACCGACCGTAAGCGCGAATGTCGAAAAGTGATTCTCGTGACACATTCGATGGGCGGCCTGGTCGCGAGGGCGTGCGCGAAACAGATTCCGGACAGCATCCTGGGTGTGATCCACGGTGCGATGCCTGCATTGGGTGCGCCTGTCTGTTACCGGCGCATCGCTTGTGGTACCGAAAAATGGAGTCCGACTAATGGTGGGATCGACAACAAAAAAGCGGAGTACATATCGGAGATCCTTGGAGAGCGGCCAGAGTCGACGATGCCGGTAATGGCGACTTCACCCGGTGCACTACAGTTGCTTCCGAATCATTTATACCCGCAGCCGTGGCTGCACATCTGTATGGTCAGCCGGATCAATCATAAAGATGTGCCGCGCGACGTCGTGCATTTGCCAGTTGGCAATCCCTACGAGTTCTACCGTGATATGAAGTCCTGGTACCGATTAATCGACCCAGCGTTAGCCGATCCTGTTGGGAAATACCACGACGAAGACCACGGTGTCACGGAGGCCATCAGAAAGGCCATCGCAAAAGCTGAGCATTTTCATCGCAACGTTCTGGATGCTTACTATCATCCAAATACCTATGCCTTTTACGGTGCCGATCCGGCTCACTTGTCCTTTGGTGCAGTGCGTTGGGTCGCGCGTGATACCGGGGCGGGGGCTGTGTTCACGGATGCCAATTTACGAAGCGCGTTGCAGACCGGTTATGGGGCTGGCGGCGGGCGCCGGGTTCGCGTCGAAGGAAGGACTGATTTGCATTTCGTACCCGCGCGGCAGGATGTTGCAGGTGACGGAACCGTGCCACATCAATCCGGCACAGGCCCACGTGGAAAGGTTACTCAACTTTTCGATATCCGTGGATTTGATCACCAGGGAGCGTTCAACGATGAAGCTGCCTTGTTGTTGACTCATCATCTTATCGTCAAGCTTGTACAGAAGATGCCATGACGCGCATGGGGAAGCGCGGATGGCAAAAGCTCATCGTTTTGGTTGCAGCTTTAGCTTGTGCCGGAACTTGGGCTGCTGGCCAAGTCCGCAGTATGCGGGACAGATCCGAGGTGGCGAAAATGACGGAAAAGATGAAGACGATATGTATTGGGCGGTTTCTTATCGATGTGCCGACTCAGTCCGAGATCACCGTTTCCCGCGAGAGAATGGCCGGGTTCGAAATCGAAACGATCGAGGAGGACGACGACGCGTTCCGCAAGCGGATGGCCGCGCGTGAGACCGATATCGGTGCCAAGGGCGTGGGACAGGATCGGGACGGTGGCATTGTCGAGGCTCGCGATCTGCGGGTGCCCAACATGATTGGTCGCGTATTTGTCTATGGGCGTAGCCGCGGGCACGTGATGGAGGGTGATCGACGTGTTGACATGGAATCGGTCTCGGTCGAGGCTCATGGGCACATAAGCGGCTTGAGTTTTTCACTCGCCTCGACGGAATCGAGCGAGTCCAGAGCCAAGATTGCGGAAGAACTATTAGCGAGGCTTCGGGTTCGAGCCGAGGACGAAATTCCCGCCGTTCCTGGGTTCTGTATCTGGCGCGCCGTGTTTGCGGATCCTGTGCCTGCGCACAAGACGGAGCACATCGCGATGCATATCGGTTTTCCCGATCACCCCGATGTGGCGCTGGCATTCGTCAGTATTCCTGGTGGCAACAGAAGCCGCAGCCTTCTGACTCGCTACGCCGATATGGATGCCGAAGCGAGTCCTGATGAGATGCTGCGGGTGTCTAAGCTGCGCTCCGACAAGCGCGTGATCAACGGGCTCGAGGGCGAGGAAGTGTTGGAGCGTGTCCGCGAGTTGAATTTTGCGACGACATACGGTTTTGTATGGGAAACCCAAGGCATTCCGGATGATCCATGGCAGCCGTTCTTATCGCTCGAATTACACGGCGGAATCAATCCTCAACCGGGCGGCAAACCAGTCGACGCCAGCTTGCATGAAGACGCAGTTCTGGCTCTATGGGATAGCATCTCGTCCAGCATCCGCTTACGTAAGTCTGATCCGCCGCCGCCAGACGATCTGCCCACGGAACCGCCGGCTCCGAAGCTGGGAGCATTGGCAATCGCCGGGGAAGTGTGCCCGCAGTCCGGTTGGTGGAAGTGCCGCGAGGGCGGTCCTGGTGTCGATGTCCAAGGTGGCACGGTTCAGTGGATCTGCAAGGGCGATCGTATGCCACAGGCGCTGCTGTTGCCGCGCCAGACCCTATGGCAAAAGTTGCGTGGTCTCCAGCCGAGCATCGAACCGTCACAGCTGACCACTTGGAGACTGGTCGATAAGCGGCTGCGTCCCAGGACGCCAATTTTAGTGGCGCTCGATCCTCCGGGACCCCTTAGTGCGACTGCGGACGCGCCAAGCGATGCCAGTGGCCGGCCGGCTGCCCTCGGTATTAATGTACGGACCGGAGAAGTTTGTCCGGCGAGCGGCTGGTGGCGTTGCTTGGAGACGCATGCTCTCGACGGCACGCGCTGGTTCCCCCGCGGTAGTACCCTGCCATCCGCGACTTTTCAAGTACCAGTAGCCATGTTTGGTCGTTCAGCGGGTCCCGAAGTCATTCAGCGTCGCAGCACGTGGCAACTGATGCGTTTCGCCGAGGCTGAATTTGTCGGGCTTCTCGCTGAAGGTGGACAGGAGAGGCAAGGTGACGATCCTCCGCCTCCGGTCGGCCCGTCGACGTTCGCGAGCGACCGGCGTGCGTGAATACTGACTGAACGGGTGCCGATCACGATTAAGTCGAGAAAGCTCGGATGGTGCGCGATGATCGTACTGCTTGCAGCGCTCGCCTGTGCGGGAACGTGGGCCGTTGGTCAGGTCTCCGGTGCACGGGATCGATCCGAGGTCGAAAAAATAATGAAAAAGAAGAGCAGGGTTTGCATGGGACGCTTTCTCGTCGATGTGCCGGGCGATGCGCAGTTGCGCTTCTTACATGAGATGATGGACGGGTTCAGGATCGAGACGATCGAGGACGGTGAGGCAGTGTTCGGCAAGCGTCTGGCGGCGCGTGAGGCGGAGATCGAGGCCCGTGGCACGACGACAGGTTCACGCAGGTCGAGCGGGATCGCGGACGCCCGCGACCTGCTCCGTCCAGGAGGGCAGCCAGTGGACGCAAGTCTGCGCGGGGAGGCTGTATTGGCGCTGTGGGACAGTGTGTCGTCGAGCATCCGCCTCCGATCAGTTGTGTCCACGGATCGCCACTCGTCTGCGAACACGCCGGCCATGTGCGATCCCGACCCGACATGAACTTCGACCCGGCGTAACGCCAGACCGTCCCGCCATGCGCAGCTTCATCCTTGGGTTCGTCAGCGGCATCACCTACCTGCAAACCGTCGCGGCGCTACCTTCTGCAAACCTGATGGCCGCCTGCGCTGCCACCGCCACGCTCCTCGTGCTGGCCTGCGCATCCACACGCCGCCGCCCGGCAGCGCGCATCGCGACAATCGCCACCGCCGGCCTCCTGGCCGGCTATGCCTGGGCCGCACTGCTGGCCCAGGCCACGCTCGCGCCATCGCTAGCCCCGCGCGACGAAGGCCGCGACCTGCACATCGTCGGCATCGTCGAGACGCTGCCGTACCGCTTCGACCAGGGCGTGCGCTTCGGCTTCCATGTCGAACGCAGCCTCGACGCGGACGTGCGGGTGCCGCCCCACGTGGCGCTGTCGTGGTACGCGGGCATGCATGGCGCGCGCCAGGTGGTCGGCGACGTCCAGCCGGGCCAGCGCTGGCAATTGACGGTGCGCCTGCAGCGCCCCCACGGCAACGCGAATCCGGGCGGGTTCGATTACGAAGCGTGGCTGCTGGAGCAAGGCGTGCGCGCCACCGGCTACGTCCGCGCCGGCGACGACGACACGCAGCTCGACGCCTTCGTGCCCGGTCCCGGCGTGCTGGTCGAACGTGTCCGCGCGGCGTTGCGGGCCCGCATCCAGGATGCCCTCGCGGGGCGCGCGTACGCAGGCGTCATCGTGGCGCTCGTGATCGGCGACCAGCGCGGCATCGACCAGGCCGACTGGCAGGTGTTCAACCGCACCGGGATCGGTCATCTGATTTCGATCTCGTGGCTATGAATACATCGCGGCACTGGTAGTTGTGGCGAATATCGGCTGGTGGTATGTCAAAAGGAATTTCTGCGCTCTGGCTACGGCTAACTTCAGCTTTAGAACGGCCATACGTTGAACGGCGCTCCCACAAAAAGTCCGAGCGTCGTTTTTTTGTCTTGGCTGTCCCAAGAGACCCCGAACCCGCCGCTTAAGGCACTGTCTTTATTCGCTAGTAAATAAACTGGAAAGTCTATAGTGGTTTTGTGCACGTTCTTATCACGTGTCACGGAAGGCGAGATCCCCACACTTGACCCAATCAGTATCCGCCCTTCAAGACCAAAGAGCGTACTCGCCTGACTCTTTGGCATACCGATCGATCCCGTCACACAAGCAATAGTAGTTGAGGTCGCTAGTGCTGGGCACCTAACGGACTGGTCTAAATCCTTGTAATCCTGCTTTCGAGTAACTTTCAACACATAGAACTGAGGTAAAGCAACTGAGCTAGGATTCCACCCTGCATATAGCGATGCGCTCCACGGATTGTTGTGCACTTCGTTCTTCGACAATGTCGTTGCGTCGTAGAATGTAGAATTCTGCCTTCCATACTTTAAAGCTGCGCCCCATAAAACTCCACCGGGAGTGGGCCCGGGCATGGAAGCTCTCGCTTCTTGATATAAGTCAGATGAAAGGTATTTTGCAAAATTGGTTGCAGTACATTCAAGTTTTTTTGCGTCAGTGCCCGGAGGAAGACTAACGCTTTTTTCCGCTGCACTGCGCATCTTATTGCAATACTCGGTCAATTTTGAAAGGTTTCCCGGACTTACTCCGGTTTGAAAGCGCATGTACGAAACACCAATGGCAGTCGCGTTTTCGAACCCATCCACTGAGAATAATCGGTGAGGACTGTCAGTTTTGCCAATGGGCGCCTCAGCGGACAGATTCCAAGTGGAAAACTGTGCTGTTTCATCGGTGAGCGTTGACGTTTCCTTCCCAATTTTGATGGAGGCGGATGATCCATCATTGGAGGCGGTGATTTGCGCTCCGGCCGAAGAGATAAGAGAAGAAGATGGAGCTGCGGTAATCACTTGAGGCATCTTGTCTGGCGCTTTCGGCGTTTCATCGGCAGACGAAACTTCGCACAGAGAGAGAGCAAGCATCAACGTAGTTGCATTACATACACTCATAGTTTTCATTTGTTTATCCCTAGGGAACGACAAATGACTTGGTGCCCCAGCCATCAACGGAATTCGCTGGGATCATGTCGCTTACTCCGACCAAAACCCCGGCCGGACCGATTACTTCGAATGCGAATTTGCTTCCTGCGGGACCTCTAAAGTCCCAGAAGAGGTTGTAATTGCCGGGTGGAAGCGTTGCGACGCTATCGGTTAAATTTACGTTATTTGGCCCTAAGGTCGTCCAGTACCAGTAAGGTCCAGCCGCAGCCACCATAGTCTTGCCTTGCACCTGTGTCATTTGCCCTCCCTATTGAAGAGTGAAGCTAAATTTTGTTGGCGAACAGATACGATAATGTAAACACTCGCCACGGAAGAAATCAACTCGTGTTGGATAAATCGCAATATTTCTTCATTTTGGACCTCGTCAATTTTGTCTTAAAGCAAGAATGGCCTTACATCATCTCCATCTCCGGATTGCACATCACGATGATCGCGGGCCTTGCCGCCGGGGCCGTGTCGGCCCTGTGGCGCCGCTCGTTCTACACCCCCGCGCGGCTGCCGCTGCTGCTACCGGCACAGAAGGCGGCGGCGCTCGCCGGGGCGGTCGTCGCCTTGCTGTATGTGCTGCTGGCCGGTTTCGGCGTGCCGGCGCAGCGCACGTTGTACATGCTGTCCGTCGTCGCGCTGGCGTTGTGGACGGGGCGCCTGGCGGCCGTGTCGCACGTGCTGTGCACGGCGCTCGGGGCGGTCGTGCTGCTCGACCCGTGGGCGGTGCTGTGGCCGGGGTTCTGGCTGTCGTTCGGCGCGGTGGCCGTCATCCTGTTCGCCGGGCACGGCCGGATCGGGCCGCCGCCCGCCGGTCCGCGCGGCGCGCTGCTGCTGGCGGGACGCACGCAATGGGCCGTCACGGCCGGGCTGGTGCCGCTGACGTTGCTGCTGTTCGCTCAGGTGTCCATCGTCAGTCCGCTCGCGAACGCGGTGGCGATCCCGCTCGTCAGCTTCGTCGTAACGCCGCTCGCGCTGGCCGGCAGCCTGATGCCCGGGCCCCCGGGCGACTGGCTGCTTCTGCTCGCGCACTGGGTCGTCGAGATGCTCGCGGCGCTGCTGCGGCTCATGTCCGGATGGCCCGGCGCCGTGTGGCGTGCGCCGGCGCCGCAGGCGTGGGTGTTCGTCCTGGGTGTGGGCGGCACGCTGTGGATGCTGATGCCGCGCGGCTGGCCGCATCGCTGGGCAGGTGCGGTGGCGCTGCTGCCGATGCTGCTGCAGGTCCCGGACCATCCACCCGCCGGCACCTTTCGCGTGACGGCGTTCGACGTGGGGCAGGGCATGGCGCTGCTCGTCGAAACGGAGCGGCACCGGCTCATTTACGACACGGGCCCCGCATACGCGCCCGGTGTCGATGGCGGCAGCCGCGTGATCCTGCCCTACCTGCGCATGCGCGGCATCGCGGCGCTCGACGGCATCGTCGTCAGCCACAGCGACACGGACCACACGGGCGGCGCGCTGGCGCTGCTGGAAGGCGTCGATGCCGGCTGGCTCGCGTCGTCTTTGCCCATCGACCACGCGATCGTGCGCGCGGCGCGGCGGCACCTACGCTGCGCCGCCGGCCAGCATTGGGAGTGGGACGGCATCGTGTTCGACATGCTGCATCCGACGCCCGCCAGTTATGGCGATGCGCACCTGAAGACCAATGCGCGCAGCTGCACGCTCCGCATCAGCAATGGCCGGCGCACCGTGCTGCTGGCCGGCGACATCGAAGCCGCGCAGGAAGCGGCGCTGCTCGATCGCGCGCGCGCGCAGCTGCGCGCGGACGTGCTGCTCGCCCCGCACCACGGCAGCGGCACGTCGTCGACACTGGCCTTTTTGGAGGCGGTGCGGCCCGAGGTCGCAATCTTCCAGGTGGGATTCCGCAATCGCTACCACCACCCGAAGGCCGAGGTTTATGAACGCTACGGCACGCTCGGCATCCGGCGCCTGCGCACCGACGACGCGGGTGCGCTGATGCTGGACGTCGGTAACTCCGTGAACTGGCGCAGCTACCGCGACGAGCATGCGCGCTACTGGTACCGGCGCTGATCAGACCACGCGCGGCAGCGTGATGGTCATCCGCAGCCCGCCTTCCGCGCGGTTCGCGGCCGAGATGCGTCCGCCGTGCGTCTCGACGACCCGCTTCGCGATGGCCAGACCGAGCCCGTGGCCGTCGACGTTGTTGCGCGTCGGGTTCGAGCGGAAGAACGGTTCGAACACGTCGCCCAGGTGTTCCGGGGCAATGCCGGGGCCGTTGTCGAGGACTTCGATGTGAACGAGCTCGCGGTCGGGATGCACGCACACGTGCACGCGCCCGCCCGCGCCGTGCTTGACGGCGTTGCGCACGATGTTCTCGACGGCGCTCCACAACAGGTCCGGCGCGGCGCGCACGGTGACCGGCTCCGGTGCGTCGACGTCGACCACCACGCCGGCTTCGAAGCGGGCGTCGTCGGCGATCTGGTCGACCATCTCGACGACGTCGACGGGCTCCGTCGCCGGCGGCGCCGTCGCCGCTTCCAGGCGCGACAAGGTCAACAGCTCGCCGACGAGGCGGTCCATGCGTACGCTCTCGCGCTCGATGCGTTCCAGCGATGCCTGCAGGCGGTCGGGCTGCTGGTGCGCGAGGCCGATGGCCGCCTGCAGGCGCGCCAGCGGCGAGCGCAGCTCGTGCGAGACGTCGTGCAGCAGGCGGCGCTGGCCATCCATCAGGGCGCGCAGCTGGGCGCTCATGCGGTCGAAGTCGTGGCCCAGCTCCGCCAGTTCGTCGCCGATCAGCCGCGGTGCCGCGTGCGCGAATTTCGGCGCGAGGTCGCCGGCGGCCGCGGCGTCGAAGGCGCGCTGCAAGGCGCGGATCGGGCGCGAGAAATACCAGGCGAGGAGGGCGGCGAACAGCAGGCTCGCGAGCATGGCGGCGACGATCGGCAGCCAGCGGCCCACATGGCGGCCGAATTCCGGCGGCAGGCCGAACCAGCCGGCGCCCGGGCCGCCTGGGCCGCCGGGACCACCCTCCATGCGCGGGCCCGGGCCACCTGGACCGCGGGCGCCCGGGGCGCTTGCCGGGGGGGCGAACCCGCGCGGTCCGGGACCGTCCATGCCCGGCATATGCCAGGCACGCGACGCGAAGGCGGTATAGCGGCGGCCGTCGGCGCCCGTCAGCTGCGTGACGGCATGCGTGGGGCCATCGCCCTGCAGATTGCGTTCGACCTCGTCGCGCAGCTTGGCGGACACGGGCCGGCCGAGCAGTTCATGGCCCTGGTCGTCGAGCACGTACAGATGCATGCGACGGCTGCCGGCGGCCAGGTCGCGCAGGGCGTCGATGCCGCCGTGCTTGAGCGTGGCCGCCGCCGCGTCCAGCATGATCGTGGCGGGCGGGCTGGCGTCGAGCGTAGGCTCGCTGTTGCGCTGGCGCGCCTGGTCGCGCAGCCACAGGGTGCCGCCGATGCCGATCGTGGCGGTCACCTGGGCCAGCAGGATGGACAGGAAGAACTTCCAGAACAGCCGCCCCATCGCTACTCGCGGATCAGCTGGTAGCCGAGACGGTAGACGGTCTGCAGGCAGGAACGGCCGTCGGACAGCGTGCCGAGTTTGTGGCGCAGGCTCGACAGGTGCACGTCGATGTTGCGGTCGAAGCGGGCCAGCGGGCGGCCCAGGCCCTGCTCGGACAAGTCGTTCTTGCTGACCGGGCGGCCGGCATTGCGGGCAAGGACTTCGAGCAGGTTGAATTCGGTGCTGGTCAATTCCAGCGGCTGGCCGCCCCACATGGCGCGGCGCTGTTCCGGCAGCATGGTCAGCTTGCCGACCGTGAGCGTGATGCCCGGGCCGTCGTTCGGCGACCCTTGGGTGCGGCGCAGGATGGCGCGCACGCGCGCCGTGAGTTCGCGCGGCGTGCAGGGCTTCGTGACGTAGTCGTCGGCGCCCAGTTCCAGGCCGAGGATGCGGTCGGCGTCGTCGCCACGGCCGGTCAGCATCAGGATCGGCATGCGGCTGGCGGCGCGGATGCGGCGCAGCGTCTCGATGCCGTTCATGCGGGGCATCATCACGTCGAGGATGGCGATGGCGTACTGGCCGGTCAGCGCTTCGCGCGCGCCCGTCTCGCCGTCGTGGGCACAGGCGACGCGAAAGCCTTCCTGTTCCAGGTATTCGGAGAACATGCCGACCAGTTCGGTGTCGTCGTCGATAAGCAGGACTTGGTTCATGCTCGCATCTTAGCGTAGCGCGCTTGTGCGGGCCACGCCCGCCGCCGGCTCTTTACGCGGTTTTACACGGCGATAACACTCCTTAACACGGAGGCAACCGAGAATGGCGTCTCCCAACAAAAGAGGATGACAGACATGAAACTCAGAAGCCTTTCCGCGGCGGCCGCGCTGCTTGCCGCCAGTATCGCCACGACCTCCGTCACCCCGGCCTTCGCCGCCGGCGAGCCTCCGGCAGAAGGTGACCACGAGCGGGGGCCGGGCGGCCACGGACCCGGCGCGCCGGGCCCGGACATGCCCTTCGGCCGGATGCCCCTGCATGGCCTGAAACTCACCGACGCGCAGCAGGACAAGCTGTTCGCCATCATGCACGCGCAGGCGCCCGAGCGGCGCGAGCGCGACAAGGCCATCCGCAAGGCGCACGAGGCCCTGCGCGACCTGGGCCGCGCGGACAAATTCGACGACGCGAAGGCCGCCGCGCTGGCGCGCGACCTGGGCCAGGCCGTCGCCGCCGAAGCGCTGCTGCAAGCCCGCACGGAAGCCCAGGCGCTGGCCGTGCTGACGCCGGAACAGCGCGAACAACTGCGCCAGCGCCGCGTCCGCGTCCGCGACGCGGACGGCCCGCCAGACCGCCGTTGAGCCGGCGCCTGCACGCGGCGGGTGTAGGCGTTTCCCTCTAAACCACGGGAGGTAATGACATTACAATGGGCCTCGTTCCGACTATGCGCAGCCGCGTCATACCTTCCGATGCCCCAGCCATTACTCCATTTCACCCACGGGAACAGCTATCCGGCTGGATCGTACGGCCGCCTGCTCGACGAGCTGCGGCGCGATTTCGACGTGCGCACGACGGACATGCTGGGCCACGATCCCCGCTTTCCCGTGCGCGACAACTGGCACACGCTGATCGACGAACTGATCGCGCAGCTGGAGACGTACGGCCGGCCCGCGATTCTCGTCGGCCATTCGCTGGGCGGCGCGGTCAGCATGCTGGCGGCCCATCGCCGGCCCGACCTGGCGCGCTGCGTCGTGATGCTGGATTCGCCCGTCGTCGCGGGCTGGCGCGCGGGCGTGTGGCGCTTCGTGAAGGCGCTGGGATTGCGCGAGCGGCTGTCGCCCGGCGGTGTCGCGCGCCGGCGCCGCAACGTGTGGCCGTCGCGCGCGGCCGCCTACGAGCATTTCATCGCCAAGCCGATCTTCCAGGCGTGGGCGCCGGGCGCGCTGGACGATTATCTCGATCACGGCCTGAAGCCGCATCCGGACGGCGTGCAGCTGCGCTTCGACCGCGACGTCGAGGCGGCGATCTACGGCACGCTGCCGCACGACATGGACCGCGCGCTGCGCGCGCCGTTCCCGGTGCCGGTGGGTTTCATCGCGGGCACCGATTCCGCCGAGCTGCGCCAGGCGGGCCTGGATGCGACGCGCCGGCTCGTCGGCGCCAACTTCGTCACGATCGAGGGCACGCACTTGTACCCGATGGAGAAGCCGCAGCTGACGGCCCAGCTGACGCGCGAGATGATCGCGCGGCTGTTGGCGCAGGCCGAGGAAAAAGCGGGACGCCCGGCGGTGCTTTTCGCCTAGATTGCGACGCTTTCGCGTAGAATTGCGGGATTGTTATTCCCCCTTTTTGAGAAGAAGCCCAGCGATGAGTATCAAGAGCGACAAATGGATACGCCGGATGGCGGAAGAAACCGGCATGATCGAGCCGTTCTCGCCGAAACAGGTGCGCGAGACGGACGGCCGCAAGATCATTTCGTGGGGTACGTCCTCGTACGGCTACGACATCCGCTGCGCCGACGAATTCAAGGTGTTCACGAACATTAACAGCACCATCGTCGACCCGAAGAATTTCGATTCGAATTCCTTCGTCGACGTGAAGAGCGACGTGTGCATCATTCCGCCGAACTCGTTCGCGCTCGCCCGCACGATCGAATACTTCCGCATCCCGCGCAACGTGCTGACCGTCTGCCTCGGCAAGTCGACGTATGCCCGTTGCGGCATCATCGTCAACGTGACCCCGTTCGAACCGGAATGGGAAGGCTACGTGACGCTGGAGTTCTCGAACACGACGCCGCTGCCGGCCAAGATCTACGCGGGCGAAGGTTGCGCGCAGGTGCTGTTCTTCGAAAGCGACGAGATCTGCGAGACGTCGTACAAGGACCGCGGCGGCAAGTATCAGGGGCAGCATGGGGTGACGTTGCCCAAGACCTGACCGTCATTTCAGGCGTCTGATGCGTAGCGAGATCGTTCCTTCGTTATTGCAGTACGCGAAGTAGGCATCGTTCGCAAACAGGTACAAGTGGCCGGCTTGGCGGATCCTAAGGTCCTGGCGCGCGCCGATATCGGTGAGCTGTGACGCGAGGTCATGGGATCGCACATGCCGCCGCCAGCTTTCGATCCAGCCGGTGACGAAGTTGCCCGCCGACGGCTCGATCGCCGCCAGGCCGGACGCGGAATGGACGGCCGCGATGAGGCTGAACCAGTTCGCGTCGCGAACGCGCCGCGCCCATGTGAACAATGCGAGCAGCGGCAGGGAGTAGCCGGCGGCCGTCGACCGGATGCCCGCGTCGATCCATTCTCCGTCCGCCTCCAAGGCGTACATCTCTCCCGGAGCGACCGCCAGCGCGGCGTCGTTCCACCACAAGGCGGCATGCACGGGAACGGTCTTGTGGGCGCCTACCGCCAAGCGGTTGCCTGCTTGTGGATCGTCCCGGGCGTCAGGCATATTGGGCATCGGTGCTCCTGTCGATGGTGTTGAACCGGTTGTCACAGACCGCAAAGCGGGCGCGGTTTTTCGCAGGCTTCGACGACGAGAAACCAGGGCGCCATGAGCCCGATGGTCAGGGCGGGCTTTCCCGCGTTCACCGGCGCCGGATTGTCCTGCATGCAGTTCCCATGTATCGACGCCATTGTTGAATGGACGATATCGTGCCATTGTCTCCGCAATATTGTCCAGAAATTGAAGCGGTCGGACGGACTGGCCGTGCGCTGGCTCGGCAATACGTATGACTTCCCGTTGTCGTTTCGGTTCACGCGGGTAGCGTGAGCACGGCTAAAAAAAAGAGGAGCCTCGGCTCCTCTTCGTACGGCGCGGTGGAACGGATCAGCCTTGCTTGACGCAATCCACGAAGTAGCCCAGCTTGCCGTCGATCTCGCGCTTGACGAGGCCGTGCACGTCCGTCTCGAAGCCCGGGAAGCGCTCGTTGAAGTCGCGCGCGAAGCGCAGGTAGTCGACGATGGTCTTGTTGAAGCGCTCGCCCGGAATCAGCAGCGGGATACCCGGCGGATAAGGCGTCAGCAGGATCGCCGTGATGCGGCCTTCGAGGTCCTCGATCGCGACGCGTTCGATCTCGCGGTGCGCCATCTTGGCGAAGGCGTCCGACGGCTTCATCGCGGGGATCATGTCCGACAAGTACATCTCGGTCGTCAGGCGGGCGACGTCGCGCGATTTGTAGAAGTCGTGGATCTGCTGGCACAGGTCGCGCAGGCCCCACGATTCGTAGCGCGGGTTCGCGGCCGAGAACTCCGGCATGACGCGCCACATCGGCTGGTTGCGGTCGTAGTCGTCCTTGAACTGCTGAAGGGCGGTGACGAGCGTATTCCAGCGGCCCTTCGTGATGCCGATCGTGAACATGATGAAGAACGAGTACAGGCCGCACTTCTCGATGATGACGCCGTGCTCGGCGAGGTACTTCGTGACGATCGACGCGGGGATGCCCGAGTCGCCGAACGAGCCGTCCAGCGACAGGCCCGGCGTGACGATCGTCGCCTTGATCGGATCGAGCATGTTGAAGCCTTCGGCCAGGTTGCCGAAGCCGTGCCAGTCGTCTTCCGCGTGGATCATCCAGTCCGCCTGCGTGCCGATGCCTTCCTCGCTGGTGACTTGCGGCCCCCACACCTTGAACCACCAGTCCTGGCCCCATTCCTCGTCGACCTTCTGCATCGCGCGGCGGAAGTCCAGCGCTTCGAAGATCGATTCCTCGACGAGCGCCGTGCCGCCCGGCGCTTCCATCATCGCGGCGGCGACGTCGCACGACGCGATGATGGAGTACTGCGGCGACGTCGACGTGTGCATCAGGTACGCCTCGTTGAACGCGTCCTGGTCGAGCGCGACGGTCTCGGATTCGCGCACGAGCACCTGCGATGCCTGCGACAGGCCCGCGAGCAGCTTGTGCGTGGACTGTGTGGAGAAGATCATCGACTGCTTCGCGCGCGGGCGGTCGCGGCCGATCGCGTGCATGTTGCGGTAGAAGTCGTGGAACGTGGCGTGCGGCAGCCAGGCTTCGTCGAAGTGCAGCGTGTCGATCTCGCCGTCCAGCAGTTCGCGCAGCGTCTCCACGTTGTACACGACGCCATCGTACGTGGACTGCGTGATCGTCATGATGCGCGGCTTCTTGTTCCTGGCCTCGCGCGCGAACGGGTTCGCCTCGATCTTCCTGCGGATCGACTCCGGCGAGAATTCTTCCAGCGGGATCGGGCCGATGATGCCCAGGTTGTTCCGGGTCGGCATCAGGAACACGGGGATCGCGCCGCACATGATGATCGAGTGCAGGATCGATTTATGGCAGTTGCGGTCGACGACCACGATGTCGCCCGGCGCCACGGTCGAGTGCCACACCATCTTGTTCGACGTGGACGTGCCGTTCGTGACGAAGTAGCAGTGGTCGGCGTTGTAGATGCGCGCGGCGTTGCGTTCCGACTTGGCCACGGGGCCCGTGTGATCGAGCAGCTGGCCGAGTTCCTCGACGGCGTTGCAGACGTCGGCGCGCAGCATGTTCTCGCCGAAGAACTGGTGGAACATCTGGCCGATCGGCGACTTCAGGAACGCCACGCCGCCCGAGTGGCCGGGGCAGTGCCACGAATAGGAGCCGTCGTTGGCGTAGTGGACCAGGGCGCGGAAGAACGGCGGCGCCAGGCTGTCCAGATAGGCCTTCGCTTCGCGGATGATGTGGCGCGCGACGAATTCCGGCGTGTCCTCGAACATGTGGATGAAGCCGTGCAGCTCCTTCAGGATGTCGTTCGGGATGTGGCGGCTGGTGCGGGTCTCGCCATAGATGTAGATCGGGATGTCGGAGTTCTTGTGGCGGATCTCCTGCACGAAGGCGCGCAGGCCGGCCAGGGCAAAGTTGGTTTCCTCGATGGTGCCGCCGCCGAATTCCTCGTCGTCGATCGACAGCACGAAGGCCGAGGCGCGCGACTGCTGCTGGGCGAACTGCGACAGGTCGCCATAGCTGGTCAGGCCCAGCACTTCCATGCCTTCTTTTTCCATCGCGGCGGCCAGCGCGCGAATGCCGAGACCGGACGTGTTCTCGGAACGGAAATCCTCGTCAATGATGACGATTGGGAAACGAAATTTCATGGACAGCTCCAAAGCGAAGCGCCGTGCGCGCCGCCATCCGGGAAGTGGAAGGCGGCCGGGCACGGCACCGGAAAAATGAAGAAGCGGATTTTCGCAGAAATTGCGTGGTCCCGTGCAAAAATTTTCAATAGGTTATCTACACGGGCCGGATTGTGGCGCACTCTTGTGTAGGGCGGGCTCCCGAGCCCGCGCGTGACGTTCGCGGTTCGCCGGCGCCCGCGTGGGGCGTTTCATTCGAGGCCCCCGGCCTCACCCTGCGTCAATGTGCGCCCGAAGCGAACAGGGCACCGAGCGGATCGACATGCAGCCACGCGAACGCCCCCAGCGCGAAGCCGACGACGGCCACGACATAGGTGACCGACAGCAGCCAGCGCCGGCGCGTCAGCAGGGTGATGGCCGCGAGCGAGATGGCGATCTGTTCGGCCGTCGTCGCCAGCGCCCACTGGTGATGGGTGTGCAGCGCGTGTTCGGACTTCTCGTTCCACTCGTCCGACCGCTTGTCGAGCTTTTCCGCTTCCTTGCGGTTGTTGGCCTTGTCGGTGTCGTAGCGGGCCGCCTGGGCCTTGAATCTTTCCTTGTCCGCGCCCGGCAGCGAGGCCGCCATGTCGGCGATGTTCTGCTTGATCGACTTGGCCTGGTAGTAGTTCCACGCGTCGGCGGCGGCGGTCTTGGCGATGGCCGCGTTGTTCTTGTACAGCGCCGCCTCGTTCTGCGTGGCGCCGCCGAGATAGCCGAACAGCGCGCCGACGGTGGCCAGGATGGCCGTCATCACCGCGATATTGTTCGAGAAGGTGTCGCCGTGCTGGGCGGCGTGTTCGACCGCGTGATCGTGCGGTCCATGTACATGAAAGCCGTGTTCGGACATGGTGTTATTCGACTTTGTCGTAAGTGACGATGGCGTAATCGACATCCGCCGTCGGCGAATGCAGGGGTTGGTTCGACACGGCCGTCCAGCGCGCGCCGTCGATCTCGGGGAAGAACGTGTCGCAGCGGTAGACCTTGTCGATGTGCGTGACGATCAGGCGGTCCGCCACGTTCATCGCGTCGGCAAAAATCTGGGCGCCGCCGATGATGCTGGCCGAGTCGTCGCCGACGAGGGCGACGGCTTCATCGAGCGAATGCGCGACGTCCACGCCCTCGTGCCGCCAGTCGGCGTTGCGCGTGACGACGATGTTGCGGCGCCCGGGCAGCGGGCGGCCGATGGACTCGAACGTCTTGCGGCCCATGATGATCGGGTGGCCGAGCGTCACGCGTTTGAAGTGCGCGAGGTCCTCGGGCAGGTGCCACGGCAGTTTGTTGTCGACGCCGATGCCGCGGTTGGCATCCATCGCGACGACGAGGGACAGGTGCTTCGCCATGCGGTTCTCCTTACACTGCGACCGGCGCCTTGATGGCCGGATGCGGGTCGTAGCCGGTGATCTCGAAATCCTCGAACTTGTAGTCGAACAGGGAATCCGGCTTGCGGCGGATGACGAGCTTCGGCAGCGGGCGTTCGTCGCGCGACAGCTGGAGCTCGACTTGTTCCATGTGGTTCGCGTACAGGTGGCAGTCGCCGCCGGTCCAGACGAAATCGCCCACGTCCAGGCCGGCCTGCTGCGCCATCATGTGCGTGAGCAGCGCGTACGACGCGATGTTGAACGGTTTGGTCACATTGTCAGAACTCAGAGATTCTGTACTCATAGGCTGCTCTTTGGTCTTGGACAAACTATCTCTCTCAATGATAATGGTCGCTCTAGCTGCATGAGGTCCAACCCGCCGCTGTGGGTAAGTGGGGGTAAGCTGTGTGCGGGGCGTGTACAACGGGTTCATGTTGTGCACCCCCGTGCACAGCTTATCCCCACGGTGTTGGGCGGGTGCTCGCCCAACATATCCACAGCCGGTAAGTGCGAATTTTCTTGCTGAACACATAATGGTAAGCCATCAACAGGTGCGCCTATTACCGCAAACGTCCCTTTTGCACTTTTAGAACAGGCTGTGCTGAGTTCGCCCGTCGGCGCTGTCCATTGCGCGAGACTGATGAGAGATCTACGTCCTTGAGAAGATCCGGAAGTGTCACGCCGAGCGCTAAACATAAACTAGTTAGTGTCAAAAGAGATGGGTTCGCAATCCCACGCTCAATCTTGGAGACAAAAACTCGGTCGACCTCCGCTGCGAACGCAAGACCCTCTTGACTCATTTTTGAGGAGATTCGTAGACGCTTCAACGTCCTGCCAACAGCCGTGCACACCGGATCCCTGTGTTCGGTATTTTTTTCGGGTGTCGAGGTCATGGCTGGCATGATGCCCGCGGACCACGGTTCTTACGATGTACTATACGCTACATTTAAATGTAGTGTATAGTCTACAAACGTTACTACAGCGCTGCGCTTGCGCACCAGTGAGCGGTACTTCCTCTGGTTTGCCGCACTATGCGCAGCCGGGCTCTTATATTGGAAGGTATTACAAGTGTTCCATGCTTACGACAACTGGGAAGACAGCGATCGTTTAGAAGTGATACGCCAGATGTTTCAACAGCCGGGCTTACGCAGATATCGGTTTTTTGAAGTGCCTCTGAATTCGCAAATATTTCATTTAGATATTTCCCCTGTGGGGGGTATGGTCCGCAGCAGCGCTTCATATTCGATAAGGTTGAGGACATTTTTGATTTCTGTCTTTGCGAGAAAATTTCTGATTTTCGGATTCATGTTCAAACGCGGCGAGATGGTAGAGGAAATTTCCAGTTAAAGCGAATTGTTAAGATTTTGGAAGGGGCCGTAGCCGAAGGCGGGTTTGCGCGAATTTTTGTAGCGGCCGACGGGTCAGTCGAGAAAGATGATTTCCTTGAGGTAAGTGGGGAAGATATCGTTGCTCCGCGCTGTGTTTGGTCGGAGGCAAAGGAATTTGACCCGGGTTTCTAAGGACGTCAGCATTTAAGTTGTGCAAGCGTAAATGTGCATGCTATTAAACTAAAGTTGTGTGGCATGGAGGTCGCTCTAAATGACGGAGACCCGTGGTTTCGCATGGGTACTTATGGTTTTTTTATTGTTCTTAGGCTCGTAAGCTTCGCGGTTTGAGGCGAAGGTAGATGCGGTAGAAAGATCGTTTTACATTTCCGCTCCTATCCCCAGCAGTCGGAGTGTTTGTCAAACGTGAAAATGGGATCGTGCTATGACCGAATATGACGAAAGCGAGTACGCGAAAGTTCCGTCAGATTTTCCTCGTGGCGTCTCGACCGGCGCGGTTCCGGGTACTCAGCTGAAAATCCTTGTAGTGCAGTACAAAGGTACGTTCTACCCTGCGGGGTCTACGCCTCCTGAGGTGTATGAGCGTTGGATAGGCTGTGAAGAGATTGCGCAAGACCTCGCTTCTGAAGCCAAGCGAGATAAGGCCGACAAGTTGACGCGTCGGACCGAATCCGAGATGCTCCAATGGTACTTGGACATATTGAGTAAATCTTGGATGACATTGAGCGAAGCAAAGTGGATTGTTCGGCGCATGGGAGATATCCTAAATTGGTCAGTTCCCATGTCGGCGTCCGTATAGTACCCCGCCTGCCGGTATTCAACTGTTTCGCAATAGCAGTCAGGTTCCAGAGTATGAATGCAAGAAATCGTAAGAAGCGGCGGTATTTTCATCTTAACCGCGCCATCCGTTATAACGTACGAAAAACTTATGTAATTTTCGGCGGGAATCTAAAGATATGGAATGCCATCTCGCCCTATGTTTTTCGCGTGTTTGGAAATGACTATTCAGCCGCTTGGGACTGGTTTACCAAGCCAGCGCTCGCCTTCAACGGAATGCGGCCAGCTGATTTAGTGCAGGCTGGTGAGGTACAGTTGGTAAGAGAGCATTTGTTGAGATTGGAATACTGCGTGTACACTTAGCGTATATGTACTCTCGGCCGTTACCATCAATTTATTGACGACAATCGAGGACGCTTATGCTGGCGTTTTTAATGGATTGGGATAGCGTGAACCAGTCTACGCTCGTCCATTATCGTGAGCGCAGCAGAACACTGACGCTTTGGCCGCAATGTCCCTTGAAGTCCACACGCTCCGGCAGCACGGTAATCGTCGCGGCAAGCCGCTGGCGATAACTGGATTTGAACTTATGGTTTAGTGGGTCTAAACGAAATCAAGGCCGGAGTTTAATATGCTGTAGAGAGTTGTACGCGTTTTCGCTCTCGCAGGCGTAGATTATTTTGTATGGGCCCTATACTCTATCTCGATTATGATGGCGTTCTGCACCCATCTGATGTACGCATTACTAAGGCTGAGCCGTTACGGCCGCGGATATATCAAAATGGGCGGCCGACGGATCGCCTTCTCTTCGAGAATGCACCACTTTTAGCATGTATTTTGGAGGCATTTCCAGAGGTTCGTATATCGCTAGCGACTAGTTGGGTGCGAATACTGGGCTACGAATTTGCTGTGCAGCAGCTGCCACCGGCGCTGCGCGCGCGAGTAGTAGGGACAATCTGGCAGGGTTCGATGCTGCGGTTCCCCCCGCAGCGGAGACATGACGCCATTACCGGCGATGCCGAAGAACGGGGGGGGGGCGAGCGCTGGCTAGCACTGGACGATGACATCGAGGGTTGGCCCGCGGACCGGCGTCATCTGGTTATAGCCCCAACGGATTCTTGGCAGGGCCTTCCACGTTGGCGTCTCTGCACCACCGTCCCAGCAAATTGGCACCAATGTCAAGGTCCCGTGGAATGAGCGTGTGCGAGATTCAGGCGCATTTGCTGGAACTGTACGGCACTGAGGTGTCGCCGGACCTGATTTCGACTATCACCGACGAGGTGCTCGAAGAGGTCACGCAATGGCAGCAAAGGCCGCTTGAAACGATGTATCCGATCGTGTATTTCGATGCTCTGCGCCTGAAAATCCGGGATGAAGGCAGCGTCAAAAACAAGGCCGTGTATCTGGCCTTGGGCATTCGTGCCGATGGCCGTAAGGAGGTGCTGGGACTGTGGATCGAACAGACCGAAGGCGCCAAGTTCTGGCTGAGGGTTTTTAACGAACTCAAGAACCGTGGCCTGGACGATGTCCTGATCGCCGTCGTCGATGGCCTGCGCGGCTTCCCGGAGCCCATCAAGGCCGTGTATCCACAGGCGCAGATCCAGACGTGCATCGTGCACCTGATCCGCAACTCGACCACGCTAGCGGCCTGGAAGGACCGTAAGGAACTGGCAGCGGTGCTCAAGCCGATTTACCACGCCGCCAACGCCGAGCTGGCCGAAGCGGCGCTGGATGCGTTTGCAGCCGGACCATGGGACACCAAATTCCCGACTGTAGCCGCGATGTGGCGACTTCAATGGTAGCAGGTGATTCCCTTCTTTGCCTACCCGCCGGAAGTGCGCACGATTATCTACACGACCAACGCCATCGAGAGCCTGCATATGCCCCTTCGCAAGATCGTCAAGAACCGCGGTCACTTCCCGAGCGACGAGGCCGCGACCAAATTGTTATTTCTGGCCTTGCGCAACATCGAGAAAAATTGGAAGATGCCGCAGCGCACCTGGAAGCAGGTTGCAAACCAATTCGCCATCATGTTCGGCGAGCGCTTCACGAACGCAATTATCTACGCTACGGGTTCCGGGGCGTTATTAGCTAAAACTCGCGAGCAATTAGAATCAGCACAGCGGCGATGGCGGATCTACCGTCGCGGCTACCCGGATTGTCACTGTGCTGACGAATAGAACCCGAGCTGAAGACCCGTATTCCGCTTATTTAACTGCTGAAACGACGTAGTTCGATCCTTGCTGCGTGAACTCAACGTCCACTTTCTTTCCGACTGCGAGCTTGTCGAGCAAAGACTTGTCCTTGACGCCGAAAGTCATCGTCATTGCCGGCCAGTTCAGGGTCTTTACCTGGTCATGGGCAAGTGTCACCTTGCCGTTGGCCGGATCTACCGATTTCACCACGGCTGACGTCTTGTGTACTGTGCCTTCCTTGGAGGTACCTTGGACTTTGCTGTCGGCAGTGTTCTCCTTCATCATCTCCTTACATCCCTCCATATTCATGCCTTTCATATTGTTCATGTCCATGCCTTTCATATCCTTCATGTCCATGCAACCCTTTTTCATTTCCATGCCCTTCATGTCGCCTGTCTGGCCGAAGGCGGTTCCGGAAATGGTCAGTGCAGAAATAAAGGCCAGTTGGGCAAAACGTTTCATGAGAATTCTCCTCAAGTGAATAAAAGTAAAGTCTTGAGTCCGCGACGGGACGCCAAGTTGTTGTGGCTAAGATTGCCGATACGGGTTCATTAATGATCAGCCTGCTGCTTTGACTTGTTCATCATTTCCATGCACGCCTTTATCATCTGTTCCTTGTCGGTTTGGTTACCCGGCAATTGCAAGGTTTTCTGTTGCTCATCTTGGGTGCGCTGAGCTTGTTCCTGTCGCATGCGCTCCGCCTTGACCTTGCGTCCGTGCTCGATGATTTGCCAATCAGGACCGGCGAACGCCGGCAAAGCGGTAGCGAATGACATCACGCTGAGTAGGGTGACAAGAAATTTTTTCATGATTGACTCCTTCAACGACTGCGAAAACTGAACTCGACCAAACCTGCCTGCAGCAAGTTTTAACCGTCTACGCTCTGGCCTGCTAAACGAGCCGGACCTTGAGACACCGTGCAGAGGTAAGCTCATGTAGTTTCATAGTTGGCCTCCTGGTGGGCGGGTCTTCGCGCGTTCTCTTTTCGTAACTCCCGGCGGCGCATCAACAGGTACACAACCGGAACCACAAACATGGACAGCAATGGCGCGGACAACATGCCGCCGACCATCGGCGCAGCAATACGTTGCATGATTTCCGAGCCGGTGCCGGACGCGATCATGATCGGAACAAGGCCTGCAATGATCACCGCCACAGTCATGGCTTTTGGCCGGACGCGCTGTACCGCCCCTTCCCGAATGGCGTCCAACAAATCGGCCTCGGATGACTTTCCGACAGTGACGTGAGCCTCCCAGGCCTGCTTCAGGTAGAGCAGCATGATCACCCCGAACTCGGCCGCGACGCCGGCAAGGGCAATGAAGCCGACCGCGCTGGCGACAGACAGGTGATGGCCGAGCATCCAGAGCAGCCAGACGCCGCCTGCCAGTGCGAACGGCAGGGTGGCCATGATCAGGATGGCTTCGTCAAAGCGCTTGAATGTCAGATAGAGAAGGACAAAGATCACCAGCAGCGTCGCCGGTACGACAACCTTGAGCTTCGCGCTGGCGCGTTCCAGGTATTCGAACTGACCGGACCACGAAATCGAATAGCCAGGCTGCAGCTTGACCTGCTTGGCGACAGCCTGCTGCATGTCCCGCACCACCGAGCTCATGTCACGCCCGCGGATGTCGACGTACACCCAGCCAGACAGCCGTGCATTTTCGCTCCTGAGCATGGGCGGGCCGTCATTGATGCGGACCGTCGCTACATCTCCCAGGCGAATCTGTGCGCCGCGCGGCGTCAGGACCGGCAACTGGCGGAGGTTCTCGACTGAATCCCTGACTTCGCGTGGATAGCGGACATTGATCGGGAATCGCTGCAGGCCTTCGACGGTCTCGCCGATGTTGTCGCCGCCGATTGCCGCCGACACGACACTCTGCACATCGGCGATATTCAAGCCGTAGCGCGCTGCCTGGTCACGATTGATATTGACGTCAATATAACGTCCACCGTTGAGACGTTCGGCAAGTGCCGATGAAACGCCGGGCACCGTCTTGACGATCCGTTCGATTTCGCCAGCAACGCGGTCGATCTCCTGCAGACTGGTACCGGCCACCTTGACCCCGACCGGACTCTTGATTCCGGTGGCCAGCATGTCGATGCGGTTGCGGATCGGTGGGACCCAGATGTTGGAAAGCCCAGGCACCTTGACCACGCGGTCCAGTTCTTCCACCAGCTTATCCGGTGTCATTCCCGGCCGCCATTGATCCTTTGGCTTGAACTGGATCGTGGTCTCGAACATCTCCAGTGGAGCAGGGTCGGTCGCCGTCTCGGCCCGTCCCGCCTTGCCGAAGACGCTTTGCACTTCCGGTACCGTCTTGATCAGGCGGTCCGTTTGTTGCAACAACTGCGACACCTTGCCAACCGAAAGCCCTGGTAGCGCCGACGGCATGTAAAGAAGGTCGCCTTCGTCGAGAGGCGGCATGAATTCGCCGCCGAGCCGGGTCATCGGCCAGACGGTGATGGCGGCAATCATGGCGGCGACGACCAGGGTCGACTTGGGAAAGCGCAGCACGCCATCCAGTAACGGCCGGTACAGGACGATCAGGAAGCGATTCAGCGGATTCTTCTGTTCGTCGGGAATCCGTCCGCGGATCAGGTAACCCATCAGCACCGGGATCAAGGTCACGGCCAGCCCCGCGGCGGCTGCCATCGAATACGTCTTCGTGAAGGCAAGCGGTGAGAACAGCCGTCCTTCCTGCGCTTCCAACGTAAACACCGGAATGAACGACAGCACAATGATCAACAGCGAAAAGAACAGTGCCGGACCGACTTCGGCGGCGGCGTCCCCAATGACCCGCCAGCGCGCTTCTCCGTCGAGTTTTGCGCCGGGATGCTTGTGATTCCACGCTTCGATATGCTTGTGTGCGTTCTCGATCATGACGACGGCGGCGTCCACCATGGCGCCTACCGCGATCGCAATACCGCCGAGCGACATGATGTTCGCGTTCACCCCCTGGTAATGCATGATGATGAAGGCGGTCAGAATACCGATCGGTAATGTCACGATCGCGACCAGCGCGGAGCGCAGATGGAACAGGAAGATTGCGCACACCACCGCAACAACGATGAACTCCTCCACCAACTTATCCCTGAGGTTGTCGACAGCGCGCTGGATGAGGTTCGAGCGGTCATAGGTCGGAACGATCTCCACGCCCGGAGGTAAACTCGACTTGAGAGACGCCAGTTTGGCTTTCACCGCGTCGATGGTTTCCAGTGCATTCTTCCCTGAGCGCATAACGATCACGCCACCCGCCACTTCGCCTTCGCCGTTCAGCTCGGAGATGCCGCGCCGCATTTCCGGTCCCAGCTGGATTCGCGCGACGTCTCCGAGCAGGACGGGAACACCAGCCTGGGAGGTCATCAGTGGGATCTTGCGAAAATCGTCGAGCGATTGCAGATAACCGCTCGCACGCACCATGTATTCGGCTTCGCCCAGCTCGAGCACGGAGCCACCGGCCTCCTGGTTGGCCTTTTGCACGGCGTCGATGATCACGTTATGCGCGATGTTGTAGGCCCGCAGCTTGTCAGGATCGAGGACGATCTGGTATTGACGAACCATGCCGCCCAGGCTTGCGACTTCCGACACATTGGGTACCGTCTTGAGCTCGTACTTGAGGAACCAGTCCTGGAACGCGCGCAGCTGCGACAGGTCCATCTTGCCGCTACGGTCGACCAGGGCATACTCGTACACCCAGCCAACGCCACTGGCATCCGGCCCGAGCGCTGTCTTTGCCTGTGGCGGCAGGCGCGACTGAACCTGGTTCAAATATTCCAGTACGCGCGAGCGTGCCCAGTAGGGGTCGGTGCCGTCCTCGAACAGGATGTAGACGAAGGAGTCGCCAAAGAAAGAATAGCCGCGCACCGTTTTCGCGCCGGGTACCGACAGCATTGTCGTCGTCAGCGGATAAGTCACCTGATTCTCGACAATTTGTGGCGCCTGGCCGGGATAGGATGTGCGGATGATCACCTGCACGTCGGACAGGTCGGGCAGCGCATCCAGAGGCGTACGTTGCAGCGCATAGATGCCCCAGGCCGTGATGCCGAGTGTCGCAAGCAGGACCAGGAAGCGATTGAGGATCGACCAGCGAATGAGTTTGGCGATCATTTCCTGGAGTCTCCCATTCCGCTCATGCCCTGCATCGACGGGCCGGCAGGGGACATGCTGGTGATCTGGAACGCTCCGTCCTTGGTCTGCTGGAATTCGAAGTTCATCATGTCGCCGACCGCCAGATCTTTCGGTACACCTCCTGCCGGGACCTTGAACCCCATTGTCATCGCCGGCCACTGCATGCTCGGGATCGGATCGTGCGAAAACGTGATTTCATCCTTGTTGATGTTCTCCACCTTGCCATGCGCACGATGTGTCGTTGGCCCTGCGCTTGGCTTGGAGTCTCCCGCCGGCGCAGGACCGCTCAGCCGGTTCGTGGTGCCTCGCAGGCTGGCTTCGGAATCGATCAGGAACTGGCCTGAAACAACAACTTTTTGCCCGACGTCGAGACCTTTGAGGATTTCGGTCTGGCCGTTGCTCTCGCGGCCGATCTGGACATCGACGGGCATGAATTTGCCTTGACCCTGTTCAAGCATCACGACACTGCGCTTACCGGTCTGGATGACTGCTTCCGTCGGCACCGTCAAGGTTTCCGCGCTCGCCGCGGGCGTAAAGTTCACGGTGGCAAACATGCCCGGCACCAGTCGCTGTCCGGGATTGGCCAGCTCGACCCGCGCTTTCAATGTGCGCGTTGCCGCCTCGACTTCAGGCAGGATCGCGCTGACCTTGCCCTTCAATACTGTGCCCGGCAGGGCAGGGGTACGGGCTTCCACCGGTGTGCCTGGGCGCACCTCGGCCGATGCGGCTTCAGGAAGCTCGGCGTTGACCCAGACCGTGCTGAGTCCATTGATCCGGAACATAGGTGCGCCCGATGCGATCGTCATCCCTTCACGGACTGTCAGTTCTCCGATCACGCCATTGATCGGCGAGCTGACGGTCAAACGGGGCTGCACCTTGCCGCTGGACTCGACGCTACGGATCTGCGCATCCGTCATGCCCGCCAGGCGCATACGCTGTCGCGCCCCTTCCGCCAGTCCGTCCGTCCCGGGACCGTTCATTTTCATTGCGGTGAGGTATTCCTCCTGTGCTGCTACCCAGTCGGGTACATACAGTGCGGCCAGCGGCTGGCCTTTCTTTACCGGGTCAAGCGCTGCACGCACGAAAAGCCGCTCGACATAGCCGTTGCTACGCGCCTGTACCACGGCGACGTCACGCTCGTTGTACGCGACGTTGCCAACAGCTTCCACATTGGCGGCAAACCTGGCTTTCGTGACTTCGGCGGTACGAACACCCAAGTTCTGTTCAACGCGAGGACTGATGCTGATCTTGCCTTCGTCGCCAGCCTCATCCGCATACACGGGCACCAGTTCCATGTCCATGAACGGTGACTTGCCCGGCTTGTCGAATTTCTGGCCCGGGACCATCGGGTCGTGCCAGTAAAGCACCTTGCGTCCATTGGCTTGATTCACACCTGCCCCTTGGGCGGAGGACGCCGTTTGTGGAACGGTTGACATCCCCATCCCTTGATTCATGCCGAGCTTGTACACGCCATACCCACCAGCGCCCAATGCAGCAGCCACGAGCAGAGCAATTGTTATTTTTTTAGTATCCATATAAAAATCCTTGTTCGCCCGGCTTTTCAGTGGCCGGGACCGCCGTTTTGCGGAAAGAGAAAATTCAATTGCGCCCACAAGCGGTCGGTTTCCTGCTCGAGTTGTAATGCCTGCAGGCGCACTTCGATTTCACTGCGACGAGCGGCGATGACGTCCGCCAGCGTGGCTTTTCCGCCCCGGTAGGCGGCAACGATCGCGGTTGTTCTGGAGTTGGCCAGAGGGGTCAGTTCTTTCTCATACCGGGTTTGTCGCTGCCTGTCCGTATGCCACTCGTTCAACATGGCACGCACTTCGGCGACATGGGCACGCAACATATCTTCGCGCTCGGCCCTCGCCCGTTCGACCTGAGCCAGCTTGGAAGACAGTTCGCGATCCTGGCGGTTTTTCTGGTCCCACTGCAGGGGCACCGAAAGGCCGATTGACACCATGTCCGAATACCCTGGGCCGCGTTGTTGCACTGCGACCTCGACGCTCCAGTCCGCTTTCTTGTTGGCTCTTGCAAGTTGCGCTTCTGCGACTGCGATGTCTTCCTGCCTGGCCAGCACGGCAAGTTCTGGGTGGTGGTTAAGCTGGGTGTCGAGTGTGGCCTCGTTGAGGCGGATGGTATCGACCGCCGGTTTGGCGCCCAACGGCTGCTGCGCCGCGTCACCGATCCACCGAGCCAGTGCGATTTTAGCGTTGCCGATGCGGCGGTCGATATCGCTAGCCTTGTCCTCCAGGACCGCAAGTGCGCTGCGCGAACTGAAGATGTCGGCCTGGTTGCCGCGGCCGGCCCGATACGCGGACTCGGCCGCCTGGATTTCCAGCTTCGCCTGATCTATCTGTTCGGCTACTGCGGCCGACATGGCTTCGGCGTAGTAACGGTCCAGCCAGGCCAAAGCGGTCTCGCGTTCGATTGTCGCGGCCGTGGCCGCTTTCTCCGCAATCGACTTTTCCGCTTCGCGTTCAAACCGTTCGGCACGCAGGCGACGTTTGTCGGAACGCGTCAGCTCTTGCATGACACCGACCCGTCGCATCGTCATGAAGTCACGCGTCAAGCTGAAGCGATCTTGTCCATTGATCGGCAGGTTATCGATACCGACCTTCAGGACTGGATCTGGGAGCTGACCGGCAGCGACCGACATCTCCCGTGAGGACTGGACAGCGTAGTCTTTTGCCGCCAGCATTCGCGATCGCTCGATGGCCCGCTGCTGGGCTTCAGCCAGCGTCAATGGCGTTTCAGCGGCAAACGTAGGATTGCCAAGGACAAGCGAGACAGCAAATACAAGAAGAAGGACAGCCCGGGAAGACCGAACAGCCGAACAAGGCGTCATTTGCGACGCCATGATATGTGGGGAAAACATCAAACCTCCAGAATGCATTGAGTAACACCGCCCGCGCAAAAGCGCAGCGATGAGGAATCATGCAAACTGAAGGATCAAATGCGGAAACAGCAGTTGCGAATGGCTATGGGCGGTGCCGTCGCATAGGTGAGGAAGGCGGGAGCAGGCCAGCCGAGAGGCCGCTGGTACGTCAATGTGTTCAGGCTTATCGGAAGCCCGTACCCTACCGCCACGAAAGGCGCCAACGGTGGCGTCGCCGGCTTGTCGAGCGATTGCTTGTCTGTCTGGTGGGACGCATGGCACAGGCTGGGCTGTTCCATATCCATGTCCTGGCATGCGACCATGTCGGCTGGCTTCGCATGCACGGACGAGGTCAACTGATCGTCATTTCCCAAGTTCAGAGCTGGGCACGCATAGGCCGACACAGCGAGCTGCATGAACAATATGCTAAACAGCAGTATTGTTGCGGCAATCAGTCGGGATGTGCGAGGAAGTCTCATGGTCAGGATGTAGTCTAGGACCGCCACATTTTGTTGTCAATTATACCGACCTTAAATGGCGAGTATTTAACTCTTTCGGTTCGGGTAACGCGTCTATTCAGGCTCGTCTCAGAGCGTGTAGACGAATTGAGTGGCGTAGGTGTGGCCCAAGCGCAGACAATCTACAAGTTCTTTTTCTGAATCGTGATTGCTCCGGCCCTGATTACCTTCGCTGTCCCTTATGGCCTGCCGCTTCTTGGAAATACGAGTTAAGCGGTCTCTTTGGGCACTGGCAATTATCATATGTCTACGCGGTGAAATCACCACAGATAGAGCTTGACCTTCCTATCATGGGAAGGTCTACATTGTAATCGGAGCAATCAGACAGGAGGAAAGCAATGTACACGCTTAAGGTAGAAAAGATGTCCTGCGGCGGCTGCGCCAGCCGGGTTACCCGGACCGTGCAGACCTTGGATCCGGATGCAAAAGTCGAGGTGCTGTTGAAAGACAAGCTCGTCCGTGTGGAAAGCGCGAGAGCACCGGATGCAGTCGCCGCCGCGATTACCGCTGCCGGCTATCCGGCTACTCAGGTAGCGGCTGACTGAGCCGGATGTACCCAATGTGAACTTGCAATAACGAGTCCAGGAAAGGTTCCGATATGAACGACCAGCCGCATCACGATCACGACGGCCACGAACATCATCATGAGCATGGCCCTGGGCACGGAGTGCGCCATGAGAGCGGAACTGGGGATAAGCCATTCACTGACCCGGTCTGCGGAATGAAAGTCGGCGCCGACCCCGCCAGGGAAATTCGGCACGAGGGGCAAACTTATCATTTCTGCAGCGCCAGGTGCATGGACAAGTTCCGGGTGTCGCCCCAGCAGTATATAGGCCTCGCTGCCAATGAACCGGCGCCCGCCGCGCCGGAAGGCACGATCTATACCTGCCCGATGCATCCTGAAATCCAGCAGCCGCAGCCTGGCAACTGCCCGATTTGCGGCATGACGCTCGAGCCCATGCTCCCGTCCTTGGAAGAGGAAGAAAATCCGGAACTAGTGGACTTCAAGCGCCGTTTCTGGTGGACCCTGCCGCTGACGGTCATTGTGACCGTCCTTGCGATGGCGGGGCACCGGTTCTTCACAGGAGGCTTGCCCGGGCAAAGCTGGATCGAACTCGTGCTGAGCACACCGGTCGTGCTGTGGGCCGGATGGCCGTTCTTTACACGCGGGGTGCAGTCCATCAGCAATCGCAGCCCCAACATGTGGACGCTGATTGGGCTCGGCGTCGCAGCAGCGTACTGCTACAGCGTAGTCGCAACCGTCGCGCCCGGACTATTTCCGCAAACCTTTGCCATGCATGGACGCATCGGTGTGTACTATGAGGCGGCCGCGGCCATCATTTCGCTGACTCTACTGGGACAGATCCTGGAGCTGCGCGCACGCTCGCAGACCTCGGCAGCAATCAAATCCCTGCTGGGCCTGGCGCCGAAAACGGCGCGCCGCATCAACGCCGATGGCACGGAAGAAGACATTCCTTTGACTCATGTACACGTCGGCGATGCGCTCCGTGTGCGGCCAGGCGAAAAGGTGCCGGTCGACGGCACTGTCCTGGAGGGCGAAAGCGCGGTCGACGAGTCCATGCTGACCGGCGAGCCTGTGCCCGTAACCAAGCGCCCGGGCGACAAGGTAATCGGTGCAACCATCAATGCCAGCGGCAGTCTGGTCGTGCGCTCGGAAAAAGTGGGCTCGGAGACCATGCTGTCGCAAATCGTCCAGATGGTCGCCCAGGCACAGCGTTCGCGCGCGCCCATGCAGAGCCTGGCCGACGTGGTGGCCGGCTACTTCGTGACGATTGTCGTGACCATAGCCTTGCTGACGCTGCTCGGGTGGGGGCTTTTCGGTCCGGAGCCGAGCTGGGTGTACGGCTTCGTAAATGCCGTCTCGGTGCTGATTATTGCCTGCCCGTGCGCGCTCGGGCTGGCGACGCCAATGTCCATCATGGCCGCTACCGGCCGCGGCGCCACGCAGGGCATCCTGTTCCGCGATGCGGCGGCCATCGAGAGCATGCGCAAGATCGATACCCTCATCGTCGATAAGACGGGGACACTCACCGAAGGCAAGCCGGCGTTCCATTCGGCCGCTGCGATCCCGGGCGGGGACGAACAGGAGGTGTTGCGGATCGCTGCCAGCATCGACCAGGGCAGCGAACACCCGCTGGCCCATGCGATTGTGGCCGAGGCGCTAAGCCGCGGGCTGGGCCTGGCCAAGCCGGAGTCCTTCGAATCGTCCAGCGGCATCGGCGTGCGTGGAGTTGTCGAGGGCAAGCGCATTGCCCTCGGAAATACCGCGCTTATGGACATCGAAAAGGTCGACTGGAAGCCACTCACGGCCCAGGCGGAAAGCTGGCGCCAGGAAGGTGCAAGCGTCATGTACCTGGCGGCCGATCGGCAGCTCCTAGGGCTGGTGGCGGTATCCGACCCGGTCAAGCAGACCACGCCGGAAGCGCTGGCAACGCTCAAGGAGGCTGGCATCACGGTCGTCATGGCGACCGGCGACGGTGTCACGACCGCCAGGTCGGTTGCGGCCAAGCTTGGCATCCCGGAAGTCTACGGCGAGGTCAAGCCGCAGGACAAGCTGGCACTGGTGGAAAGGCTGCAGGCGCAGGGGAAAACGGTTGCGATGGCAGGGGATGGCATCAACGACTCCCCCGCACTGGCCAAGGCCAATGTCGGTATCGCGATGGGTACCGGAACGGATGTCGCCATCAACTCGGCCCACGTCACCTTGGTCAAGGGCGACCTGCGCGGTATCGCGCGGGCGCGCCTGCTGTCGCTGGAGACCGTGCGCAACATGCGGCAGAATCTGGCCTTCGCTTTTTTCTACAACGCGCTCGGGATTCCTTTGGCAGCAGGCGTGCTTTATCCGTTCACCGGCCGCCTGCTGTCACCGATGATCGCGGCGTTGGCGATGAGTCTGAGCTCGGTATCCGTGATCACCAACGCGCTGCGCCTGCGGGGCACGGCGAAGTAACTGCAGGCGCCCGATCGCTCAGTCGTAGTGCTTGTAGACCGTCGTACTGCCGTCGTTGCGGACCAGTAGCACGTCGTACGGCATGCGCGTTGGGCCCTCCATTCCAGGAGAGCCAGGCGGCATGGCCGGCACGGCCAGCCCTTTCGCTTTCGGCTTCGCAGCAAGCAGCCGCTTGATCTCAGCGGCTGGCACATGCCCTTCGATCGCATAACCGCCGACAACTGCCGTGTGGCATGAGCCGAGCCGATTGGGAATGCCCATTTTCTCGCGGGTGTCGGATGGATTGGCGACATCGTGCGCATTGACCTTGAATCCGTTGGCCCGCAGGTGCTTGGCCCATTCTTCACAGCAGCCGCAGGTTGCGGTCTTGTAGACCTCGACGGCCTGGGTTGCGGCGCTGGCGAGCGTCGGCAGCCCGATCAGGGCAGCGACCGCGAGATTTCTGAATTTTCCGATTAACATAATCCTTCTCCTAAGTGCTGGCGCCGACGGATATGGTCGGCTGCCAGCGTCAAATCAACTATCACTCAGCTGGAACGTCCTACATCTGTTCGCCCGGGGGCGATGTCGATGCAAGCCAGGCCGCCAGAACAACGACCGCAAGCAATACAAGCGCTTCGATCCAAAGTATGCGCTTGAACCGCATCGGTAAAAGCTCGGGGGCGGCATTTCCTGCGGACTCGCGCGCGAGCCACGGCGGCATCACGACAAAGCGATTGATCCCACCCAGCATCGTCGCAACGCCTACGAGCAGCAGCTTCGCTACAAGCGTTTTGCCATACGGGTTGCCGACCAGGTTTTCGAATCCGCCCAGGTTGCGCCAGCTTGCATACAGGCCCGTGGCCAAGATGCCGGTAAGCGCGAACGTCGCCGAGCCGGATAGGGACGCTACATAAGCCGCCCGCGCGCGTCTGTCGGCCGTGGCCATGTTTTCGGTTGCCCTCAACATGACCCCGCCAGCAAGGAACACCTCACCGACCCATAGGCTGATCAGGCCGAGGTGGATCCAGTCCGCCAGCAAGGGCAGGCTGAAGTCGCCTTCGCTGGCGGCGTGGCTGACCATGCCGCGCGTGTACCAGAATACGGCAAGCGCCGCCAAAGTCAGCAGTGCAGGCACCTGGTTGCGATCGCCGCGCATGCAGGTTCCGAAGGTAGCCATGGCTAGCCCGAACATCCCAATGGACCACGCGAGCCCAAGGTGTGTCGAGGTCAGCATCGACCAGGTGGCGCCAGCCGCTTCAGTCACTGGGACCTCGGCCATGGCCGCCGATTCCAGCCACAACAGCGCCGCGTTCGCGGCCAGAGCGACGACGACACCGGTCAAGGCAGTCTTGCGGACGGACTGGCGGCGCGCGTCGGCCCAGCTGGATGCGTCACGACTAATCCACAAGCGCGAAGCGCTCGCTCCCGTGACGAGGGCTACCGCGACGTTCAGGAGGGCAGTGACGACGTGCTGGACAGCTTGCAGGTCCAGCCCCATCACTTGACCTTGAACGTGACTTCGCCCTTTGCCTTATGGCCGTCGTGGGTCATCGTCGACCACTGGATGTGATACTCGCCCGAGGACAGCGGTGGTAGCGGCGCCGTCATGACGGTAGGATCCGCCTTGTCGACGGTGGTCGCGGTGACCGGGATTTCGTTATTTTGGGGTCCCATCACTTTGATTTTGCTGAACGCAGGCTCGAGCGCCTCGTTGAACTTGAGGCGCACCTGCTTCGGTGCATCTCCGAGCGTGCTGCCGGCTTGGGGATCCGATGATTGCAACTTGGCGTGTGCGAATGCGACCGAAGTTACGGTACTTGCGAAAGCGAAGGTGGCCAGGGCCAAAATGTGTTTGATGGGCATGTTTTTATTCCTGATTCTTTGGTTGGGTCGAGGTATGGGTGTGGAGCGTTCTGCCCGCAGCGCCGACAGAACGCCTGCAGCTTTAGTTGGCCGCTTCCAGTTTGGTCACGGTGAAGGTCCCGTTGATGCGTTCGACACGCAGTCGGATCTTGTCGCCAGTTTTCACTTGGTCGAGCATTGCCGGATCCTGCACCTTGAAGGACATGGTCATACCAGGCATGTTTAGATTGGTCAGCGGGCCATGTTGTACCGTCAGCTTGCCGGTGTCCTTGTCGACTTTCTTGACCTCGCCATCGGTCAGCGCATTCGCATCATCCTGCGAAGCGGCAGGCGCGGCGTGGTGCTGGCTGTGGTCCTGCATCTGCATCTGTGCCGATGTATTGGCCGTTGCCAGTGCAAGGCCGGCGGAAACGAGGAGGGTGCTGAACAGGGAAGAAAAACGAGTCATTTGAAGCTCCAAAACAGTCAAAACTCAATTGCAGTGGACGCGCGACGGCGCTTGCCGGCCTGACGCGGTCCGTTTTAGTTACAGATAAAGAAGGGCTGTGCACGCTGAGGTGCCGGCAACGAAGGCGTAGCCAGGTACGTCCGTGCCTTGGCAGGAACGAAACGTTCAGCAGTGTGAAAGGTCAGACGCGTGGAGGTCGCTCTAGAAGCGCAAGGTAGACCGATGGCAAGAGATGCCGGTCAAAGGGAATGGTTGTTGACGAAGAAGCAGTTGCCGGTAGCACGGCAACGAACGACGGTGCCATCGACAAACAGACGCTGCATGTCGCACAGGTGGCACACTTGCCGGCCTGATGATGAGACGCGGGATGATGATCGGCCTGTATGTCCGGACCCGTGTGCTCGTCATGGGCGTGAGCACTGGACATGTCGACGTCGTCGGCCATCGATTCGTGGTCGTGACTGTCCAGTGCCGCCACTGGCGGCACACAGAAGGACATCGTCGCGGAAGCGAAGCCTTGGAGCGGCACCGCCAGCAACGTCATCCAGACGATCAAGACTTTCAGGATGGCTTTCACACGTCGATTCTAGCATATGCGAAAGTATCGGCAATCCCATCGGCAGGTAAGCTTCGAACGTTGCGGTGCCGTATCGTGCGGACATGTCATTTTTGCATGTGCTAGATTGATTTACATGCGCCCATTCGTTCGAGTCCTCATGCTATGGATACTGATCGTGTCGCTGCCCGTGCAGGGCATCGCCGCCACGATCACATCGCCATGCAGAATGGCGCATACCACATCGGCAAGCCCGGAAGCTACGGTCATGGATGACTGCGACGAGCATGAGATGGCGATGTCGATGACCCAGTCGACCGCACAAGCGCACGCCAGCGTCGCCGCAGATCATGACATGCCCTGCGATAGTGGCGCCCACCAAAAGCATTCTTCCTGCCGGGCGTGCAGTGCCGGCTATATCGGCGCCTCGGCGCCCCCGCCGTTCGCAGTTGCTGGGTTTCCAGCAGAGCAGTTTGCAACTGACTCCGTTTCCCCAATCTCCTCCTTCACGGGCTGGATCCCACCCCGCATAGAGCGACCGCCACGCGGTTGACTTCCCAGGTGGGCTGAACGCTCTCCCGGCATCCGTCGGAGACGTCGCGCATGCGGGATGCACGCGACATGCCATCGATCGATGCCTGCCAGCCATTCATCTTCATTCGAACTTCGATATCGACGAAACACGCGCGGAGCCCGCACGCTTTGGGAGTGCGCGCAGGCCGCATCCGCCACGTAGCTGCGCAGCGAGGTTTGCTGCGAGTGCGCCTGCGTGCGCGACGCGGGCCCGTACTGCGGCAATTGTTTCATCACTTCATCTAGGGGAATACTTCATGCAGCAACGTGTTTTTGAGGAGAGTGCCGTGAACCGGTGGCGACGACGGCTCCTGCAGGGCGCAGGGGCCGCCGCCCTCGCCGGGCTGGTCCCAGCCAGACTGCTGGCAGCCGGTCAGGCCGCGCAGCCGATCTTGCGCGGCACCGAATTCGACCTGGAGATCGTGCCGGCGCCGGTCAACTTCACTGGCGCACCGCAGGTCGCCACCGCGGTCAACGGCCAGGTTCCTGGGCCGGTCCTGTACTGGAGCGAGGGCGACACCGTGACGCTGCGCGTGACCAACCGGCTGCCGGTCACGAGTTCCATTCACTGGCACGGCATCCTGGTGCCGGCGGAGATGGACGGCGTGCCCGGCATCAGTTTCACCGGGATTCCTCCGGGCCAGACCTTCACCTATCGCTTCCAGGTCAAGCAGAGCGGGACCTACTGGTACCACAGCCATTCCGAATTCCAGGAGCAGAGCGGCCTGGCCGGTTCGATCGTGATCGAGCCGAAGAACGGTGAACGGGTGAAGGCGGACCGTGACTACGTCGTCATGCTGTCGGACTGGGTCGATGGCGATCCTGCCAAGGTCTTTGCCAAGCTCAAGAAAATGAGCGACTTCTTCAACACCAACCAGCCGACCATCGGCCAGTTCCTGGACGACATACGGAAGAACGGCCTCGGGGCCGCGCTCGACAAGCGCAAGATGTGGAACCAGATGCGCATGTTGCCGACGGACTTCAGCGACGTGACCGCCAGCCGCAACCTGGGCGTGAGGATGGCCTACCTGATCAATGGTACGCCTACGGACAGGAACTGGACCGGCTTGTTCCGTCCGGGTGAGAAAGTCAGGCTGCGCTTCATCAACGGCTCGGCGACGACGATCTTCGACGTTCGCATTCCGGGTCTGAAAATGATGGTGATCGCTGCGGACGGACAGGACGTCGAGCCCGTGCCGGTCGACGAATTCCGGATTTCCGTTGCCGAAACCTATGACGTGCTGGTCGAGCCAACCGGCGACCAGGCCTACACCATCTTCGCGCAGTCGATCGGGCGTTCCGGCTTCGTGCGCGCGACGCTGGCGCCGCGCGCGGGCATGTCTGCCCCGGTGCCCGATATGGATCCGCCCCAGTGGCTGGCCATGCAGGACATGATGGGCGCGATGGCAATGGGGAGCATGGGCGGCATGTCGGGCATGGGCCAGGCGCCGGGCAAGGAAGGGAAGGCGCCGCACGACATGCACTCGATGGAGGGCATGCACGACATGCCGGGCATGTCTCACAGCGGGATGGGCGAGGGCCACGGGCAGATGCAGATGCCGATGCAGCACGCCGGCCATGGCGGCGGCCACACGATGCCAATGGCCCAGGGCACGCCTCCGAAAGTCACCCACGCCCGCACCGAGTATGGCCCGGGTGTCGACATGCACGTCGACATGCCTCGCACCAATCTCGACGACCCCGGCATCAATCTGCGCAACAACGGGAGGCGCGTGCTGACCTATGCCGATCTTCACACGATCGGTGGACCGGTCGATGACCGTGAGCCGACCCGCGAGATCGAATTGCACCTCACCGGCAACATGGAGCGCTTCATGTGGTCCTTCGACGGCCAGAAGTTTTCGGAGTCCAAGCCCGTCCACTTCAGGCACGGCGAGCGGTTGCGCATCGTACTGGTGAACGACACCATGATGAACCATCCGATCCACCTGCATGGCATGTGGAGCGAGCTCGAGTCGCCGAGCGGGGAGTTCCTGGTCCGCAAGCACACGATTAACGTGCAGCCGGCCCAGCGCGTCACTTACCGGGTGACGGCCGACGCCCCAGGCCATTGGGCTTACCACTGCCATCTTCTTTATCACATGGAAGCAGGCATGTTCAGGGAGGTGGTCGTTTCATGAAAACCGCAACGACGAAAACCGGTGCAGCGGTCGCGCTGCTGATCTTTGGCCTCGTGGCGGCGGACGCGGCATCGGCCCAGACGACCGAGCCGCCGAAGGAGGGCGGAACCGGCCAGACATCCGGCACGGGCCAGTCCAAAACGATGGAAGGAATGGATCACTCCCAGATGGACCATTCTCAGATGGACCATTCGCGGATGGACCACACGCAGATGGAAAAATCGCAGATGGACCAGTCCGGGATGGATCACTCGCAGATGAATCATGCGGGTGACGACCGGGTGCAGGACGCCAAGCCGGCGCCGCAACAGGGCAAACCAAGCATGGACCACAGCATGGGACAAGCGATGGGCGGCATGGGCGGAATGGGCCACGACATGAAGATGGGCCCGATGCAGGGCGGCAGTCCACCGCCCGACGCCCGCGATCCGGACGCCTATGCCGAAGGCACGAGCTTCGCGCACCTGCCAGGCAACGAGATGAACGACGAGATGCGCTTCGGCCGGATCCTGCTCGACAAGTTCGAATACGCGAAGGGTGACGGCGAACACGGCCAGAATCTAGACGCCGAAGCGTGGTACGGGAACGACTACAACAAGGCCTGGTTCAAGGCCGAGGGTGAGCGGCGCGGAGGGCACCTACAGTCCCTGCGTACGGAAGCCTTGTGGGACCGCACCTTCGCGACCTTCTGGAGTACCCAACTCGGCGTACGCCACGACAGCGGTGGCGGCGATTCGCGCAACTGGCTGGCCTTCGGCGTGCGCGGCCTGGCGCCGTACTGGTTTGATACGGAAGCGACCGCCTACTGGTCCGGTGGAAGGCTTGCCGCGCGTTTCAACGTGCGTTACGAACTGCTGTTCACGCAGCAGCTGATCCTCGAACCCGAAGTCGAGGCCAACCTGTACAGCCGCTCCGATCCGGCCAGAGGCGTGGGCAGCGGGCTGTCCGATCTCGAACTTGGCCTGCGCCTGCGCTACGAGATCCGGCGCCAGTTCGCCCCGTATGTCGGCGTGACCTGGGCGCGCAACTTCGGCGACACCGCCGACTATGCGCGGGCGAGGGGAGAACGAAACAAGAGCACGCAGATCGTTGCGGGCGTGCGCATCTGGTTCTGATCACGAAGCGGGGTGGCCATGACCCCCCCGCACTATCCATAGGGACGTTTTGAAGAGGTATTTTCAACCATTCAAGGAGAACGTCATGCAACAACAGTATCAATCATGTATCGATGCCTGCAACGCCTGCGCCGACGCCTGCGACATGTGTTCGACGGCCTGCCTGCAGGAAGACGACGTCAAGATGATGGCGCGCTGCATCGCACTCGACATGGACTGCGCACAGATCTGCCGGCTGGCTGCCGCCTTCATGGCCCGGGGCAGCGAATTCGCCGGAGCGCTCTGCCAGCTTTGCGCCCAGATCTGCCAGGCGTGCGGTGACGAGTGCGCCAAGCACCAGATGCAGCATTGCCAGGATTGCGCGGCTGCTTGCCGGCGCTGCGCCGAGGAGTGCCGCCGGATGGGATCGACCGCGGCGGCTTGAGGGCTTGCGTTCGCGATAACAATGCCTTCCCGCAGGAAGCGGGAAGGCGCATACGAAAGGAACCGCAAGATGAACTCCAGTCTGTTCCTCACACGGAAGCTGCTTGCCGCATGCGCCGTGACGATGGCGGCTTCCGCCGCACATGCAGACATCACGGTCTTCACCGACCGCGCTGCCTTTCTCAATGCGGTGTCCGGCTCGGCCACCGACACCTTCGACGACCTGGCCATGGTAGAAACCGGCAGCCCCCTGAGCCGCCTGGCCGGCGCCTACACCTACCAGGTAAGTGCAGGACCTGGCGACAGCGGCTTTTACCCGTCGGGAAGCGGGGGCGATATCTGGCTGAGTGGAACGATGTCCAGCGACGTCATCACGTTCAACGCGTTCTCGTCCGGGGTATTCGGCTTCGGTGGCAACTTCTTCGGAACCGATTCATTCGGCGCCTTCATGCCGGACCGCACCATCGTGCTAAGCGCGGTGTCCGGTGCGGACAGCGAGACATTCACGCTGTCGAATGCTTCACAGGACGCGTTTGTCGCGTTCCTGTCGGATCGTCCGCTCACCTCTGTGTCTTTCCAGAACATGGAGGACGACGGCACCGTGTACTGGGCAGCGGCGAACAATGTCGTTATGGCCGTGCCCGAGCCGGCGACGTGGTCGATGCTGTTGGGCGGACTCGGCGTTGCTGCTCTGGCTCGCCGGCGCAGCCTCACATCGAAGCAGGCAAAGACTGTGGCTTGAACCTCGCATCACAACCATACAGGAGAGAAAGATGAAACGCACTAATCTGTATTTCACGCACGCTGCAACGCCGGTATCGCGTTGCCGCACCTTGGCCACGCGTGCACTCGCGGGTTTGGCGCTCGTGGCGATCACGGGCACGGCGTCCGCGGACGGCCCGGGTCGCGGCTCGACTGCGACGTTCGAGAAGAACTATCTCGTCTTTATCATCGACCACCATTACTCGGCATTGCGGATGACCGAGCTGGCAGCCGGCACGGACACGCAACGCAATGCGCCTGTCAGCAATCCTGGCGAAGGGACGTCGCCGACACCTGGCTACGGCGCCACCGTGGCCAAGGCGAGCGATGATCAAATTCGCTCCATGTCTCGCCAGGCTAACCGCACGCAGCGAGAAGAAATCATGCGGGCCCAGCGCTTTTTGCGCGACTGGTACGGAATGCAGCACACGCCCCAACTCACCGCCGACGGCCAAAGGATGATCGCGACTCTCGAGAGTACGCCGGCCGGCGCACAGTTCAACCAGACCTTCCTGCGCACCTTCAGTAACCATCATCTCAGCGCACTCGCGCCCAGCCTGCACTGCCAGGTCAAGAGCGACATCGACCACGACTCCCTCCATCGCTACTGCGAGAACATCGTCGTGACGCAGAAGAACCAGATCAACGAGATGCGGCACATGCTGTGCGAGCAATTCCGCGATTGCGGATTCATGCCCGCTACCGGCGACAAGAGAAAGGATCAGGACTTCTGAAAGGCTTGCTCGCGCTAACCGGCAGCATCGGGCGCCGGGTCATGTTAACCCGGCGCTGTTTTACGTCGATTCGTTTTAAAGGAGAAATCAATGCAAGATTCGCCTGCACCTCACCGCAGCAATACGATGGCAACAATGAAATACACAACCTTTGCTCAAATGATCGCGGCTGGAACAATCATCATGTTCGGGCTGATGTATCTGAATGTCTATTCAGACGACCACATATTCTTCAGCGAAACAAGAGCGTTCATGGCACTCATCATGGGTGCCACGATGGCAATCGTGATGCTTGCTTTCATGTGGAAGATGTATCCGAACAAAGGAGTCAACGTAGGAATCCTTATCGGAAGCCTAGTGGTATTTCTTGGTGCGCTATGGCTGGTGCGCAGCCAGGCGACGGTGGGCGACGTGGCCTATATGCGCGCCATGATCCCCCACCACTCCATTGCCATCCTGACCAGCGAACGCGCCAACATTACCGACCCGCGGGTTCGCAAGCTCGCCGACGGGATCATCGCTGCACAGAAAAAGGAAATTGGCGAAATGAAGGAATACATCCGGGATCTGGAGCGAAAGAACTGAGAGGCCAGGCGTCGTGCAGTGTGCCGACACAATGTTCATGCCGGCATTCCGTCATGCTGCTAGTGTGCTTTGCCTTAATGCTCCGCATGCCCCGAGGGTTTGCGCACCTGCAGCTCGACGTCGGGCTTGCTGGTGGCCGGCATCAGGCTGCGTCCAGCATCGCTGCTGCGTGCAGGCTCAGGCAACTGACCAGTCCATTCGTAGGCGACCGTACCCGCCGGATGCTTGTACCAGCCCGGGTCGCTGTAGTCGCCACGCTTCTGGTCCTTGCGCACCTTCAGCACGGTGAACATGCCGCCCATCTCGACGCCGCCGAATGGCCCGTCGCCAGTCATCATCGGCAGAGTGTTTTCCGGGATCGGCATTTCCATGCCTCCCATCGAGCCGCCCTTGTCGCCCATGACCATGTAATCCGGCACGATCTTGTTGATCTTCTCGGCAATGCCTCGGTGGTCAACGCCAATCAGCGTCGGCACGTTGTGGCCCATCGCATTCATTGTGTGATGTGACTTGTGGCAGTGGAAGGCCCAGTCACCCGGGTCGGTGGCGATGAACTCGATCGCCCGCATCTGGCCGACGGCGACGTCCGTGGTCACCTCCGGCCAGCGCGAGCCGGGCGGGGTCCAGCCGCCATCGGTGCCGGTCACCTCGAACTCATGACCGTGAACATGGATCGGGTGGTTCGTCATCGTCAGGTTGCCGACACGGATGCGCACACGGTCGCCTTGCCGTACCGGCATCGTGTCGATACCCGGGAAAACCCGGCTGTTGAAGGTCCAGAGGTTATGGTCGAGCATCGTGTTGACCTTCGGCGTATAGCTGCCCGGTTCGATGTCGTAGGCGCTGAGCAGGAACACGAAGTCGCGGTCGACGGCAAACCGCCCGATGTCCTTCGGGTGCGTCACCCAGAATCCCATCATGCCCATCGCCATCTGGGTCATCTCGTCGGCATGGGGGTGGTACATGAAGGTACCCGGGCGCTTCGCCACGAACTCGTAGACGAAGGTCTTGCCCGGCGCGATACCCGGCTGGGTGAGACCGGTCACGCCATCCATGCCGTTCGGCAGGCGCTGGCCGTGCCAGTGCACGCTGGTGTGCTCGGGGAGTTTATTGGTCACGAAAATACGCACCCGGTCACCCTCGACGACCTCGATGGTCGGGCCCGGGGACTGGCCGTTGTAGCCCCACAAGTTGACCTTCATACCGGGAGCGAACTCGCGCACCACCGGTTCGGCAACCAGGTGGAACTCCTTTACGCCGTTGTTCATCCGCCAGGGCAGGGACCAGCCGTTCAGGGTCACGACCGGGTTGAACGGACGCCCGGTGGCGGGTGGCGGCGGCACATGGGTCTTTGCATTGTCCATGACCATCGCTTCGGGCAGCGATGCTGCGCCCACACGGCTGACTGCGGCAGTGCTTACCGCGACGGCGCCGGCGCCTTTGAAAAAATCTCGACGGGAAATCATTGTGCTGTCCTTGAATCAGTATTGCCGCCTGCATTCATGGCGGTCTGAAGATTGGTGTCGGCGATCCAGAAATCGCGCTGCGCCGCGATGGAGGCGTTGACGGCCGCAAGCTGTTCGCGCGATTCGGCAAGCAATTCGAAGGTGCTCGCCAACATGCCGTTGTAGCGGAGCAGCACCTCGTCGGCGATCTGCTTGCGCAGGGGGACGACCCCGTCACGATAGTGGCGGGCGATGTCGTAGGCGGTGCGATAGCTCGCATAGGCCTGGCGCACTTCGGAGCGCGCTTTCACGGCGATGTCGCCGGTACGGTGGACCGCCTGCATGTACCTTGCCTGTGCCCGCGCCACGCGCGCGCCGCCCCAGTCGAACAGCGGCAACTCGAGCGATACCTCGTAGCCGTTCTCGCGCGGCGCGCCGGTCGTGCTTTTGTTGGCGTAACCCGCATCGAACACATTGATGAAGCCGGTCGTCTTGGTCAGGCCGAGCGCCTGTGCCGTCGCCTGCGCATCCTGACGCGCGATGAGGACGTCGAGCCGCTGCAACAGTGCGGTCGCTTCGGCATTGGCCGGCTGGTCTGGCTGGGCGGGAAGATCGGGAAGTCGGTCCGGCAGGGTGAATGCGAGGGAAGGGCCCCACAGGCCCAGCAGGCGGACCAGTTCCTCGCGTGCGGTCGTGGCTTGCAGGCGGGATTGCGCCTGCTGGGTCAAGGCGTCCTGGTAGAAGGCGCGCTCACGCGCGGCGTCGAGGGTGCTCCAGTTGCCCGTGGCGCGCATGCGCGCGGCAAGCTCGGCTGCCGCCTCGGCCGATCCGCGTACCTTTTCCGCGAAGGCGGCTGCCTGCGCCGCGGCCACGGCCGAGTAATACGCCTTGCGCGTGTCGGCCGCCAGGTTCACAGCCTGCATTGCCGCCTGCAGCTTGGCTTGTTCGAAGCGCCGACGTTCGATGCGGGTGCGGGCCGGCAGGGTCACGAGCGCTGCCAGGTCGAAGGACAGCCCCCGGTCGATTTCGGTCTCGCCACCCCCGCGTACCCGACCAAAGCTGAAGCCCGGGTTCGGCAGACGCCCAGCCTGGACGAAGTCCACTTCGGCGATCGCGAGCTCGGCGAAGAACGCCTGCAGGCCCTGGTTGTTGAGCAGGGCAATGCGCACCGCAGCGTCGGCGGTGAGCGGTTTGGAGAGCAGGGCGGTCACTTCGGCCCGCGAGTCCTGGTCCCGCTTCAACGGTGCCGGCTGGGCGATGCGTTCCTGCGTCATCCGGACGACATCATCGAGTCCGCCATCTTGGGAAAAGCTCGCGCAGCCTGCGAGCAGCGCGGCGCTGACCGCTACGGCCAATCGACGCAGGCCAGGTCGTACAGGTGAGTTCATTGGTGCGCTCCTTCGTGTTCGTGCTTGCCGTGCATGTGTTCTGGCGTGGAGACCTTCTGGGATACGCCAGCAGTGGACTGTTCGCCCGATACGGAAGCTTCTGCTTCCTCGCCGAGGACGACGCGGTTAGCGCGAGCCCAGCGTTTATCGGGCGCTTGCGGCGCTTCCTTCGACGCGACGACATCGGCGAAGACGGATTGGTACTGCAGGGGCGCGACAGGCGCATTCGCGTCGGCGGCGGACGGCAAGGTCTGCTGCGCTTGCGCGCAAGCGAGCAGCGGCACGCCAGCTGCGAACAGCAGCAGGTCTGAAAATTTCATGGTTTGTTTCGTGTTGATTGAGGGCCGCACCAGGCAGCCCGGATGCGCGCCGTCAGCGCGCGCGGAAAAATCAAACGAGATCGAGGCGTGGTGGTCGCTCGAGGGCGGGAGGGACGAAGGACGTCATCGCGGCTTCCGCAAGAGCGTGCAGCGAGGAAGAGAACGGCGGTGCGTGGAAGGTCGGCAGTAGTGCCGGAGGCGCGGCGGCGCCAACGCAGCAACTTGCACAAGCGGCGCACTTGGCGTGTGACGAAACCGCTGTCTTCGAGCCAGCCTCGGTGCAGTGCTCTCCGTCCGCTTGCGCGGCGGCCCGATGGTGTTGGTGGCCGGTCATGACCACTGTTTCGTGCACGGCCTGTTCAGGCTGCCCGACCGCCATCGCAGCGCCGCCCTGCAGGGACAGCACCGTGATCGAAAGCCACAGCAGAAGGCGAAAGATCGTGCGCATCATCCAAACATGGTACCGCAAATCAAGAGAATGCATCAAGGCAGCGCTTTTGGCGCTTCGGACCGGATAAGACCAGCAAGGCCCTGCAGGCGTCAACTGCACTTGGGACTAGTCAGGACATCAACAATGGTTGGGTTATATCGTTATTCGGGTTTGTTCACACAGCGAGGCTGTCATGCCGAAAATCACCATTCTCGAAAAGACGAATCTGCAGGAAGACTGTTGGCACTCGATGTTGATCTCCCTGTTGAGGGGCCTCGCAGCGCTGGTGGTGGCCGCAGCACATCTGCGTGCCCAGATGTATCCCGGCTTCGGCACAGTAACGAAGCCCCCGTTGCTGTTTCAGGGCCTAGCGTTCGGCGCCGGATTCGCTTACCTTGCCGTGATCGTCTTTTTCGTGCTCAGTGGCTGGCTGGTCGGCGGAAGCTTTCTCAACAAGCTGGACGCGGACCGCGCGTTTCAGAATTACACGATCGACCGGGTCTCGCGGCTGTGGGTCGTGCTTGTGCCGACTTTCCTGATCGTGTTGCTTGCAGGTGCTGTCGTCGGCGCCCTCGATACGGCGCGCGTGTCGTTTTCGACGTCCGAGCCGTACTCGATGAGCGCGTTTTTCGGGAACATGATTGGCCTGCAAACGCTCATCGTCCCCCCGTTCGGCGGCAACTTTCCGTTATGGAGCCTGGCCAATGAGACCTGGTACTACGTGCTGTTCCCGCTCTTGGTGCTGGTGTTTCGGGGCAGGACAATCGCGACGCGGGCGGCGGCAGTGTTGGCGATCGGCGCCATCTTCCAGTTGGTGCACGGCAGCATATTGATTTATTTTTCGATATGGCTGTTAGGCGCGGCGTTCTCACGGGTGAAGATCGAGGCGGGTCCGCTCTGGCGCTGGTCCTTGCTGTTCCTGTTTGTCGGCAGCGCCGTCGTCATCCGGCTGAAGGGTAAAACCGACATCACGCCGGAAGGCTTTCCGCAATATCTAGTTTTCAGCCTGCTGCTCGTACTGTTCCTGTCGAGCATGCAGTTCAAGCGCCGCTTGGGGCCCAAGCTGGACTGGCTGGACCGGACGGGACGGTTCTTCGCGAACTTTTCATTCACCTTGTACGTGCTGCACGTGCCACTGATCCTGTTGATGGGGCATCTGCTCGCGTCGATGTTGGGTCTCGGCCAGCTCTCGCCCTACCGGTTGTCCCATTACCTCATGTATGGCGGCATGTATCTGGTACTCGTTGTCGGCGCTTACCTGTTCTATCTGCCTTTTGAGTCGAACACGCCGCGTGTGCGTCAGTGGCTGAAGATGCAGCTATTTGCACGTGTTCGTGCAGTTCGGACGTGATTGGGAATCTAGTTGCCGGCCATGACGACAAAGTATCGAGGTAGGACTGCCGAAAATCTTGAGGTGCTTACCCATCTCTGGTGTAATGTCAGGCTTGTAATTTCGGTCTATAAGGAGCCTCGATGCGCCGACTGTTCTGCCTCGCGTTTTTTGCTGTGACATCACTTCCCGTCTTCGCCGCCAGTCCGACCGAGGTCGTTGGGGAGTACCATGCAGCGGTCGCCAGCGGTGATACCGCAAAGGCGCTGTCGCTACTCAGTCCCGCAGTCCAGATCTTCGAGAGTGGCCATGTCGAGCAGTCCAAGGACGAATACGCAGGGCACCATCTTCCCGCCGATGTCGCTTTCGCAAAAAACACAAGCCGGAAGGTGGTGAAAGGAAGCGAGCGGATAGGTGGCGACATGGCCGTCGTCATCCAGGAAACCGAGACGCAAGGCACGTATAAAGGTTCGGCGGTTCGCCTAATCGGGACCGAAACCGCAGTCTTGGAAAAGAAAGGTGAGGGATGGGTCGTTACGCATTTCCACTGGTCGTCCCGGAAAGTGAAGTAGAAGAGTTGCTGCAACGGCACGGGTAGCTTTCGCGTTACCTTTCATGGTGCTCGAGCTTGCTTCAACGCTCAGCGACGTGTTCACTTCTGGGACCGTCTGACGAAGAGGTTTCGCCCAGTTGTTTGAGGATTTCACACCGCGCAGCGGGACGCGCAGAATCGCATTGCCTACGCAGTTCGGAAAGCTCGGCATGCAGGGTACGAAGGTCTGCAATCTGCCGGTCGATCTCAAGAATATGCTGGTCGACCAAATCGTTCACTCCGCCGCATGTCATGTCCGGCCGATCCTGAAAACCTAGCAGAGTCTGCACTTCATCCAACGATATTCCTAGCGCGCGACAACGGCGGATGAAGTGCAAACGATCAGCATGGCTGGCGTCGTACAAGCGGTAGTTCGCATGCGACCTGATCGGCGCCGGCATTAGCCCCTTTTGCTCATAGAATCGAATCGTCTCGGGTTGGCAGGCCGCGAGCTTCGCCAGTTCGCCAATTCGCATGTTCATTTTTACACCTCATGTTAGGCCCTCGAGTAGCCATAAGGATTCGAGTTCGTTCTTTCGCCTTCCTGCCACAGGAAGCAATCACGGCTTACGAATTCAGCGCAGTTGGAGGATCCTACGCGCCCCATTGAGGACCACCAAGCCGATGATAATACCGATGACCAGGTCCGGATAAGGCGAACCGGTCCAATTCACCAGTACACCGGCCACGATCACTCCAAGGTTGGCCACAACGTCGTTCGCGGAGAAAATATAGCTTGCCTTCATGTGGGCGCCGCTGTCGCGCTTTTTGGTAATAAGTACAAGACAGCTCACGTTTGCCGCCAGGGCGAGCAGGCCAATACCCACCATCAGGAGCGATTGCGGTTCGCTGCCGTACACGAAGCGCCGGACGACCTCGCTGAGCGCTCCGATCGCCAAAGCCATCTGCAACCACCCGGCAATATGAGCGGACCGCGTCTTCAGATGCGCCGCACGGCCGACTGCATACAGCGCCAGTCCATAGACTGCAGCGTCGGCGAACATATCTAACGAGTCGGCAACCAGGCCCGCCGACTGTGCGATCCACCCGACGAGCAGCTCGACAAAAAACATGACGCCGTTGATCGCCAGGAGCAGGCGCAGAGTCCGCGCCTCCGCCCCATCCTCGTCGCTTGAATGCCGTGAGTGATCCGGATCGGTGGTCGCCGCGCTCGAACTGCGCAGGCTGGCGCCCAGCCTGAGGGGCAGGAGCAGTTCGAGCACGTGCTCGGCCGATCCGGTATGCATCACCTTCAGCTCCCTGTTCGGCAAATCGAACGACATCGACAGTACGTGGAGGTCATCGTTGCACGCCATCCTGATGAGGTTCTCTTCGGATGCGCAGTCCATCTTGGGAATGGTGAACACGCTTTCCCATCGTGGCCCTTCCGAGGACGAACTTTCAGGAGTCAAAGCTGGTTGTGAAGCCTTGAGTACAGCGCCCAGGTTCAGCGGGCGCAGCCGACTCAATATCGTTTCCGCTTCACCCAGATGTACCACCGTAAGTTCCTGTTTGGATAGATCGAACATTAACGATCGAATGCCAGAACGGTTGCCAAGTGCCATGCGGATCAAGTTTTCTTCGGATGGGCAATCCATCTTGGGAATGGAAAAAGTGCTTTCCAAGTAGGTCATCGTAACGCTGGACATAGCTTGCTATTGATTCATGTAGGTTATCTGGATGTCGAGCTTACGTGATTGCAGATTCCGAGTGCGTGCACGAAGCCGTCCTCATTTTTACGAGACTGACGTTCTACCTCTCTCCGTCATGGCAGACGTGTTCGTCGGCCGTGCGAAGCGAGCACAAAGGGCAGGAAGGACGAACAGAGTCAGCAAGGTGGCCGAAATCAACCCGCCAATGACCACTGTTGCCAGCGGACGTTGAACCTCCGCTCCAGCGCCTGTCGCCAGGGCCATCGGTACGAATCCCAAGGACGCTACCAGGGCAGTCATCATGACCGGACGCAGGCGCCGCACCGCGCCTTCGCGTACTGCGCGCTCCCAAGGCATGCGTGTCGCGAGATCGTCGATCGCGCTCACCATCACCAAGCCGTTGAGCACTGCCACACCCGACAGGGCAATGAAACCCACGGCCGCAGTGATAGAGAACGGAAGTCCACGCAGCCATAGGGCAGCCACACCGCCGACCAGGGCCAACGGTACTCCAGTGAAAATGATCGCGGTCTTGCGCCAGGAGCCCACCGCCGAGTACAACAGCGACAGGATCAAGACGAAACAAAGCGGCACGACGATCGCGAGGCGGGATCGTGCGCGCTCCAGGTTCTCGAACTGGCCACCCCATTCGAGCCAGGTACCGGCCGGTAACCGCACCTGCGACGCGATGCGCGCCTGCGCTTCCTGCACCACGCCGGCGATGTCACGACCGCGAACGTTGGCTTGCACAACCACGCGGCGCTTGCCGTTCTCGCGGCTGATCTGATTGGGTCCCTTGGCTGCAACCAGCGAAGCCACCGACCCCAAGGGGACGAAGCCGCCCGCCGGGGTAGGAACAGGCAATTGCCGCAGACCGTTGATGTCCTGCCTTACCGCATCGGGAAGTTTCACGACGACCTCGAAGCGGCGATCGCCTTCATACACGATACCTGCTTCCTGTCCGGCGAGCGCCGCAGCCAGTGTGCCGTACACATCCTGGGCCGTCAGTCCGACACGGGCCATGGCGTCCCGGCCGAGCCTTGCATCGAGAAGGGGAAGTCCTGCCACCTGTTCGACCCGCACATCGGCCGCTCCCTCGGTCTCACGCAACTGGGCGGCAATCCGTTCGGCCGTCTGGGTCATCGTCGTGAAGTCGTCACCGTAGACCTTGACCGCGATGTCTCCTCGAACGCCGGCCAGCAACTCGTTGAAACGCATCTGGATAGGCTGTGTCAGCTCATACGTTTGACCGGGAAGAACGGCGACAGCGCGCTCAATCTTCTCGACCACCTCGGCTTTCGACATGCCTGGTTCTGGCCACTCGGAGCGCTCTTTCAGGATGATGAAGGTATCGGTACCGTTGGGCGGCATGGGGTCGGACGCGAGTTCGGCGGTGCCGGTGCGGGAAAAGACCAGTTTGACCTCTGGAAGCTTCGCCACGGCTTTCTCGATCGCGAACTGCATCGACTGGCTTTGGTCCACCGAGGTTCCCGGAATACGCCAGGCTTGCAGCAGAACGTCTTTTTCGTCGAGTGTTGGCAGGAATTCCTGGCCCAGCGTCGTAAACAGCAGCAGTGCCAGACCCAGGGCGCCAACACCGATGCCACCTGTCAGCTTTGGCCGTGCCACGGCACGGTCGAGCCAGGTGGCGTAGCGCCTTGTCGTTCCCGCCACGAACCGGTTCTCCTGTTCCTCGACGTGTTTCGACAGCCAGAGGGCGATCATTGCAGGCACAAAGGTCAGCGACAGGACGAATGCGAACGCGAGCGCCAGAATGACCGTTACGGCCATCGGCATAAACATCCTTCCTTCGACCCCTTGGAACGTCAGCAGGGGAACATACACCAGCATGATGATGCCCTGACCATAGACACTAGGCCGGATCATCTCCCGCGCGGCGGTCGCTACCACTTCAAGGCGTTCAGCCTTGGTCAGTACGCGGCCGGCGTCGTGCTGCCGATCAGCGAGACGTCGCAAGGCATTCTCGACGATGATCACGGCGCCATCAACAATCAGCCCGAAGTCGAGCGCACCGAGGCTCATGAGATTTGCGGTCACGCCGGCCCGCAGCATGCCGGCCGAGGTCAGCAACATCGTTATGGGAATGACCGCAGCCGCGATCAGCGCGGCCCGGATATTGCCGAGCAGTGCGAACAGCACCACAATGACCAGCAGCGCACCTTCTATCAGGTTTTTGGCGACAGTGTGGATCGTTGCGTCGACGAGCCGGGTTCGATCGAGTACCGGCTTGACGATAACGTCAGCTGGTAACGAGCGGGCAATTTCCTTCAATCGTGCATCGACCGCGGCGGCAACGGTCCGGCTATTTTCTCCTATCCGCATGACGGCGGTACCGAGTACGACTTCGTGGCCGGACTCCGACGCAGAACCAAAGCGCACTGCATGGCCAACGGTAACCTGTGCGACTTGCGAAACGAGGATAGGTGTGCCGTTACGCGTGGCGACGACGATCTTGCTGAGATCGTCCACCGTGGTGACGCGTGCATCGGCCCGCACCGTGAGCGCTTCACCGTTACGTTCAACGATTCCGGCGCCTGCGCTGGTATTGTTGCGTTCCAGCCCCTCGGCCAGGGCGGTCATGGTCAAGCCTGCCGCCGCGAGTCGTTGCGGATCGGGCATGACCACGTACTGCTTGACGTATCCCCCCAGGACATCGATACCGGCAAGCCCTTTCGTTGTCTTGAGCTGCGGTGCTACGATCCAGTCCTGGATCGTACGCAGATACGTCGTTTTCTCGACCTCGTTATGCAGCCGGGTGCCTTCTGGCGTCACGTAGCTGCCGTCCGGTTGCAGGCCGGTCTTCGCCCCGGATTCGTGTCGGCCGGAAAACTCCACTGTCCACATGTAAACGTCGCCCAGACCGGTGGCGACAGGCCCCATGGCAGGAGCGACACCTGTAGGCAGATCGCGTTCGGCGGAGCGCAGGCGCTCAGCCACCTGCTGGCGGGCGAAGTAAATATCCGTGTCTTCCGAGAACACAGCCGTGACCTGAGCAAAACCGTGCCGGGTCAGCGAACGCGTGGATTGCAGCCCCGGAATTCCTGCCAACGCTGTCTCGATAGGAAAAGTTACTTGCCGCTCGACGTCGGCCGGTGACAAGGCGGGAGCCGACGTATTGATTTGTACCTGGACGTTGGTAATGTCGGGCACGGCGTCGATGGGAAGGCGCGACAGAGCGACGGCACCGGCCAGGGCCGCCAACAAGCTTGTGAACAGTACCAGCCAACGACGGGCTACCGCGAAGGTGACGATGCGAGCAATCATTTCAGGCCCCGTCCTCGCATCCGTGGAAGCGTCATGTTAATCATCATCACCACCTTCGCCTTTGCCCAGCTCGGCTTTCAGTACATAGCTGTTGGTCACGGCGACGCGCTCGTCACCCGTCAAGCCAGAGACGACCGTGACATAATTGCCATTGGACGGGCCGAGCGTGACAGGCCTGACTGCAAAGCCGTCATTCGTACGAACGAAGACGGAAGGCTTGTCCTCGACCGTCTGCAGCGCGTTCTGAGGGACAGCCAGGACAGTCTTTCCGTTCGGATGCTCCAGCAGGACGGCAGCGCGAACTGTTTCACCCACCCGCCAGAGACCTTGGGCATTCGGCAGGGTCGCCAAGGCCTGCACCTGACGCGTGTTTGCGTCGATCACCCGCGATACGAAGGCGATATGTGCAGTGCCATTGCGGGTCGGCGTGGAGACGTCCACCGCGGCGCCCACATGCACACGACTGGCATCCTCGGGGGCCAAAGCCAGCGCGACCGACACTTCGGACAAGTCGGCGATACGGAAAAGCTCAGTGTTGGGTCCAACGACGTTGCCCAATACCGCTTGGCGCGCAACCACGTAGCCTTTGATGGGGGAGCGCACCACAAGACGGTTCAAGGGGCCACTCCCGCTGCCTCCGGCAGCAGCCAGTCGCTGCTCGGCGAGCCGGTAACGTGTCTGCCCTTCAGCTGCGGCAGCCTTGGCAGCGATATAGTCTTGTTCGGCTGACACTTTTTCTTTGAACAGCCGCTCTTCGCGCTGCAAGGTGCCCCGCGCGAGTTCGCGGTCTCGCCGTGCCGCTTCCAAATCCGCTCTCAGCTGAGCCGCCTCGCCACTTTCGACGACCGCGAGCACATCACCACGATTTACTGGCTCTCCTAAATTACGGTGCAGGGCGGTAATCCGACCACCAACGGCGACCGCAACCACTTCGGAGCGTGAAGGACTCGCATCGATCATCCCTGGCGCTTCGACCGAGTCGGTGGCGATCTGACGTACTGGTGCTACCTCGATGCTCGATGCGACAAGTTGTGCATTCGTCATGCGAATGGTGTCGGCTTTACCCTTCTCGGAGGCTTCACCTTTCTCAGCCGACTCCCGTTTCTCTGCCTCTTCAGTTTTGTCATTCTTGCGCTGTTCGCCCGTGTGTTCCACATGCGGTTGTTCGGCAGCTGGTTCCCTGCCAGCCTGCGGTGATTTGGAGCACGCTGCCAGCCATAACAAGCACGCGTAGATGAGGGGACGGTAAAACTTGGGCATCAATCAGTCCTTATAAATTGGGTCGAGGTGTCCGAGCAGTCGCGCCAGACGAGCGCGGGCGTCGTGAAACGTGGCCAAGGCGTCGATGGCAGCTTCCTGCGTCTGTGACAGAGAGCGTTCGGCCTCAATCAGATCGAGTTGCGAAAACTTGCCCTCGGCGTAGCCGATACGCGCGATACGCGCCACCTCCTGGGCCGCAGCTAGCTCGGGACCGCTCGCAGATATGGCGCTCGCCCTAGCGTCAGTGACGTCAGCCCGGGCAGATGCAAGGGCTTCAGCGAGGTCTAGTGCGGCAGCGTTGCGTTCTGCTTCCGCCTTGTCCAGTTCGGCCCTCGCACGGGCCACCTCTGCATCGCCCCGGTTGAACAGGGGAAGTGGAATCGATAGCGCGACGACTGCTGCGGTGTCGCTTGTTTCCTTTATCCGGCGCGTACCTGCGCTGACGGTCAGGTCTGGGATGCGGGCGCGACGCGCGCTATCTACGCGCGCACGGGCAGCCGCCACCTGGGCCTCGGCGGCCGCGCGTGACAGCGAGCTTTCTGGCGCATCGATCCCGGCTTCTGCACTCGTATCGTCGAACCACGGCGCCACGATTGCCAATGGTTGTGTTGCCCCGATTAATCGGGCCAGGTTTGCTCGCGCCACTTCTGTCGCACGCGCGGCACGACCTGCGTCGACATCCGCTCTGAGACGCTGGGC